>DATJUU010000253.1:0-8947 GCA_035502155.1 Opitutaceae bacterium
CGGCTATTTCCCGAGCTATTGCCTCGGCAACATGATCGCGGCGCAGCTCTGGTACCGGGCGCTGGCCGACCTGCCGAAGCTGGAAAAGGAATTCGCGCGCGGGAATTTCTCCGGCCTGCTCGGCTGGCTCCGGCGCGAGGTCCACGAGCAGGGCCGGCGCCACGACACGCTGGAGCTGGTGCAGAAGGTCACGGGCGAGGCGCTGTCGCCGCAGCCGCTCCTTCGCTATCTGCGCGAAAGGTACGGGCCGCTCTATCAGGTTTGAAACGCCAAACGCCAAAGCTCCAAACTCCAAAGAGGTCGGCAGGTTGATGATCGCTTTGGAGTTTGGGAGACTGAGGTTTGGAGTTTAGCCCATGACGCTGATTGACACGCACACCCACCTGGACGGCTTCCATCGGCGCGGCGAGCTGCCGGCGGTGCTGGAGCGCGCCCGGGCGGCGCAGGTGACGGCGATGGTGGCGATCGGCACGGAGCCGGCCGACTGGGCGCTGTACCGCGGGCTGGCCCGCGACCACGCGGGCGTGGTGCATTACACGGTCGGGCTGCATCCGTGCTCGGTGGGGGCGGAATGGGAGTCGGCCTTCGGGCAACTGGAAGGGTATTGGGGTGGGGCGCCTGGCCGGCCAGCAGAGGCGGGCGCGCCGAAGGAGGACGCGGCGGGCCCAGCGGTCCCGCCCTACCCGGTGGCGATCGGAGAAGTCGGCCTCGACCGGTTTCACCTGCCGAAGGATGCGGCGGCGGCGGAGCCGGTCTTTGCCGCCCAGCTCGCGGCGTTCCGGGCGGGGCTGCAGCTGGCCAAAAGGCTGGCGGTGCCGGTGGTGGTGCATTCGCGCGGCGCGTTCCGGGAATGCGTGGAGCTGATCGACGCCAGCGGCGTCGACTGGCGCCGGGTGGTGTTCCACTGCTTCAGCGAGGGGCCGGCGGAGATGGACGCGCTGCTCGAGCGCGGCGGGCGCGGTTCCTTCACCGGGATCATCACCTACAAGAAGGCCGAGCCGGTCCGGGCGGCGGCGGTGCGGCAGGGCCTGGCGCGGCTGATGGTGGAGACCGACGCGCCCTACCTGGCGCCCGAGCCGCATCGCGGCCAGGGGAACGAGCCGGCGTTCGTCCGCCACACGGCGGAGTTCTGCGCCGGACTGTTCGGGGTGAACCTCGAGGAGCTGGCCGTCGTCACGACCGCGAACGCCCGGGCATTCTTCGGATTGAACCGCTAATTGGCGCTAATCGTCGCTGATCGCTCCAAGCAGATGAGAGGAGCGCGCATCAGCGCGGATGAGCGGTTCCCGCTCAGGCCTCGTCGAACTTGCGCGCGAACAGCTGCTCGAGCTCCGCCAGCATCTGGGGGGCGTCGTCGCCGGTGGCGACGAACCGCACCGTCGAGCCCTTGCCGGCGGCCAGCATCATCAGTCCCATGATGCTCTTGCCGTTCACCTGCTCCTCATCCTTCTCCACGAACACGTCGCATTTGAACCGGTTCGTGACGCGCACAATCATGGCCGCCGGCCGGGCGTGAATGCCCATCTTGTTGAGGACGACGAACTCCTTCACGTGCTGCTGCGTGTTCGGCGTGGCTTCGGCTTGATCCATGAACGGTGCGCTTTGGGCCGCGAATTTCGACTCCCCCGCCGCGGTCTGGCAATCACAAAACCGAGCGCGCCCCGGTGGCCGGCCGGCCCGCGTCTTCCGCGTTGCCGGCGGCGCGGCGAACTGTCATAGGGGACTTCCATGGCCGCCACCGCCATCATCGTCCCGTGCCGGCTGGAGTCGACCCGGTTCCCGCGCAAGCTGCTGCATCCGATCCAGGGCCGGCCGCTGCTGCTGTGGGTCGCCGAGCGGATCGCGACGCAGGCCCCGGAATTCCCCCTGTTCTTCGCGGTGGACCACGAGGCGCTGCGCGCGGTCCTCGCCTCCCGGGGGTTCCAGACGATCCTGACCTCGCCCGCGCACGCCAGCGGCACCGACCGCCTGGCCGAGGCCAACCGCACCGTGCGGGCCGCGCACGTCATCAACGTCCAGGCCGACGAGCCGCTGGTGACCGGCGCGCAGATCCGCGAGCTGGCGCGCCTGCTGGACGGCCCGGCGCCGATGGCGACGCTGGCCACGCCGTTCAAGCGCGTGGTCGATTTCTACAATCCCAACCAGGTGAAGGTCGTCTTCGACCGGAACGGCCGCGCGCTGTTCTTCTCGCGCTCGCGCCTGCCGTTCTCGCGCGACCTGGGGCTGACGATCGACGATGCGTGGGTGGAGAAGAACCCCTGCTACAAGCATCTCGGCCTCTATGCCTACACCGCCGGGTTGCTGGAGCAGTTCCCCTCCCTCCCGCCGGGCCGGTACGAACAGATCGAGAAGCTCGAGCAGCTCCGCGCACTGGAGAACGGCTACGACATCCTCGTGGGCGTGACGGAGGACCCGAGCATCGGCGTGGACACGCCGGAGGACGCGAAGAAGTTCGAGGCGCTGGTGGACCAGCCGGCCGGCGGCAAGCGCCGGGTCCGACGCCCGAAGCCCGCCGCCGGGCGCTAGGTCTTCCCCGCCTGGCGCTGCTCGATCAGGCGGTGGAACTGGACGAAAAGCGGGTCGGCATCGTGCGGCCCGGGCGAGGCCTCGGGGTGATACTGCACGGAAAAGACCGGCAGCTCCTTGTGGCGCAGGCCCTCGACCGTGCCGTCGTTGAGGTTGACCTCGGTGACGACCGCGCCGCGGGACTCCAGATCCTCGGGGCGGGCGGCGAAACCGTGGTTCTGCGCGGTGATGGACACCCGGCCGGTCTCGAGGTTCTTCACCGGCTGGTTGGCTCCGCGGTGGCCGAACTTCAATTTGAACGTCTTCGCGCCGAGGGCGAGGGTGATCATGTGGTTGCCCATGCAGATGCCGAAGGTCGGATACTGCTGGAGGAGCGTGGCCACCGTGTTGAAGGCGTAGTCGAGCGGCTCGGGGTCGCCGGGGCCGTTGGAAAGAAAGATGCCGTCCGGGGCGAGCTCGCGGATCATCTCCGGCGTGGCGCCGGCGGGCACGACCCAGACGTCGAAGCCATGCTGGCGGAGCTTGCGGAGGATGTTGCGCTTGATGCCGTAGTCGATGGCGACGACCTTGAAGCGCCGCTTCGGGATCGGCGGCGTGCTCAGCGTGGTGCCGGCGAGGGTGAACGGCGCGTCCCACTTGCCCTCGGGGTCCCACGGGTAGGGCGCGGCACAGGTGACCTCCTTGACGTAGTCGACGCCGACGAGGCCGCCCCAGGTCTGCGCGCGCCGCACGGCCTCGTCCGCGGAAAGGTCCGCCGTGCTCAGGCAGCATTTCATCGCGCCGGTGACGCGGAGCTTCTTGGTGATGGCGCGGGTGTCGACGCCCTGCAGGCCGGGGACGCGGTGCTGGCGCAGGTAGCCGTCGAGGGTCTGGCGGCTGCGCCAGTTGCTGGCCACGGGTGAGAGCTCGCGGACGACGAAGCCGGCGACCTTGGGGCCGGCCGATTCCTCGTCGTCGGGGTTGATGCCGTAGTTGCCGATCTGCACCGCGGTCATCGTCACGATCTGGCCGTAGTAGGAGGGATCGGTGAGGATCTCCTGGTAGCCGGTCATACTGGTGTTGAACACCGCCTCGCCGGTGACGGTGGCCTCGGCGCCGAAGGCGGGACCGCGAAACACCGAGCCGTCCTCAAGCGCGAGAATCCCTGGACGTGGCGTGGGCATCAGCGCGCGACGAAAGAGCCTTTCGCCGCGGGTGCCAAGGGTTTTGTGGCGCGGGGCCGCGCGGCGTGCGGGCCACGACAATTTTGCCGTGTAAGTCCATGGTGGGCGAGGCGGTTGGCCGGGTGGCGCCCGGCGCCGGATTGACGGCGACCGCCGGCGTGATTTGCTCGGCCCCCGACAGATCAGCAGCCGAAGCCGCCCGGCGTTCCCGCCGGCCGGCACGGGGGACCCAAACGCCGCGGGGTGATTGCCTTGCGGCCGGGGCGAACGGCGGTGGCGAACCACCGCCCAGGCCACTTCTCAGGCCGAGCCCGACAGCTAACCCCGGAGGCATGGGGAAGGGTGATCCAAGGGCGCGTGACCCGCGTTCGCTTGGTTGCCCGCAGTGCAGTCCGCCGCTTCCGCCTCATGCGGGGCGGTGCAGCAACGCAACCAACATGAACGGCAACTCTCCCTGGCGGGGCGTGAAGAACGTCCTGATCGGCCACGAACGCGACCTGGCCGAGCACGGCCTGTTTCACAAGCTGTCGCTGGTGGCGCTGCTGGCCTGGGTGGGGCTCGGCGCCGACGGACTGTCCTCCTCCTGCTACGGCCCGGAGGAGGCCTACAAGGTGCTGCTGGCGCATCCGGCGCTGGCGGTGTTCGTCGCCCTCATGACGACCGCGACGGTGGTCATCATCTGCGTGAGCTACGCCCAGATCATCGCCCTGTTCCCGACCGGCGGCGGCGGTTATGTCGTGGCCAGCCGGCTGCTCTCGCCGACGGCGGGGGTGGTTTCGGGTTCCGCGCTGCTGGTGGACTACGTCCTGACGATCTCGATCTCCGTGGCCAGCGGCATGGACGCGCTGTTCAGCTTCCTGCCGCCCGCCTGGCTGGCGTGGAAGCTCGCCGCCGCGGTGGCCGGGATCCTTTTCCTGACGATGCTGAACCTGCGCGGGGTGCGCGAATCGGTCCTCCTGCTGGCGCCGGTGTTCCTGGTCTTCCTGCTCACGCACACCTGGGCCGTGCTCTATGCGTTCGCCACCCATGCGGGCGCGCTGGCCGCGCTGCCCGGCGACACGCTCCGGGCGGTGCACGGCGCGTCGGCGGAGATCGGCGCGTTCGGGGTCGTCGCGCTCCTGCTGCGCGCCTACAGCCTCGGCGCGGGCACGTACACCGGCATCGAGGCGGTGAGCAACGGCCTGCCGATCCTGCGCGAGCCGCGGGTGCGCACGGGGCGGCGCACGATGACGCTGATGGCCATCTCGCTGGGCGGGATGGTCGCCGGCCTGCTGGTCGCGTACCTGCTGCTCGGCGTGCACCCGGTGGAGGGCAAGACGCTCAACGCGGTGCTGTTCGAGCGGCTCACGGCCGGCTGGCCGGGCTGGCTCGGCGGCACGCTGGTGAAGGTCGCGCTGGCGAGCGCCGCCGCGCTGCTGCTGGTGGCGGCGCAGGCGGGCTTCATCGACGGGCCGCGCGTGCTGGCCAGCATGGCGCTGGACCGCTGGATGCCGACGCGGTTCACCGCGCTGAGCGACCGGTTCGTCACGCTCAACGGGGTGACGATCATGGGCGGGGCGGCGCTGGCCGTGCTGCTGCTGACGCGCGGCGCGGTGGACCTGCTGGTGGTGCTGTACAGCATCAACGTGTTCATCACCTTCAGCCTGTCGCAGCTCGGCATGGTGCGGCACTGGTGGCAGGTGCGGGGCACCGAGGCGGGCTGGCGGCACAAGCTGATGATCAACGCGCTCGGGCTGGCGCTCACCGGCTCCATCCTGGTCACGCTGGTCGTCCTCAAGTTCAACCAGGGCGGGTGGGTGACGGTGCTGATGACCACGACCCTGATCCTCGCCGCGCTGGCCGTGCGGCGGCACTACGACGGCGTGCGCGGCCAGCTGGCCAGCCTCGACTGCATCGTGGAGGCGGCGGCCGCGCCGGCGCCGCCGGGTTCGCGCGAGTTCGCGCCGTCGTCCGACCGCACGGCGGTCGTGCTGGTCAACGGCTTCAACGGACTGGGACTGCACACCGTGCTCGGCGCGGTGCGCCTGTTCGGCGGCGGGTTCAAGCGGATGATCTTCGTGCAGATCGGCGTGGTCGACGCGGGCAATTTCAAGGGCGCCGACGAGATCGAGCGCCTGCGCGAACACGTGCACCGCGAGGGCGAACGCTACGTGACCTTCGTCCGGACGCGCGGCGGCGAGGCCGAGGCGGTGACGGCGGTGGGCCACGAGGTCGTGACCGAGCTGGAAAAGCTCCTGCCCGACCTCATGGCGCGGTTTCCGCGCGCGGTGTTCTTCAGCGGCCAGCTGGTGTTCGAGCGCGAGACCTTCCTCACCCGCTGGCTGCACAACTACACGGCGTTCAGCCTGCAGCGGCGCCTCTTCCTGCGCGGACTGCCCTGCGCGATCGTGCCGATCCGGGTGTTGTCCCCGGAGGCCGCGCCGGCGGCCGGCTGAAGCCGCGCCCGGGCTTGCACCCGGGAGAATCCCGCGCAGGATGTGGCAGACATGAGTGCCGAGAAACCCGAGAAAGAGGCCCCGGACGGCCGCCGGGCGCTGATTGCGAATCTCGTCCTGGTCGCGGCGTGGATCTACGTGGCCATGATCTACCTGCTGGCCCTTGACCAGCAGTTCCACTGGGGCATTTTCCCGCCCTGACCGGCGCCCGGGTGCCGGCGGCTGGGGAGGACCGGTGTGCCGGCGGGCAACCGTCGCCGCCATTTGACAGATTGGTTAGGAGGCTTATCACTTTGCCGTCACCATGGCGTACACCGAGGATCGCTCCGTCTGGTTCGAGGGTCAGGGACTCTGGCAGCACGTGCCGGCGTCCGACTGGCACGATTGGAACTGGCAGCTGAAGAACCGGATCACGACGGCGGCGCAGCTGGAACAGTACATGACGCTGACGCCGGCCGAGCAGGCGGGCTGCGCGATCGCGAACCAGAAGCTGGCGCTGGCGATCACCCCGTACTTTTTCAACCTGATCGACCGCGGCGACCCCGAGTGCCCGATCCGCCGCCAGGTCATCCCGCGCGGCGACGAGATGGTGGTGTCGGAGGAGGAGATGCTCGACTCGCTGGGCGAGGACGCGCACTCGCCGGTGCCCGGCCTGGTGCACCGTTATCCCGACCGGGTGCTGTTCCTCGTGACCGACCGCTGCGCGGCCTACTGCCGCTACTGCACGCGCAGCCGGCTGGTGAGCAACGCCCAGGACTACAATTTCCATCCCGAATACGAGCGCGGGCTGCGCTACATCGAGGCGCACCCGGAGGTGCGCGACGTGCTGCTGAGCGGCGGCGATCCGCTACTGCTCTCCGACCGCAAGCTCGACCACCTGCTGGGCCGCCTGCGCGCGATCAAGCACGTCGAGTTTATCCGCATCGGCTCGCGCATCCCGGTGTTCCTGCCCCAGCGCATCACGCCGGAGCTGGGCGAGGTGTTCAAGCGGCACGGGCCGGTCTGGATGAGCATCCACGTCAACCATCCGCGGGAGTGCACGCAGGAGCTGAAGGACGCGTGCGACCGGCTGGCCTTCGCGGGCGTGCCCCTGGGCAACCAGAGCGTGCTGCTGCGCGGGGTGAACGACGACGCCGAAGTGATGAAGGCGCTGGTGCACCGCCTGCTGCGGATGCGCGTGCGGCCGTACTATCTCTACCAGATGGACCTCATCACCGGCGGCTCCCACTTCAAGGTGGATGTGCGCAAGGGCATCGAGATCATCCGCGCGTTGCGCGGGCACACGACCGGCTACGCCGTGCCGCAGTACGTCATCGATGCGCCGGGCGGCGGGGGCAAGGTGCCGATCAATCCCGAGTACATCGAGCGCATCACGGACGACGAGATCGTGTTCAGGAATTACCAGGGAGAAACTTTCCGGTATCCGCTCAAGAGCACGCCGCGGAAGCCGGTGGAAGATCCGTCCCCGGCGCCCGGGGCCCCGGGCGTCATGCCGTCTGAATTGTTCAACTAGAACGGGTTGCGCGTCATCGGGCGGGATGGCGCGGCCGGAATCCCGGGGGCGATTCCGGGCGGGTTCTGTTCACATGGAATTCACAGAACGATTTTTCAACGAAATCGGCGCGGCTGCGTCTTACTCCCACGAAACAAGAGTCGTTCTGTAACGACCATTGTTGTAGTTCTTACGGTTTGCTTGGTGTTAGGTCATGCAGGGCCGCCTCCACAGGGGGCGGCCCTCATGATTTTCAGCGGCCGGCACCGGCCGGTCAGGTCCGCGGGTACACCTCGGCGCCGTGGGCGACGAACTCGCGCGACTTCTCCTCCATGCCCGCGGCCACGGCCTCGTCATCGTTCAGGCCCTTCGCGGCGGCGTAGCGGCGCACTTCCTCCGTGATCTTCATGGAGCAGAACTGCGGGCCGCACATGGAGCAGAAGTGCGCGGTCTTCGCGCCCTCCTGGGGCAGGGTCTCGTCGTGGTAGGAGCGCGCCAGCTCGGGATCGAGGGACAGGTTGAACTGGTCCTCCCAGCGGAACTCGAAGCGCGCCTTGCTCAGGGCGTTGTCGCGGTACTGCGCGGCCGGATGCCCCTTGGCGAGGTCCGCGGCGTGGGCGGCGATCTTGTAGGCGATGACGCCGGCGCGCACGTCGTCCTTGTCCGGCAGCCCGAGGTGCTCCTTGGGCGTGACGTAACAGAGCAGCGCGCAGCCGTACCAGCCGATCATCGCCGCGCCGATGGCGGAGGTGATGTGGTCATAGCCGGGCGCGACGTCGGTCGTCAGCGGACCGAGCGTGTAGAACGGGGCCTCGTCGCACCATTCCAGCTGCTTGGTCATGTTCTCCTGGATCAGGTGCATCGGGATGTGGCCCGGGCCCTCGTTCATCACCTGGACGCCGCGCGCCCAGGCGCGCTTGGTCAGCTCGCCCTGGGTCTTGAGCTCGGCGAACTGGGCCTCGTCGTTCGCGTCCGCGATCGAGCCGGGCCGCAGGCCGTCGCCGATCGAGAACGAGACGTCGTAGGCGGCCATGAGCTCGCAGATCTCGTTCCACTTTGTGTAGAGGAAGCTCTCCTGGTGGTGGGCGAGGCACCACTTCGCCATGATCGAGCCGCCGCGGGAGACGATGCCGGTCATGCGCCGCGCCGTGAGCGGGATGTAGCGCAGCCGCACCCCGGCGTGGATGGTGAAGTAGTCGACGCCCTGTTCGCACTGCTCGACCAGCGTGTCGCGGAACAGGTCCCAGGTGAGTTCCTCGGCCCGGCCGCCGACCTTCTCCAGCGCCTGGTAGATGGGCACGGTGCCGATGGGCACGGGGGAGTTGCGGACG
>DATJUU010000254.1:0-5142 GCA_035502155.1 Opitutaceae bacterium
TCACACGCGTTTTTCTTTGTTAAAGGTTTGATTGGGGGTCCCAATCAATCGCACAAAGTAAATCTCAAAGAACACTGTCCCCACGAGGGGAAAACATCCACTAAGGCAACCGGCCATTTCTTCGTCAATACTTTTCCCGACGTTACGGGATCAGCCCTGACGCACGGGCGGATTGCGCTTGGAGTTCTCTTCTTTCGCCCCGCTTTTTCAAGCAGCGCGTTGGAAGAAGGGAGGGGGGACAATGCGGCGCTCGACTCCCAAAGCAAGCACTTTCGCCGCGCTGCTCCGGACCGCCCGCCAGGGGCTCCCCATCAACCACTTGGCCCGATCGCGCCCCGGCTGGATTGGCTGCCTGATCCTCCGGGTTTCCGGCCGTTTCCGCCCGGGTTCGGCCGTTGTTTTTCCGGTCGGTTCTCCGCGCCGCCCCGCGCCCTGTGTATCCGTTTATCCGGCACCGAGGGCCGCGCGTCACCGCTGAAACCGCCGCGCGAGCTCGCCGTGGCTCAGCTCGATGCAGGTGGGCCGGCCCGCCGGGCTGGTCAGCGGCTGGCGGCAGGCGAACAGCCGGCCCGCCAGGGCTCGCATCTCCGCCTCGCCCGCGCCCGCCGGCATTCGGATCGCCCGGGCCGCGGCCAGCCGCGCCAGCTCGTCGCGGGCCAGGTCCAGATCTGCGGCCGCCAGGCGCCCCTCGCGCAGCGCCCCCAGCAAGTCGCGAAGGAACGGCTCCGCATCTGCCGGCTCCATCCATTCCGGGACGCCCTCCACCCGGAAAAAATGCCGGCCAAACTCGACGATCTCAAAGCCGTGGCGCCCGAGGAACTCGAGCCGGTCCAGCAGTAGCGCCGCCGCGATCGCATCGAGCTCGACCGGGACCGGGAGCAGCAGGCGTTGGCTCCCCACCTGGCCCGAGGTGAATTGTTCCCGCAGCCGTTCGTACCACACGCGCTCGTGCGCGGCGCGTCGATCGAGCAGCACCAAGCCGGCTTCGGTCTCGAACAAGGCGTAAGTCTCGTGCGCCAGCCCCAGATAGCGCCAGCCGGCTAGGGATCCATCCGCCCCCGCCGGAGGTGACGCCGGCGCCGTGACCGGGGCGGGCGCCGCCGCGGACACCCCGGGAGCGGCAGGCGGCTCGCGCGAACCCGCCGGCCGAAAGGCCGGAAACGGCGCGGCGATCCGCGATTCCGGCACCGGCGGGATGGCCGTCGGCGGCGCCGCCAGGGCTCCTGCGGCGCCGTCCGGTTGCCCGCCGGCGGCCGGCCCGGTCATCGCCACCGCACCGGATTCCCGCAGGCACCGCAACACCGCCCGGATGACGAGCGCGCGCACCTGCACCTCGTTGCGGAAACGCACCTCGCGCTTCGCCGGATGCACGTTCACATCCACCGCCGCCGGATCGAGGTCGAGGAAGAGAAACGCGAGGGGATACCGCCCCTTGGGCACGGCATCGTGATAGCTTTCAATCAGGGCGTAGCTCAGCGTGCGGCTGTCCACCGGCCGATGGTTCACAAAGGTGATCATCTCGTGGCGGGTCGCCCGCCCGATCCCGGGCCGGCCGACCAACCCCCAGAGGCTCAGCCCGGCCTCCGCGAACTCGACCGGGAGCAGCGACTCCGCGATCTGGCGTCCGAAGATCTCCGCCACGCGCTCCGCGGTCGTGGTGCACTCCGGGGAGCGAAAGATGGTCCGCTCGTCCTCGATCAGCGTGAACGCCGCCTGGGGACAGGCGAGCGCGTAGAGCCGGACGCAATGGATGATGTGGGCGCTCTCGGTGGCGTCGCTCTTGAGGAACTTGCGGCGCGCCGGCACGGAGTTGAACAGCTGCGCCACCACCACCCGCGTGCCGACCGGCCGCCCGCAGTCCCGCACGTGCACCAGCCGGCCGCCGTTGACGAGCACCTCCGTGCCCACTTCGGCCCCCGCCGCCCGCGTCTGCAGCTCAAAGCGCGACACGCTGGCGATCGACGGCAGGGCCTCGCCGCGAAAGCCGAAGGTGTGCAGCCGGTCGAGGTCCGCGGCCTCCGCGATCTTGCTCGTCGCGTGTCGCTCCAGCGCCAGCTGGGCGTCGTCGCGATCCATTCCCGCGCCATTGTCCTCCACCCGGATGTACGCCCGGCCGCCGGTCCTAAACTCCACCTCGATGCGCGTGGCCCCGGCGTCCAGGCTGTTCTCGACCAGTTCCTTGACCACCGCGGCCGGACGCTCGATCACCTCGCCGGCCGCAATCTGGTTGGCGACCCGATCGGACAGAATGCGGATCGAGGACATGGATCCGCCGGGAGTTCAGCGACCGCCGAGGATTTTCCTCCACCGGCCCAGCTGCAGCCGGATCTGCGCCGGTCCGGGCATGCCCGGGCTCCGCCGCGCCGCCATGGCCCGCCGCAGGTCGAACACCCGCGCCCAATCCCGGCCGAAGGCCGGATGCAACGCCCGGACCTGGGCAAACGTCAGCCGGTCGAGCGCCACCCCCTGTTCCTCGGCGAGCCGGACGGCGGCGCCCACGGCCCGATGGGCCTCCCGGAAGGGAACCCCCCGGCCCACCAGATAGTCCGCCAAGTCGGTGGCAAACAGCGCCGGATCGGCGACTGCCGCGGCGCACCGCGGCCGCTTGGCCTTCAGGCCCGCCACCACGCCGGCCAGCACTTCCAGGCAAATTGCCGTCTGGTCGAAACTGTCGAACACCGGCCGCTTGTCCTCCTGCAGATCGCGATTGTAGGTCAGCGGCAGACTCTGCACGAGCGCGAGCAGGGTCTGCAGGTTGCCCTGCAGGCGCGCCGCCTTCCCGCGCACCAGCTCGCAGGCGTCGGGATTCTTCTTCTGCGGCATGAGCGAGGAGCCGGTGCAAAATGCGTCGGGCAGCCGCACGAAGCCGAACTCCGCGCTGGCCCACAGGATGAGATCGGTGGCGATGCGGGAGCCGTGCGCGCCGATGAGCGCGCAGGCGGCCGCGAATTCGACGCAGACATCCCGGTCCGCCACCGCATCCATCGAATTCTGCGTCAGCCGCGGCCGGCCGCGCGCGTCCACGAACCCGAGGGCCTTCGCCGTGAACTCGCGATCGATCGGCAGCGTCGTCCCGGCGACGGCGCCCGAACCAAGCGGACACCAGTTGGCGTGGTCCGCCACCTCGGCGAGGCGCTGGCGGTCGCGCTCCAGCATCTCGAGCCAGGCGAGCAAATGATGCGCCAGCGGCACGGGCTGCGCGCGCTGGAGATGGGTGTAGCCGGGAATGTGGACGTCGCGGTTCGCCGCCGCCGCCGCGAGCACGGCGCGCTCCGCCGCCCGCAGCCGGTCGCGCAGGACCTCGCAGGCCTGCCGGAGAAACAGCCGCATATCGAGCGCCACCTGGTCGTTGCGACTGCGGGCCGTGTGCAGCCGCGCCGCGGCCGGCACCCGCCGGGTGAGCGCCTGCTCGATGTTCATGTGCACATCCTCCAGCTCGGTCCGCCACCGGAACCGGCCCGCGTCGATTTCGCGCCGGATGCGCTCGAGCCCCGCGAGTATCGCGTCCCGGTCCCGCCGGGAGATGAGCCCCACGCGGGCGAGCATGGCGGCATGGGCCTGGCTGCCCTGGATGTCGAACAGCGCAAGGCGCCGGTCGATGGAAACCGACTCGCTGAACCTCAGCATGAGGGCGGACGGCCCCCGGGAGAAGCGCCCGCCCCATGTCGCTTGTACGCCCTTGGCCATGGGTGCGCCCGATCATCCGCCGCGCGCGGCATGGCGCAATTCGAAAGATGATCGCCGCCCGGTCACTTCGGATTTGCCCGCCCACCCGGCCGCGCGCAAAGTCCGCGGCGTGTTCCGCCCTCTGCCCGCGCTCGCGCTGTTTGCCTTCCTGACCGCCGGCCTCATCGCCGGGGAAGACGCGGCACCCGCCAGCCCGGCGCCACCGGCCCCGGAGGGACGCTTCGCCCGCGTGACGGTCGAGCCCGCCAAGACCTCGATCTTCATCGGCACCGTCACGCTGACCCTGCTTCCGTTGGCGCGGCAGGCCGGGGTGTACGAGGCGGATTACGCAGCCAAGGTCTTCCCCTTCTTCTTCTACAACGAGCACGGCCGGTTCTCGATCCGCTTCTCCGAAGACAATCTGCGCCAGTTGCAGCGCGGTGAGGCCGTATCGTTCACCGGCCAGGCGCGCAATTCCGGCGGCGGCTCCCGCCGCATCGAGGGCCGCGCCGTCCCCGACACCACTGACGCCACCCGGGGCAAGCTGAAGGTCCGGGTCTGGGTCGGCCGGATTGAGCTGATCTTCAACACCGCCTACCAGTTCTCCGGCGGCGCGTGAACGCCGCGGCGGAAAGCCAAGCGGGTCACTCCTGCCAGTGCAGGACGATCGGGACCTCGATCGACGGATAGAGGCTCTTGTGCACCGGGCAGGTGCGCGCGGCCCGCTCCAGCACCTCGTCGCGGTCGGCGTCCTTCGACACCGGGAGCCAGAGGTGCGTCGCCAGGCGCACGATCCGCCGGGGCGTGTCGGTCGACATCTCCTTGGTCACCTCGAAACGCGCGCCTTTCAGTTCGATGCCATGGCGGCGGGCCGCCAAGGCCATCGTCGTCAGAATGCAGGTGCCCAGCGCGGCGGCCATCAGATCGGTCGGGGAGAAGGCCTCGCCCCGCCCCTGATTGTCGACCGGCGCGTCGGTCTCCAGCGTCCGGCTCGACGGCCCGTGGGTCGCCACACAATGCAGGTCGCCCTGGTATTCGCCCGTGATTTTGACCATGCGGCGAGTATCGTCGAAAAACAACGCCCCACAAGGCGCAACCTTCATGGGGCGGAATTGGCGGGATGGACGGGACTCGAACCCGCGGCCTTCTGCGTGACAGGCAGACGCTCTAACCAGCTGAGCTACCACCCCGAGGCGGAAAGGAGGGCGAACGTAGAACCGAGGGTGGTCAAGTCAAGAGCGGTTTGAGCCGCCGCCCGCGGGCGCGCGACACCGGCGCTAATCGTTGATGCCGCGGGCATCCGCCACGATCTCATCGCCGTCGGCATGCAGCGAGACGACCATCGGCCGGCAGCAGATTTCGCAGTCGTAGTCCAGTTCCGCCGGCAGCTCCGCCGGCGGCGGCGCCGCGATCTCGAACGTCGCGAAACACGAGGGGCAGGTGACGGTGATGAAGGTCGGGGGCATGGGCTTTTCC
>DATJUU010000255.1:0-2349 GCA_035502155.1 Opitutaceae bacterium
GCGTGGAGGACCTTTAACAATGGCGAAGGCTCTATTCGGCCACGTCGGCGGTCCCGATCCCCGCATGGTTTCCGAGATGCGCCGCCTCCAGCAGCGAGTACGCGACCTGGAAGCTGAGCTTGTACGGCTTCAGGAAGAGAATGACTCGCTGGTTGAGGCTGGCCACGAGGACGTGTTGGTGCCGGATCGCGAGCCCGCGTACGTTTAACGCGCGCAGGCGGGACGCGGCTAAAAGCGACAGAGGCCGAGCAACTCGGCCGGACAACAGGGAACGGATCAGGGGCGCCTTTGGCGGCGCCCCTCTTCGTTGTATATCTGCCCGTTATATGTCAATAGTCACACGGGCATCACGGTTTTGACCGCATTAGCACGGCATCACGGCCGGGGACATCCGGCTAGTCCGGCATGCCTCCCACCCACCTCCGCTTCCCCTGCCCGCGGCACGCGAGTCATCCTGCAGTTCGCCGTTTCGAACCCTTCAGGGCGGTAAGGTGCGGGGGAGCGAAAAGAAGGGGGCAGCTTGTACCTGAAGAGCCTCACTCTGCGCGGCTTCAAGTCCTTCGCCTCCGCCACCACGCTCCGCCTCGAGACCGGCATCACCTGCGTGGTCGGGCCGAACGGCTCGGGCAAGTCCAACATCGTCGACGCCCTGTCCTGGGTCATGGGCGAGCAGGGCGCCAAGTCGCTGCGTGGCGGCAAGATGGAAGACGTCGTCTTCGCGGGCACCACCTCCCGGCCGCCGCTGGGCCGGGCCGAGGTGACGCTGACCATCGACAACACCGACGGCGCCCTGCCCATCGACTATTCCGAGGTCACGCTCAGCCGGCTGATGTTCAGGTCCGGGCAGAGCGAGTACGCCATCAACGGCAACCACTGCCGCCTGCTCGACGTTCAGGAACTCCTGTCCGACTCCGGCCTGGGCCGGGAGATGCACGTGATCGTCGGGCAGGGCCACCTCGACGACGTCCTGCACGCCGGCCCGGAGGCCAGGCGGGCCCTGATCGAGGAAGCCGCCGGCGTGCTCAAGCACCGCAAGCGCAAGGAGAAGGCGCTGCGCAAGCTGGAGGCGATGCAGGCCAACCTGACCCGGCTTGTCGACCTCACCGCCGAGCTGAGCCGGCGCCTCAAGCCGCTGGGCCGGCAGGCCGAGGTGGCCAGGAAGGCCGCGGTCATCCAGGCCGAGTTGCGCGACGCGCGGCTGCGGCTGCTCGCTGACGACTACGTGACGCTCGCCGCCGACCTGCAGCGGGACGAGGCGGACGAGGCTGCCGTGCTGGCCAGGCGCGCCGCCCTGGAGCAGGAGGTGGCGCGGGCCAGGGCGGGGGAGAACGAGCTCGACCAGGCCGCCCAGCAGGCCTCGGCCGTGCTGGCCCGCGCGCAGGAGACGTGGTTCGCGCTGTCCTCGCTGACCGAACGGCTGCGCAGCACCCAGCACCTGGCCGCCCAGCGGCACACGCTGCTGACCGAGGCCACCGAGCCGGAACGCCCCGGACGCGACCCCGACGAGCTCGACCGGCAGGCCGACGAGCTGCGGGAAGAAGAGGAGACCCTGAACGAGCGGCTGACGGCAGGGCGCGAGGTGCTCGCCGTCGCCACCGCCGAGCGCGCCGCCGCCGAGCGGGAGCTCGCCGCGGCCGAACGCCGCCAGGCCGAGGGGGCCAAGGCCGCGGCCGCCCGGGCCAGCCGGGTCGCCCGGCTGCGCGAGCAGGTCGGCGCGGCGGACAGCCGCACCGTGGCCGCGCGGGAGGAGATGGACCGGCTGGAGGTCTCCGCGACCGAGGCCCGGGAGCGCGCCACCCTGGCCCAGGACGAGTTCGAGCAGGTGCAGGATCAGGCGGGCGGGCGCGACGAAGACCGTAGCGAGCTGGCCGCCGAGCACGAGCAGGCCGCCGCGACCCTCGCCGAATGTACCGAACGGGCCAAGGTTCTCCGCACCGCCGAACGTGAATCAGCTCGCGACCTGGCCGCCCGGCGGGCGCGTGCGGAAACCCTGACCGAGGCCGCCCGGCGCGGTGCGGACGCCTCCGCGGCGCTGCTCGCCGATCCGGCCAGGTTCGGCGGCGTGGTCGGCTCGTTCGCCGC
This sequence comes from Opitutaceae bacterium, assembly GCA_035502155.1. GTDB lineage: Bacteria > Verrucomicrobiota > Verrucomicrobiia > Opitutales > Opitutaceae > Fen-1467. The sequence goes on from DATJUU010000255.1 coordinate 2,083, forward strand.
GCGGCTGCGGGTAGCCGAGGGCTACGAGGTGGCCATCGCCGCGGCGCTGGGCGCCGCTGCCGAGGCGGTCGCGGTGGCCGGCCTGGACGCGGCCGCCGAGATCCTGGCCACCCTGCGCCGCGACGACGCCGGCGGCGCCGCCCTCGTCATCGCGGACAAAGACGCCGCCCCCGCCCCGCTCATCGCCGGCGAAGCCCCGGCCCCCGCCACGCCAGCCCCATCTGTCATATCAGCACCTCCAACCCCATCAGCCCCGCACGGCTCAGG
>DATJUU010000256.1:0-16540 GCA_035502155.1 Opitutaceae bacterium
CAGGGTCTGCGGCGCGAGCTGCGGGTTGCCCCCGGCGTTGTCGGTGATCGAGACCCAGTCGATGTCCGGGCACTCGACGAGCCGGTTGGCGAAGTCGCGCGCCCGCACCGCGCTGCGCTCGGCCATCGAGCCGCGCACGGAAACGAGCTCGCTTCCGATCAGGAAGCGCGCCGGCTGCGCGAGTCTTTCCGTCAGGGTGAGCATGGCCGTTGCCGCCGCGGACCGGGCGACCCGGTCAGGGCGCCGCCGCCTCCAGTTCACGCCGGACGGCGTCGGCGACCTCGGCGGCGATGCCGGGCCGCTCCGCCGGCTCGCCCCAGCGCCACTGGGCGAGGTAGACGTCCGCCTGGGTGAGGCCGAGCCGCTGGGCCGCGGCGTCGATCCGCGCGGCAAAGCGCGGCGCGAGGTCAACCTTGACCTCGTCAGCCTCGTCCCACGCCTTCACCTGCGAGGGGAGGTCCTGCCAGTACAGCACCTGGAAGCGGGCGGTGGCGTTCGCCGGCCGCGGCGCCCGGGCGGCCGTGGCCGCCGGCGGGGGCGCGGCGCCGGCCTTGACCGAGGGCGCGGGCGGCGGCCCCTTGCCCACCAGATAAAGGAACAGGTCCACCGCAGCCGACGCGTCGGCCCCGTAGCCGTCGGCGCCGATCTCGTCGGCGAACATCTGGCTGATCGGCGCGCCGCCGATCGCCATCCTGATGTGCTCCCGCCCAGGCTGCTGGAAGCCGTCGATCACGACCTTCATGTAGGTCATGGTCGTGGTCAGCAGCGCGCTCATGCCGATGATGTCGGGTTTGAACTCCTCGGCCGCGGCGGCGAATTTCTCCACGCTCTGGTCGACGCCGATGTCCCGGACCACGAAGCCGGCGCCCTCGGCCATCATGCAGACGAGGTTCTTGCCGATGTCGTGCAGGTCGCCGCGCACCGTGCCCATCAGCAGCCGGCCGGCGGCGCCGGAGTCGGCCCCGTGGGCGGCCAGCAGCGGCTTGAGCACGGCCATGCCGGCCTTCATCGCGCGCGCCGCGATCAGCACCTCCGGCACATAGAGGATGTTGTGCTTGAAGTCCTCACCCACGACGCTCATCCCGGCGATGAGTCCGTCCTGCAGGATCTCCTGCGCGGTGCGGCCCACGGCGAGGGCGTCCCTGGTCATCTGTTCGACTTCCTTGGCTTTGCCCTCGTAGAGGCACTGGTTCATCAACGCATAGTCAGGCATGGGGAGAATGGGTGCAGGACTCGCATCGGCATTGTAGGGCCGGACCTCGTGTCCGGGCCGTTTCCGCCGCCGGAATCCGAAGCGGCCCGGCGTCGAGCGCCGGCCCTACCCTGGCGTCTCATGGTTTTCCAAAATGGGCGTCGTTGAACTCCTGCAGCGCGGCGAGCATCGCGCGGATGTTCTGCCGCGGCATGCCCGGGCTGGTGCCGCCGCCGACCGAGAGGATGATGTTTTCGCCGCCGCTTTTCTCCAGCACGTCGAGCGTGGCGGCGCGGACCTCCTCGGGTGTGCCGCGGACGCCGACCTCGAGCGGGTTGACGTTTCCCATCAGGCACATCCGCCCGCCGAGCCGCGCCTTCACGTCGGCGATGTCCGTCTGCTTCCCCCAGTTGAGCACCTGGAAGCCGGCGTCGGGCAGGTGCTCGAGGCACGCCTCGATCGAGGCGTCGTTGTGGTAGACCCGGACCCAGTCCTTCGGGAACGCGTCGCAGATGCGCTTCAGGTAGGGGTGGCAGAACTCCTGGTAGTGCTCCTCGTTCACGAAGCCGACGATGTCGTCGAGGATGAAGATGCCCTCGACGGTCGGCCCCATCGCCTGCGCCTGGGCCTTGAGCCAGTCGATGATCAGGCGGGTGCAGAGGTCGAGGAGCTTGTGCGCCCCTTCCGGCCGCTCGACCAGGTCGATCATGAACTCGGTCGTGCTGCGCACGAAGCCGGCGGTGCACATCGGCCCGCGCGAGGTGGCGAGCGGCAGGATCTCGCCGGTGTCGAGGATGCGCTGCCGCTGCATCCTCATCCGGTGCAGGGTCAGCCCCATGAAGGCGTCGGCCTCGACCTCGTAGGGCGGGAAGTTGTCGATGTCCTCGAGGTGGTAGAGCGTGTGGTACTCGCTGGGGGTGTTGTCGGACCAGAACTTGATCTTGGCGCCCAGCGCCGAGGGCTCGGCCGCCATGCCGTACTCCAGCCACCAGGAGGGCACGAAGATGATGTCCGGGAATTCCTGATGGATCTTGAGGTGCGACTGGAACCACACCTCGGGATCGAGGAAGAAATCGAGGTGCTTGACGCCGACGTAGCCGGGAATCCACGGGCTGTCGATGATCAGCGCCATCGGCACCCGGCCGATTTTCTCGAGGCGGGCGGCTTTCTTGAAGATCTGCCATTGTTCGGGTTTCATGGGGGTCCTTGGGGAGGGAGAGTGAGGGTGAAAGTGGAGCAATCAGGGCTCGATGCGGATCTCGCGGTCGGTGATCTCGAGCTGCACGCCGGCGGCCTTGGCCGCCTCCTGCAGCGCCGCCGGCAGCATGGCGACCGGATCGGCGCTCACGTCGAGGCGGCGCATGAGGCCGTCGCCCTTCTTGGCGCCGACCCGCAGCGTGAGCTTGAGGCCCCGGCGCTTGCACGACACGCGCGTGCCGTCGGGCAGCGCCGCGTTCATCGGCGCGAGGAAGGCGTCGACATAATGGACGCCGATGCCGGATTTGTCCGGCGCGGCGGGCGGCAGCTTGTCGCGCGCCGCGGGGTTGACGTCGCAAAGTTTGATCATGGCGGGGAGGAGACGGCTTCCAGGGCGGGTCGCGGCGCGGCGTGCTGCGCCACGGCAAAGTGGATCGCCTCGAGCGCCACGCCCCAGTTGTGCCGCCGGCTGTCGGCGTTGCAGAAGCAGCCCGACGGCGCCACGGGGCGCGTCCAGGTGAGGACGGCGTCCAGCGGCCGGCCGACCAGCGGTTGCTCGGCCGCCATCGCCTGCTGCAGCGCCGCCGCGTCCTCGAACCAAGCGCACATTTTCGTGTGCCCGGCGTCTCCCGGCGCGGGCCGGCAGTCCACCCGCAGGATGGCGCCGCCCGTGGCCGGGGCGTCCAGCAGCACGACATACTCGTAGGCCAGGGGCTGCCCCAGATTGGAGCAGGTGGTGCCGTCGAAGCGGAACCGGGCCTCGAGGCGGCCGTCGCCGCGGGGCGCGAGCCGCACCCGCTCGCCCGCCCACTTGCGGAGCGCGCGCAGATTGGTGCGATAGACCGCGCCGGTCCCGACCGCGGTCCCCGCCGGCTCGCCGACGAGCGCGCTCTCGCCGCGGATCGCGCTCTGCCGGTGCGGCGCGCGCCGGAACTGGCAGGGCGCGAAGGAGCAGCGTTCACACGGGGTCAGCCGCCCCGCCGCCAGCGCCTCCGGCGTGCGCGCCGTCAGGCCGAAGACCGCCAGCAGCGATTTCTTCGGCCGGAGCATGCCGCTCGACAGCACCTCCAGCGGCTCCGGGAACGGCTGCGCCATTCCCGCCGCGATCCGCTCGAAGAGCCGGCCCTGGTCCGCCACGTCCCACCCGGTGTACCCGGGGCTGTAGTGCGGCACCGCGATCAGGCCGTCGCGATCCGCCTGCGCACAGACCCGGCCGCTGGTGGTCGCGACCAGGTGTTCGACCACTGCGGAGCCGAAGCTCTCGAGGAAAAAGTATTCGTCGGGCTTTCCCTGCTGCCAGAGCTGGTGGGCGTGCGCCTCGCACCCGGCGCCCGCGCTCACCGCCACCAGCGCCGCCCGGCGCGCCCCCGTCGCGCGGAGATGCCGGTGCAGGGAGTCGGAGCGGAACTCCGTGCCGTCGAGGCGCAGCGTTGTGTCGGTCACCTCGACCGCCGCCTCCCGGACGTAGATCCACGGGCGGCCATTTTCCGCATACCAGCGCCGGGCCCACGCCGCGAGCTCGGCCGCCCGCCCGTCGAGCACGTGCCCGCGCGGAAATCCCAGCAGCCGCCGGAATTCGGCTTCCGGCACGTTGCCGTCGGGGCGGGTGTCGAGGGTCTCGCGCATGGGCGGTCAGGGGGTCGCGGCCAGCACGGCGTCGTCGATCGCGGCAAACTGGCAGCCTTCCACGAACACGTCGAAGAAGCGGGGATGGGTCTCGAGCCGGCAGTGCACCACGCGCTTGACCAGCTCCTCCAACTCCGCGCGCCGGGTTCGCGAGAGCAGGGCGAGGCAGGCGCCCTCGATCGCGGCATTGCCCACCTGGCGGACCCGGTCGGCGGCGAGGTTCGGAATGAGCCCGATGCGCATGGACGCCCCGACGTTGAGGTAGCGGCCGAAGCCGCCGGCGAGATAGAACACGTCCAGCTCCGAGGCCCGCACGCCGTATTCCCCCAGCACGATGCGCAGGCCGGCCACGTTTGCGCCCTTGGCCTGGGCGAGCGCGCTGATGTCCGCCTCGTCGAAGGTGACCGGCGGATCGCCGCGCGCGTCGACCAGCAGGGCGTGGGCGCCGTCCTCGAACCGCCCCAGGGCGTTGATCCGGCCGGTGCGCACCAGCTCGCCCAGCAGGTCGACCAGCCCGGAGCCGCAGATGCCCTCGGGTTCGCCGCCGCCGATCACCTCCGTCGCCACCGCGCCGTCGTCCCGGATCGAAACCCGCTCGATCGCCCCCGGGAGGCCCGGCATGCCGAAGGTGATCTGGCCGCCCTCGAACGCCGGCCCGGCCGGGCACGAGGCGGCGAGGATCCGGTGGCGGTTCCCCACCACCAGCTCGGTGTTGGTGCCGACGTCCATCACGGCGACCAGCCGCTCCTCGTGGGCGAGGTCGATGGCCAGCATGCAGGCGGCGGCGTCCGCGCCCACGTGGCCGCTGATGACCGGCAGGCCGTAGGCTCGCGCCCGCGGGTGCACCGGCAGGCCGAGCCGCCGCGCCGGCTGCGCGAGACTGGTGGTCGTGCGCCGGCCGGCCGCGATGTCCAGTTCGGTCACGGACCGGTACGGACTCTGGCCGATGGAATAGACCGAGAGCCCGAAGAACAGGTCGCGCATCGTCGAGTTGCCCACGACCACGACCTCGTAGATCGTGCGCGGATCGACCGGCAGCTCCTCGATCGCGTGGCTGAGGTAGCCGGCGAGCGTCCGCTGGAGCACGCGCGTGCCGTCATTGGTGTCGTAGTGGATCCGCGCCATCACGTCCGAGCCGCCGAAGCGCTGGGGATTCTCGAACGAGGAGTCCGCCACGACCTCGCCGGTTTCCAGGTCGAGCAGGCGCAGGACCACGGTCGTCGTCCCGAGGTCGAGCGCGAGTCCGTGCAGCGGGCCGCCGCCGCGCGCGATCTCCTCCCCGTCGAGCAGGATGCGGTCGCCGTCGCGGGTGACCGCCGGATCCGGCGGACGGCGCGCGCCGCCGCCCGGGAGCGCGAACGCCTGGCGCTCGATGCGCATCTCGCCCCGCCGCATCGTGTGGCAGCGCACGTCGCCGTCCTCCCGGATCAGCCGCGCGCAGCACGACAGCCGGAAGCGGCCGGCCAGGTGGCGCTCCGCCTCGGCCCGCGGCGACAGCCGGTCCATCCCCTCCATCACCTCCACGACGCACTCCTTGCAGCGGCCGTTCTTCAGGCAGGAGGTCGGCACCCGCACCCCGAGCGTCTCGGCGCCCTCGAAGAGCGAGGTTCCGAGCGCCAGCCCGCCCGTGTGGTGGTCGATGTGGAGTCGCGCGCTCATGCTTCCGGACCCCGGCGGCTCACCCGTCCCCCTCCGCTGTCCGGATCGCCGCCTTGAGGTAGCCCATCGCGTACGCCATGCCGGCATGCCACGGCGCCCCGCATTGCATCTGCGGCGTGTGGTCGGGGATGATCACCCCTGCGAAACCGTTTTTATGGAGAATCCGCACCACCCGCAGGACATCCACGTCGCCGTCGTCGATGAACGTCTCCCGGTACCGCGGCACCTTGCCGGCGACGTTGCGGAGGTGGACATAGCCCAGCCGCCGCTGCCAGCTGTACTGGTCCACGGCGTCGTAGATATCGCCCTCGGTCATCTCGGCGAGCGTGCCGACGCAGAATTCGAGGGTGTTCGCCGGGCTCGGATCCAGGTCGATAAGGCGCTGGTAGAGCTGGGGCTGGTAGACGAGGCGGGGCTGGCCGCGCATCGTCGGCGTGGGCGGATCGTCGGGATGCGCCGCCAGCTTGACCCCCGCGGCTTCGGCCACCGGGAGCACCTCCTGGAGAAACTCCGCCAGCCGGCGCCAGAGCTCCTCGGCGGTGATCGGGGGCACCGTGCCCGGCGGGGCGTCCGGGTCGTAGACCATGTTCCACACCGTGCCCTGCGGCATGGGCGCATCGAGCGGGGCGTCCATGCCGACGGACGGCGCGTCGCCGCGGGCGAACGGCCCGGTGATCCGGCCGGCCACGCCCGCGAGGCTGAAGTTGTAGCCCATGATCGGGATGCCCGCCTCCCCCAAGCGGCGGAGGATCGTTTTGACGTTCTCGAGGTGCTGGCGCTTCTTCGGCCCGTCGAGCAGGATGTCGTGCCAGTGCGCCGGGTCGAAGTTCTCGATCGCCTCCAGCTTGAGCCCGGCGGCCTCGACGTCGTGCCGCAGCGCCTGCAACTCCGCCAGCGTCCAGAGTTTTTCCGGATCGCCCGCCCGGCCCCAGCCCTGGTCGCCGCCGGTGGGCTGGTCGTCGCGCGCCCGGTGGCCGCCCCCGCGATGGTAGTCCACCAGATGGGCGACGATGTGCGTGGCTCCCGCCTGGCGCGCGAACTGGAAGTTCTCGCGGGTCAGCATGTGCCGGTACAGGCCGAGCCCCAAGTGCATGGAAGGCCAAACCTTGCCACAGGTCCGGCGTCTGGCGAACCGAAATCACCTCAACTGTTGACTCGCGGGGCGCGCCGCAGCGTCCGGCCCTCGACCCACTCGCCCTCGACCATCTCCACCCGCGGGGTGACCGGGATGCCCAGATCGCGGTTCGTGATGCGCGCGACCAGCATCTCCACGGCCCAGGCGCCCATCAGCGGCTGGTTCTGCTGGAGCCCGGAGAAGCCGGTGCCGGCCAGGATCTGGCTGAGCACGGCGACGCCCAGCTGCCCGGGCACGCGGATCCGGTTCTCGCGGAGCACGACCCGCAGCCGTTCCAGCACGTCGTAGAGGTGCACGAAGACGAGCACGTCGGGCCGGTGGCGGTGCAGCCACTGCAGCAAGGGCTGCTCCTCGACGCGGTCGAGCAGGTGCACCGGCAGCGCCCGGCCAGGGCCGAGGCGGTGCTCGCACCAGCCGAGGTAGGCGCCGGTGTGGGCGTGGCCGCTGCGCTCGTGCTCATAGCGCCCGAGCACGAGGCCCGGGCGCCGGTAGCCCCGCGCGTGCACCCGGTCGAGCACGTGGACCATGTCGTTGTAGAAATGGCTCGTCACCCGGTGCAGCGGGGTGCGGATGCTCAGGCCCACGGTCACGATCGCATAGTGGTCGAGTTCGAGGGGAAACTCCTGTTCCAGGTCGGGGCTGCCGAAGCAGAGCAGGCCCTCGATGCCGCGCGCGTCGAGGATGCCGCGAAACCGCCGGTAGGTCATGCCCGGCGCGCGCAGCCAGAGCGGCTCCAGGCGGTAGCCGAGCTCGTCGGCCCGCCGCTTCATCCCCTCGTAGATGCGCGACAGGTGGCGAGAGCGCTCCCAGGGGAGCCGTTCGTCGTAGAAGGAGATGACGCCGAAGCAGGCCTGCTGGCGCGCCGCCCGCGGTTTGCGCAGGTGGCTCATCATGGCGACGATGGTCGGGTCCGGCTGGTAGCCGCTGCGCTGCGCCAGACGCTGCACCCGGCGGCGGGTGGCCGCCGAGACCTTCGGGCTGTCCCGCAGCGCCAGTGAAACCGCCGAGGCCGAGAGTCCGGCGAGTCGTGCGAGATGCCGCAGGTTCATCGCCCGGGCAGTCCACCCGCGGCGCCCGCGGGCGGCGAGTCGAAACCGCGCGCCGCCGGCCGGGTGGGCCGCGCCGTCACCGGTGCAGCTCCCGGTCGGCCCAGGTGATGAAGTAACTCATGTTGCTGCGGTCCTCGTGGCCGCCGTCGTGCTGGCGCCAGGCCAGCTCCCCGTCCAGCAGGCCGGTGTTCACCGGCGGCATCTGCGCCGTCCGGTAGTCCCCGGTCACCCCGAGGTCCTTCGCCCCGAGCAGGCGGAAGGCCGGCCCCGCGGCCACGGTCGCCATGAAACTGCCCTGGTGGTCGAGCCAGTTGGCGTCGCCCTTGGCGGGGATGCCGTAGCTGATGAAGGTCGGGCGCGGCGCGCACAGGGCGATGAGCTCATGCGCGTCCACCGGGAGATCGTTCGCCGTTTTCGGACCGAAGACGGCGTCGGCCGCGCCGTATTTGAGGAAGTTGCCGGCCATCCAGTGATACTCGCCCGAGCTGGTGAGGTTCTCCACCGCCTCGCCGAAATTGCGGCGGTGGGGCTTGGCCCCGCCCTCGCCCGACGAGCCCACGAGCACGACCGCGAAGCGCTGATCGAACGCCATCGTCACGAGCGCCGCCTTGCCGTAGCGCGAGACGCCCTCGATGCCGACACGCCTGGCGTCCACCGCCGGCAGCGTCTCGAGGTAATCCAGGGCCCGGGACGCGCCCCACCCCCAGGCGCGCAGCGCGCCCCAGTCATCGGGCTTCCGCCGCCCGCCGTGATTGGTCAGGCCGATGATCCCCGCGGTCAGGCCGGCGCCGTTGTCCGCCTGGACGCTGGTGGGATTGAGCGACACATAGCCCCAGCCCGCGCGGATCAGCTGGTCGGTGGAGGGCGGCGCCGCGGGTTCGCTCATGCCCGGAAACCGCGGCACGGTCTCGCCCGGCATGTTGCCCCAGCCGAACATGATCAGCACCGGCACGGGCCCGGCCGCCTCCGCCGGCAGCACCACCGCCATCTGGATGTCCACCGCGATCGCGGGACAGGCCGAATTGTCCACGTGCCCCACCACGCGCCGGGCGATCACGGCCCGGCCGCCCACCGTGGCGGGGACGGTCTGCGTCACCTCCCAGGTGACCTTCGGGACGTTCGGCGGCACGCGGCCGATCACCTCGCGCTCGAAGTCCTCGACGATTTCGGGCCGGCGCACCTTCCACCACAGCTCCGGCGTCGTGACCTTCCGTCCGTCCTTGGTCACGAGCAGCTCGGGCCAGTCGGGAAAGGGATTCGCCTTCGCCGGGTCATAGTTGGCCTGGTTCGGTGTGCCGGGCGCCGTGTTGCCGTTGACCCCGGGGCGCAGCTGCCGGATGCCGATCTGGCGCATCATGTCGGCATGGTCCTCCTCGGTGAGCGCCTGCTGGCGCTGCCGCTCCTCCGGACTGAGATCCCACGGCGCCTTGATGGCCGGCGCGGCGGCGGAAGCCAGGGGACCCCGGAAGCTTTCCGGTGGGCCGAGGTAGCTCGGGCGCAGCCCACCGGTATTGACGACGAGCTTCTCGAGCACCACCTGTGGGTCGATCATCCAGATCTTCAGCACGTGGTAGCCCGGTTGCGCCACGGTGTGCGTGGAGTGGCTGTGGCGCCCGTTGTTCTCGACAGTCTTCTCCCAGTCCAGATTCCCGTTCTGGGCGCTGTAGGTGGCGTCGACGAGCGTGACCGTCTGCGGCGGTTCGTCGTCGAACGCGATCGCGTAGCGCACCGCGCGGCCGGGGATGGTGTTCAGGGCGGGACCCACGATCGCGTCGACGTCGAACACGCCGTCGTGGAACAGATACATCCGGTACTGGAGGCACGGCGCGTCCTTCCCTGGCGCGGCGGCAGGGGCGTCGACCGGGGCGGTGGCCCGCATCGCCGAAAGGGTGTGGCCGTAGCCGGCCAGCTCGAGCCAGCGCCGGTCCCCCGCGGCGGTGCGCCCGGTGAAATGCACCGCCTCCATGGAGACGACACCGTCGCCCTCGACAAAACCCCGCAGATTGTCGCGCGTCACCTCCGTCGGATTGAACGCCGTGAGCGCGATCTCCACGCGGCCGCCCGCCCCGGCGATCGTGATCGTGCCGGTGGACGAGCCCTGCGGCGCCCGGTCCCAGTCAACCGTGACCCCGAGGCGCCGGTCCTGCTCCACGGTGCCGCCGGTCTCGCTTAGCACGATCCAGGGTTCGCTCGCCGCGGCGGTGAACGGAAACGGTGTCTGCCCGCGGTTGAATACGTCAACGCTCCGGCGCTGCCGGTTGAAGGCGTCGAACGGCGGCAGTTCCGCCGGTTCCTCCGCGCCGGGCCAGGCCGCCGCCGAGCCGTCGACGGCCACGCCGAGCGCCGCCGGGACCGGCACCGTGAGGTCGACCAGCGGGATCGCCCGCAGGCTGTTGCGCGGCGGGTCGCGCCAGTTGAGGTAGCCGAGGACCGGCTGGTCCATGAAGTGGTCCCACTTGCCGCCCGCCAGGTCGCGGTTGAAGGACCCCATCAGGTCCGTGAACCCCTGAAACCGGCGCCGGACCTCCGCCGCCAGGTCGTCCGTGCTCGCCCGGCCCTGGCGGGCGTACAGCTCGTTCCGGCCCGCGTCGAGGTAGAGCTCGTTGAGCAGCGCGCTGGCCGCGGTGGGGAACTGCACCAGCTCGTAGAACGCGTCGCGCGCCTCGGGCAGCAGCTGCCGGCCGGTCATCTCCGCCCGGTCCGCCAAGGCGCGGTAATCGGCAGCGGCCTTCTCCGCCTCGCCGTAGTTCACCAGGCTGTAGGTGTCGGGCGCGAGGAGCTCGGGTTTGCGGCGCCCGTTGATCTTGGCGTAACCGTCGAGGATCGCCGCGATGTCGGCGGCGTGGTTCGGGCCGAACTGCTGCGCGGCCCACTCCCGGGTGTAGGCGCCGAGCCGGTCCCGGGTCCAGCCGTCGGGATTCCACGCCAGATCGAGGAAGAACTGCAGCGGCAGCTCGTAGCCCTTGAAGTGGCCGACGTTGACGATCCAGACGCGGTCGGCGCCGTACTCGTGCGCCAGGGTCATCTGGTCCCAGATCTTGGGCAGCGGGTTGGAGTTGAGCCACTGGTAGCTGCGCGGTCCGCCGTGGTAGTCGAAGTGGTAGTAGATGCCCGCCCCGCCCGGGCGGCGGCGCTCGGCGGCGGTGGGCAGGCGCCGGAGGTTGCCCCAGTTGTCGTCGCACCACAGCAGTGTCACGTCGTCGGGGACCCGCATGCCGGCTTCGTAGAAGTCCTGCACCTCCTTGTAGAGGCACCAGAGCTGCGGCACGCGGCTGGCGCGGCGGTGGTACTCGTCGGCGAGGATGCGGCGCTGCTCCTTCACGATCTTCTCCAAAAGCTCGCGGTTGGCCTCCGGCCCGCCCGGCGCCATCGGGGTGTCGTTCGCGCCGCGCAGGCCGATGGTGATCAGGCTCTCGAAGGCCCGGTTGCGCCGGATGCCCTCGCGCCAGAACTGCTCGAGGACGTCGGCTTGCTTGGCGTAGTTCCACGTGCCGAGCGTCTTCAGGTAGCGCCGGTCCCATTCCTTCTGCGCCCGCAGCATCGGCTCCTGGTGCGAGGTGCCCATGACGATGCCGTACTCGTCCGCCAGCCGCGCATTCTCCGGGTCGTCCTCGTTGAACGCGTTGTTCCACATCGCCGGCCAGAGGTAGTTGGCGCGCAGGCGCAGCATCAGCTCGAAGAGCCGCGTGTAGAACTGCCGGCCGTAGTTGGCGATGCCGGGCGGGATCGGCGGATTCTGGCCGGGCGTGACGTCGCCGAACTTGGCCCGCACCCAGTTGGTCAGATCCGGGGCCTCGTCATTGAGGAACAGGCCGCGGTATTTCACCACCGGGCCGGGCTCGACGTGGCGCCCGGGCGCGACCGCCAGCTCCGGGTGCCGCGGGATCGGCACGTCCGCCCACCAGTACCAGGGCGACACGCCGATCTGCGCCGAAAGATCGTAGATTCCGTAGATCGTCCCGCGCTTGTCGCTGCCAGCGATCACCAGCGCCTGCTCCACGCCGGGCAGCGGGTGCGCGACCACCTCCCGGACGTACGCCTCCCACTTGCCGCGGATGGCGCGCACGTCGAGCTGCCCGCCGCGCACCCAGCGGTCGATCAGCGCGCTGTGGCCGACGGTGCCGATGACGACCACCACCCGGCCGCTCACCGGCCCCGCCGTGGCCAGCGCCGGCCGGACTCCCGCCACGCGCTCCACGTCCTGCTGCAAGTCGCCCGCGGCGCGGATCACGCCCGGCCAGTCGCCGGCGTCCACCCACAGCGCCGCCGCGGCTCCGCGGTCCACCAGGGGAAAGGAGCCGGGCGCGGCGGTGAAACCGACGGCGCCGGCCTCCGCCGCGGCGTGTCCATAACCGGCCGCGACCAGCAGCAGGCCGGCGAGCCACGCGCCCTTCCTCCGGACCGGTCCTGGCCGACGAATGCTCACCGGTAACGATAGAGCCTGACGCGCTGGATGGCAAAGCGCCCCGGCTCCAGGCGCACGAATCGTCCCTGGTTGGTCTGATCGCCGTTCAGCCAGCGCCCGCCCTGCCAGACGCCGTCGGCAAACCGGCCTTCCTGCACGTTCAACAGGCCCATGCTCTCCCCGCGCACCGGTGACTCGAAGGTGACCGTGAGGCCCGTGCCCGCCACGACGAACTCGTCAGGTCCCGTCGCGATCACCAGCCCGCCCACGGGCCCGGCGGAGTCCGTGTGGTCAAAGGCGACATGGAGAATGCAGCCGCCCAGCCGGAGCTCCTGGGGCTGGAGCTGCAGCGGGCCGGCCGGCAGCAGCCCGGCCATCGCGGCCCGGCCCGGATGGGCTAACAGCAGCGGCGTGAGCTGCGCGATCAGATCGTAGCTGGCCGTCAGCGCCCCCTGGGCCGGCTCGGCGATCGACTCGATGGCGAAGGGGGAGAACCCGATCGCATCCTGCTGCCCGAAGGCATACAGCGCCCAGACCGCCGCGTCGGGGCTGCCCCGCGCCTCCGGCACGAACAGCGGATTGTCGGCGCGCGCATACCGGTCGACCCACTCCGCGAAGTTCGGGAAATAGACGTCGGGCGACAGGAAATCGACCGCCGGCGCCCCGGCCCGCCACACGTCCATGAGGTGGGGCAGCGGCCCGGCGCTTGGGTATTGGCCCGGCAGATAGCCCGACCGGATCAGGGCGGCGTTCACATACATCGGCAGGGCGTACTCGGCTTTCCCCGCCGCCGCGACCTCCTGCACATAGCGCGCAAAATGCCACGCCATGAAGATCTCCTCGGTGGCCAGACCCGGCCCGAACACCTCTTCCCACGTGCCGGCCGGCCGCGCACCCGCCGCCGCCCAGGCGGCCCGGAGGGCGGGCGCCAGAGCCTCCCCGCGGGCCTGCAGCGCGGTGAGCAGCGCCCCGGGCACCGGCCCGCGGTATTCCTGGTCCGCCGCCGGGGAATGGTCCCGCGCGTCTGGGATCATGCCGATCTCATTCTCCACCTGCACCAGGATCACGGTGTGCTGCGCGCCGTCGAAGTCCCGCAGGTGGCGCATCAGGGCGCCAAAGGCGAGGGCGTCCGTCTCGCGGTTCGCGGCGCTGAACGGGGAGAGGATCTCGAGTGGCCGGCCCTGGCGGTCCTGCGCGCGGGGGAAGCGCGTCAGGTCGGTCTTCACCCAGGCGGGGGCGTAGCACGACATGCTGTTCTTCCACGAGCCGAACCAGAGCAGCACCAGCCGCAGCTGGTGCGCCCGCGCCCCCGCGATCATCCCGTCGACCGGGGCGAAATCGAAACGGCCCTCGGCCGGCTCGATCACGTCCCAGTAGACTGGCGCCACCACGGCGTTCAGGTTCATGGCCTGCAATTTCGGCCAGAACCGTTCCAGGTAGGCGGGGTCCCCGCTGGAGTTTCCGAGTTCGCCACCGCGGATCAGGAACGGCCGGCCGTCGACCACCAGCCGGGTCACCTCCGACTCGACGCGGAGCTGCGGCAGCCCCGCCGGCTCCGCCGGCACGGCGAAGGCGGCCGCGGCGGCGGCCAGCAGCCCAAACAGAACGGCCGGGCGGACGGCGCGGCCAGGACGCATGCAGGAGAGGGGGCGGATCATGACGGAATTCGGAGGAACCGAAGGGAGGACGGGGTGGAGCCGGAATCCGCCGGCGACGGAGTGGAGCCTCGCCCGCCGCCCTTGGCCCGGGCAAAGGCAACCGCAGTCTAACAGTAGATCAAAGGTCCATTTCCGCCTCCGCCAGACCGTGCAGCCACTCCTCAGCTGTGCGACGGGCAGGAGGCGCCATCGAACCAGGTGCCCTCGACCAGGGTGGTGGTGGGGATCTCCGGGACGCCGCGCTTGTTGTGCTGGAGCTGCCCGGCGAGGATCTCGACGGCCATGGCGCCCACGGTCTCGCAGTTCTGCCGCACGCCGGCGGTCTGGCCGCTGAAGTCCTCGAGGAAGACGTCGACGAAGGCGAGGTCGCGCGGGATGCGCCGCCCCAGCTTGCGCAGCGCCGGCAGCACGAACGAGCCCTTGGCGATCAGCACCTCCGGCTCGTAACGCTTGAGCCACGCCGCGAACGGCTGCGGATCGACCACGACCGGCGCGCGGCTCTCGTTGAGCCAGCGCTCCACCGGCAGGGCCTCGGGAAAGATGTGGGGCGGGATGCGATCCCGGGTCGACAGGTACTGCTGCTCGCACAGAAACCCGGCGGTCCAGAGGTGGTCCACGGCGTGGTCCCAACCGCGGTGCATGACGAAGCCGATCCGCCGGTACCCCGCCGCCATGACCTTCTGCATCGCCATCCGGATCACGCTGCATTGGTCGTTGGTGACGTTGTGCAGCTCGGGGACGTGCGGGAAGTAGTCGATCTTGACCGCGCTGAAATTCTGCCAGTCGAACAACAGGGCGTCCCCCATCTCGCGGCCGTGCGAGGCGATGATCAGGCCGGTGATGCCGCGGGCGTAGAGGATCCGGCCCAAGCGGTCCTGGGTGAGGCCCGGCTCGCGCATCCAGAAATGCTCCAGCATGAAGCCCAGCTCGCGGGCCTTGGCCTCGGCGCCGGCGTAGAACTGCGGATGGGCCGTCACCTCCTTCCAGCCCCAGCGCGTGCTCCAGTTGGTGACGTAGGCCAGGGTGAGCTGGCGTTGCGGGGGGTGGAGTTTCTGGCGGTAGGCGACCAGCGCGCGCATCGCCGGGTCGGGCCGGTAGCCCATCTGGTCGGCGAGGGCGCAGAGCCGCTGGCGGGTGGCCGGCGGCAGGCGCGGATGGTTGCGCAGCGCCAGCGACACGGTGGTCACATGCACCCCGGCCTTGCGCGCGATGTCCGCGAGGGTAACCCGCTGGTCCGACATGGGATCGTCAGAAGCTAGTGGTCCGCCGGGTGGGTGCCATTCAAATCGGCCCCGCGGCGCCTGCCGTTCACGAGGGTCCCGCCGCCGGCAGCCAGCCGTGCAGGCGCAGCCACAGTTCGCACAGGTGCGGCCATTCCGAGGCGGCGCCGTAGCCCGGCTTCAGGCCGAAGCCATGGGGCCCCTGTTCGTAGAGGTGCATCTCGATGCCGGCGACGCCCGCGCGCCGGAGCGCCTCGTAGAAGCGCAGGCTGTTCTCCACCGGCACCGTCCGGTCCGCCGTCGTCTCGACGAGGAAGGTCGGCGGGGTGTCCTTGGTCACCTGCTCGTCGGTCGAGAGGTGATGGAGCTCCTCCGGCGTCGGATTCGGGCCGAGGAGGTTGCGGCGCGACCCGGCGTGGGCGTACGGGTCCTGCATCGTGATCACCGGGTAGATCAGGATGAGGAAGTCGGGCCGGGCGCTGACCGCGTCCAGCGGCGCGCCGGTGCGGCCCTCGGGTGCGTCGTACAGGGTCCCGGCGCACGACGCGAGGTGCCCGCCGGCCGAAAACCCCATCACGCCGAGCCGGCCGGGCTGGATCCCGAACTCCGCCGCGCGCGACCGCACCAGCCGCACCGCCCGCAGGACGTCGCGCAGCGGCGCCGGGTGCCCGTACGACGCCAGCCGGTACTTGAGCACAAAGGCGGAGATCCCGAGCGCGTTGAGCCAATGCGCGGGCGACGAGCCCTCGTTTTCCATCGAAAGCCAGCCGTAGCCGCCGCCGGGGCAGACGATGACCGCGGTGCCGCCCGCGGCGGCCGCCGGGTACCACGTCAGCGTCGGCTGGTTGACGTTGGCGATGCGGTGGTCGTGCTCGGTCTCGGGCGGCGCGTCCGCGCGCCGGCCGGGCACGCCCTCGGGCCAGAGGTCGATGGTCTTCGTGTCCTCCGCCCGCAACGGCGCCGCCAGCAGCGTCGCGAGCAGGACCAGGGACAGGGGCAGTCGGGGGAGACGGGGCATGGCGTTACCATCGCCACATCCCCGGGGCCGCGCAAGCGCGGCGGACGCCGCTCACTGGCCCGCGGCGGCCTCGGCCTTCGGCGGCACGAATTCGAGGGGGATGCGCATCCGCGTCGCCACCGTCCGGCCGCCCTTGGTCGGCGGGGCGAACTCCCAGGCCGACACGGCGGTGGCCGCGGCCCAGCCGCAGTCCTCGGTGGTGGCGGAGACGATCCGGGGCAGCTGCACGTGGCCGGTGCTGTCGATGATGCACTCGATCACCGCCTCGTTCTGGCTGGTCGAGCCCATCAACGACTGCGGGAAGACCGGCTTGACCGCCTTCAGCAGCGGCGGCGGCAGCTTGTCCAGCTCCTTCGCCTTCGCGAAATCGGGCTGCGGCTT
>DATJUU010000257.1:0-2406 GCA_035502155.1 Opitutaceae bacterium
CGACCTGTTTGTCGCCGACGGCATGCGGCTCTGGGAAGTGAATGCGGCGGGCATTACCGCGATCGAGGCCGGCGACCCCTCTCCAGCCGCGCTGATCGCGGGCGACGGCTACCTGACGGCGATCGGCGATGGCGCTGCAGCCGCCGGGCCGAGCGCGATTCTTCACAAGCCCTCCGCCGTCGCGCTCGATCCGGTGGGTAACCTTTTTATCGCCGACACGGGAACCCAGCGGGTGCGCGAGGTGAGCGCCGGGGGCATTCTCTCGACAGTCGCGGGCAACGGGGTGGGAGGAACCAACGACGCCGCGATCGCAGCCACCGCGGCGGAATTCAATTCGCCGATGGGCGTGGCCCTGGATCCGTCGAACGACCTGTTTGTAGCCGACACGCAGAATTCCTCGGTGCTCGAGATTGCGGCCACGGTGACGCCCGCCAGCATCGTCTCCCTCTTTGCGGGAACCGGCGTAGCAGGCCTGGGACAGGACAATTCGGCCCCATCCGCGACCCCGCTTTATCTCCCGCACGGCGTCTGCACCGCGAGCGACGGCTCGGTCTACATCGCCGATACGTGGAACTACCGCGTGCTGAAGGTGCCGCCCGGCGGCAACGCGTCGACCTTCGCAGGCAACGGCAGCCAGGGAAACGCGGGCGATGGCTACCCTGCGCAATATGCGCAGCTCGACCGGCCAGCCGCTTGCGCGCTCGATGGCGCGGGCGATGTGTTCATCGCTGACACCTACAATCACAGCATCCGCGAGGTGAGCGGGTCGACGGGAATCATCACGACGGTGGCGGGCACGGGCGCGCCGGGGTTTGCGGGCGATGGCGGCGCGGCCACCTCCGCCGCCCTCGACTCTCCCTCCGGCGTTGCGGCCGACAATTTCGGAGACATCTTCATCGCCGATACCGGCAATCACGCGATTCGGCTGGTGACGCCCGATGGCCTCATTCACACCATCGCCGGACAAGGCGGAACACCGGGCTTTTCGGGAGACAAGGGCGCGGCCGCCAACGCTTTGCTCAACTCGCCTTCCGGCATGGTGCTGGATGGCGCGGGCAACCTGTACTTCGCCGACACCGGCAACAATCGCGTGCGGGTGCTGGCGGCGGCTGACAAAGTGGTCACCACGGGGCCGGCCCCGGTGAGCGGGCTGGTGCTCGTCAACGCGGCCAGCCAAAACCAGGGATCGGTCGCGCCGGGCGAGATCGTGACCATCTACGGCGTCGGCATCGGCCCCAGTTCCGGCGTCACCGGATCGGCGGATGCTGCGGGCTCAATCGGCGACCTGCTCGCCGGTGTGCAGGTTTTCTTTGACGGCGTGGCCGCTCCGCTGTTTTACGTTCAGGCAACCCAGATCAATGCGCAGGCGCCTTACACCGTCGCGGGCGAGCTCTTTACCAGTCTGGTGGTTTCCTACCAGGGCCAGTCGGTTGGCACGCTGACCGTGGCGGTAGAGGCTTCGGCGCCGGGGCTGTTCGGCGCGGCGCTCAACCAGGATGGCAGCATCAATTCATCGTCCGCGCCCGCTGCGCGCGCGACGGCAATGACCTTTTTCGGCACCGGAGAGGGCCTCACCAGCGGAGCGAATCTTGCCGGACAGGCGGCGGCAGCGCCTTATCCAGCCCCGCTCCTGCCAGTCACCTTGACTGTGGGCGGCGTGGCCGCACAGCTTCTCTACGCGGGCGAAGCGCCGGGCTTCGCCGGTCTGCTGCAAGTCGACGCTGTCGTGCCGGGCGGCTTCGTTCCTTCCGGGCCGGTGCCCGTGCAATTGACCGTGGGCGTCGAAACCTCGCCTTCAATCACCGTGTGGCTTCAGTAGCCGCGCTTTCCGAACCGCGGCGGTGCGTCCGGCCGCCGGTGACCGAGATTCCCGCAGCCAGCGCGCGGCTGAGGCGCACCAACTCCGTGCGCCCGCCGATCCGGATCCGCAGCGATGCGTTGCGCGTGCCGGCCTCCACCGTGAGCGCCACGCCCGGGTGCAAGCCGAGCCGGGTCATTTCCCGCAAAGCGGCCGGGTCGCGGTCGGACACGCTGCTGATCACGGCGGGAATGCCGCACGCCCATTGCGATAGCAGCACCTCGGGCCGCGCGGGAACCGCGCCGTTCCGATCCGGAATCGGGTGTCCGTGCGGGTCAGTTTCAGGGTCCCCTAATTTCGCGGCGATGCGATCTTCGAGCCGCTCGGAAATGAAGTGTTCCAGCCGCTCGGCTTCGTCGTGCACCTCGTCCCAGGAGTAGTCGAGAAAGTCGTGCAAGAACCGCTCCATCAGACGGTGATGGCGCAGCACCTCTAAAGCGCGCATCCTTCCCGCCGCGGCCAAACGCACCCCGTGGTGCTTCTGGTACTTCACCAGCGGCGGCCTTTGCGCCGCCAACTTCTGGAGCATCCCCGTCACGGATGCGGCG
>DATJUU010000258.1:0-7178 GCA_035502155.1 Opitutaceae bacterium
AACCAGCCTTCGCCGTAGGTCAGGTCGCGGACGTAGACGCCGGTGGTCAGGGCCGCGAGGGCGTTCCACTCCTCACGCGCGGTCTGGTAGGCCTTGATCGCCTCCCCGAGCAGCGTGCGTTCGCCGGTGCGTTCGAACAGCGCGTAGAGGACCCCGGCGCGAAGCTTGCGGCCGAAGAACCGGCCGAGGCGGGCTTGGGCGCCAACGTCGATCGCGAACCGGCGGTACGCCGGCGCGCCGGGTTCGCCCGTCTGCGCCTGGGCCTCGGCCAGGCTGCGGTCGGCGGTCTGCGCGAGGTCCTCCAGCCACTGGGCCACCTCGACCGGCGAGTATTTGCCGCGGAATTCGCCCTTCAGTAGTTCGTCGGCGAAGTCCTCGATGCGCGAAAAGAGCTGCGGGTCAAGCGGGCTGACGGTGCCGAAGAGGAAGGGCTTGGGCGTGTCGGTGTAGGGCTGGGGGTGGGAGTCGTCGACCAGCGACATGTTCACGTACATCTCCGGCCAGAAATTGTTGTTGGCGGCGGAGGGCAGGTGGGCGGTGGTCACGAGCGGGAGGATGCGGCTGGCGTGGGCCAGCGCGGCCTCGGCGGCAGGCGCGGCGGGGCCGTAGTCACGGCGCAGGCGCCGGCGCCAAACCACGGGCTCCGTCTCGGGATTGTAGAACAGGCGGCCCCAAAGCCGGTGGGTATGCCGGTATTTCTCGAAATCCCAACCGGGCGCACGGAGCGAGAGGTCGGCGTAGCCGTCGCGGCCGCCGGGCAGGCCGGAGCCCTTGCGTCCCTTGAAGGCGAGCGGATCGAAGACCTCGCCGCCGGCGCCGTCGCAGAAACCCATCGCGCGCCCGGCGGCGGCGGCGAAGCCGGGATTGCCCCAGAGCAGGACGCGCTGGGTGCCCGGCCAGATGCGGTACACGATGGTGTACGGACGGTCCTCCTTAAGCAGGTCGCCGTATCCGTAGCGCAGGAAGCTCCGCGCGCCCTCGCTCTGGGCGAACGGTCCGCGGCCCTTGTCCCGCTTCGGCAGCTCGGTCGGCCGGATCGCCGCCTGGTGGTAGGGCAGGCCGAGGTGCTCGGCCCAGAACTTCGGCGAGATCGTGAGCGGCAGGCCGGTGCCCAGCGCCGCGTCGATCGTGGGCTGGTCGATACCCTTGGCGTGGAGGTCGAGGCCGACGCGCCGCCCGGCGCGCGTGCAACCGTCGAAGATCGTCCGCCACAGGCCGTAGCTGCCCTCGGGCACGCCGCTCTCGCCGTGGATGCGCAGCGTCACGCCGGTGATGTTGGGGCATTCCCGCAGGAGGAGGGCGAGCGCGTCGCGGCAGTACGGCGCCTGGGTCTGCGGCGTGAGGCCCTCGATGACGTGATTCGCCGCCGGGCTGTCGATCCACCGGTAGGCGTGCGTCCACAGGCCGAGCTGGAAATCGAGGCCGCGCGCCGCCGCCTCGTCGCTGATGAAACGCAGCATCTCGAGGTTCCGGTCGCGCTCGGCGTCGGGCAGGTTCGTCGCGCGCACTTCGTAGCCGGGCACCTGCACGAGGAACGGGTAGGCGAAATAGAAATAGGTGTCGCGCAGGTGCTCGGGCCCGTCGTAGCCGAGCCCGAGGGCGAGGTTGAAGCGGTTGAAGCGCTCGGCGGCCAGCAGGGAGAGGTAGGCGCGCCAGAACTCGCGGTCGTTGAACCACGGCTTGTCCTCGACGTCGCTGACGAACAGCCGCATCACGCTGCGCACCCGGTTGGCCGGCCGTTCGCGGATCACCGTCGGCGGGCGCAGCGCGCGGTCCGGGTCGTCGGCCTGGGCGACGGCATCGGCCAGTTCCGTCAACGCGTACGACAACCCGCGGGCGTCGCTGCCGGCGGCGACCAGGGCCTCCCGGCCGCCGAGCGCGGCGGAGGCGATGGCCAGCGCCTCAGGCCCGTCCGGCGGCGCGGCGCCGGCGTCGCGCGCGACCGCCGCCGTGCCGCCGGTCGTGACAATGCAGAGATCGCCGGGCAACGCCTCTTCCAGCCGCGCGCACCGGCGCACCGCGAATCCCCGGCCCGTCAGCGCCTCTTGGAGGCCGGTCGCGGCCCACTGCGCGGCCGGGGCGGCGGCGATGCCATCCGCCGGGTCGCGGACGATCGCGACGCCCCGGCGGACGGCGGGATCCGGTGACGGGCCGGCGCGCAGACGGCCGGGCAGGAGGCCGCCGGCGAGGCAGCCGGCGGTGACGGCGCCGGTGTGGGCGAGAAATTCGCGGCGATTCATGGGGTGGGGCGGGGTTTCAGGCGAAGGGGACCGGCGCGACGGTGCGCGCCACGTAGAGCGGATGCTTGGGCTGGCCGCTGGCGTTGCGTTCGAGGCAGAAGACCCGGCCCGGCGGCACCAGCCCCAGCACCTGCCGGTCGCGGCCCAAGTGGGCGCCGTGCTCGCCCCAGGCCAGCATCACCCGGTCGACCTGGGCGCTCCAGTGCGCGATCCAGCGGTCGTTGTCGGGACCGACCGGATCGGCGGCCGCCTTCATGTCGGCGGGGTCGGTGGCGCGCCAGGCGAAGGCGTTGAGCATGACGAAAAACGCGTAGCCCCAGGCGGCGGAGAAGTCGCGGATGCGACGCAGGGTCGGATCGAGCTGATGTTCGTCCGCGGTGCTCGGATTCAATCCGATCCAGGCGATGCCCCGGCCGGGGTCCAGCAGTTCATCCCAGCGGTGCAACAGCGTGTAGCGGTACCGGCGGTCGGGGGAGAAGACGCACTCGTTGGGCATGGCGGACGCCCCAACCAAGACGCGACCCGGGAGGGAGGCAACTCCGGTCACACGGTGCGCCCGGCCGCGGCGTCGGCCCGGAACGCGCGCAGGGCGAGGCCGAGGGCCAGCAGCAGCAGGATCGAAGCCTCGAAGAACGCGACGCCGGGCAACTGCAGCCCCAGGTTCGGCGTGATGCAGATGCCGAAGCTCCACGCCGCGACCGGCGGGCCGAAGATGCCGGCGAGGCTGCCGAGGCTGGCGAGCACGCCCTGCACCGCGCCCTGCTCGTCGGCGGGGATGTGGCGGGTGATGAGCGACTGCGTCGTCGGGCCGGCGATGCCGCCGAACGACCCGAGCACAATGATGACGTAAACCATCCAGCCGGCGGGGGCGCTGCCGTAGCCGATCATCGCCAGCGCCGTGAGCCCGAGGCCCGCGGCGAGGCCCCGCCGCTCGCCCAGGCGCTCGAGAATCGGCCGGACCAGCTTACCCTGCACGATGGCGGTGGCGACGCCGACGAACGCCAGCGACAGCCCCACCTGCCGCGTGCTCCAGTGGTAACGGTAGCCGGTGTACAGCACCCAGATGCTCTGGAGCATGATCGATCCGAGCAGGTAGAGGAAATACACGCCGGCCAGGCCGAGGATGCCCGGAAAGCGCCGCAGCATGACGAGGGCGCCGACCGGATTCGCACGCCGCCACTCAAACGCGCGCCGCCGCTCCGGCGGGAGCGACTCGGGGAGCACAAACGCCCCGTAGAGGAGGTTGACCACGAGGCATGCGGCGGAGGCGAAGAACGGCAGCCGCAGGTGATAGTGGCCCAGCAGGCCGCCGACCGCCGGGCCGACCACGAAGCCCAGGCCGAAGGCGGCGCCGACCAAGCCGAAGCCTTGCGCGCGCTTCTCCGGCGGCGTGACGTCGGCGATGTAAGCGGAGCAAGTGGCCATGACGCCCGCCGTGGCCCCGGCAATCACGCGTCCGACGTAGAGCCAGCCGAGGCTCGGTGCTAGGCCCATCACCAGGTTGTCGACGATCGAGCCGGCGAGCGCGACGAACAGCACGCGGCGCCGCCCGTAGCGGTCGGACAGCGCGCCGAGGACTGGCGACGCGACGAACTGCATCAACGCGAACACGCCGATGAGCGAGCCGTAGGCGTTCGAGCCCTCCGCCACGCTGCCGCCCTCGAACTGGGTCACCAGCCCCGGCAGCACCGGGATGATGATCCCGAACCCGAGCACCAGCAGCACCAACGTGACGAAGATGAAGCCGAGCGCCGGCGCCGGTCCGGCCGCCGCCAGGCCGGCGATCGCGGCCGGCGGGCTTCCGGCAAGCGGGCTGGCGGCAGGGTCGGACATCGCGCGTACGATGCCCACCGGGGCGCCCCGCTCAACTGCCGGGCGACGATTTGTCTGGTCTTCACCAGCCGGCGCGCCGTCCCCGGCGCCGGCGGGTCAGGCGGGCTCGTAGTCCAGATACGGCCCCAGCCACTTCTCGACGGCCGCCACCGGGCCGCCCTTGCGGCCGGCGTAGTCCTCCGCCTGGTCGCGCCCGAGCTTGCCGACGGCGAAATACTTCGCCGCCGGGTGATTGAAATAGAGGCCGCTCACGCTGCTGGCCGGGTGCATGGCGAAACTCTCGGTGAGCGTGATGCCGGTCGCCGACTCCGCGCCGAGCAGGTCGAACAGGGTCCGCTTTTCGGTGTGGTCCGGGCAGGCGGGATAGCCGGCGGCCGGCCGGATGCCGCGGTATTTCTCCCGGATGATCTCCTCCACGGACAGCGTCTCGCGGCGGCCGTAGCCGCAGAAGTCGCGGGCGCGCTTGTGGGTGAGCTCGGCCAGTGCCTCGGCCAGCCGGTCGCCCAGCGCCTTGGCCATGATGGCGGAATAGTCGTCGTGGCGGCCCTCGAACTCCTTGGCGAACGCCTCGACCCCGTGGCCGGCCGTGACGGCAAAGCCGCCGAGGAAGTCGAGTCGGCCGCTGTCGCGCGGGGCCACGAAATCCGCCAGGCAGAGGTTGGGCTGGTCGGCCGGCTTCTCCTGCTGCTGACGCAGGAAATGGAAGCGGGCGACGACCTGCGCACGCTGCTCGTCGCCGTAGAGTTCGACGGAGTCGCCGACAGCGTTGGCCGGCCAGAAGCCGACGACCGCCTTGGCGGTATAGCGCCGTTCGGCGACGATGCGGGCCAGCAGCTTTCTGGCGTCTTCGTAGAGACGGGACGCCTCCGCGCCGACCGTTGGATCCTGGAGCAGGTCGGGGAAGCGGCCGTGCAGCTCCCAGGCGCTGAAGAACGGCCCCCAGTCGATGAACGGGACGATCTCGTCCAGCGGCACCGGGTCGAAAACGCGCGGGCCGAGGAACTCCGGCCGCGGAATATCGATCGCGGCCCAGTCGCACGTCGCACGGTGCGCGCGCGCCGCGGCCAGCGGGAGGAGGGGACGGCGGGCCCGGCGATTTGCAAAATCCTGCCGCTGTTCCTCCTGGCGCCCGCGGATCTCGGCGACAAAGGCGGCGTGGCGCTCCGGGCTGAGGAGTGAGCTCACCACGTTGACCACGCGGGAGGCGTCAAGCACGTGGACGACCGGCCCGGCATACTCCGGGGCGATGCGCACCGCGGTGTGCGCCGCGCTGGTGGTGGCGCCGCCGATGAGCAGCGGCAGGTGGAGGCCCGCCCGCTGCATCTCCTTCGATACATGGACCATCTCGTCGAGCGACGGCGTGATCAGGCCGGACAGCCCGATGAGGCCGGCCTGTTTTTCGGCGGCGGTGGCCAGGATCTTCTCGCACGGCGTCATGACGCCGAGGTCGATGACCTCGTAGTTGTTGCACGCCAGGACGACGCCGACGATGTTCTTGCCGATGTCGTGGACGTCGCCCTTGACGGTGGCCATGACGACGCAGCCTTGGGCGCGCACCCGGCCCCCGGCGGCGGCAACCTTGCGCTTCTCGTCCTCCATGAACGGCGTGAGATAGGCGACCGCCTTCTTCATCACGCGGGCGGATTTCACCACCTGCGGCAGGAACATCTTGCCCGCGCCGAAGAGGTCGCCGACGACACGCATGCCGGCCATAAGCGGGCCCTCGATGATCTCGAGCGGCCGCGGATACTTCCGCCGCGCCTCCTCGGTGTCGGCCTCGACGAACGAGTCGATGCCCTTGACCAGGGCGTGCTTGAGCCGCGCCTCGACCGGCTCGTCGCGCCAGGCGAGGTCCTCCTTGAGTTCGGTCTTGGAGGCGCCGCCCTGGTTGGCCTTGAGCTGATCGGCAAAGGTGACGAGACGTTCGGTGGCATCGGGCCGGCGGTTGAGCAGCACGTCCTCGATCCGCTCCCGCAGGTCGGCGGGGATCTCCTCGTAGACGCCGAGCATGCCGGCATTGACGATCGCCATGTCGAGGCCGGCCTGGATGGCGTGGTAGAGAAACGCCGCGTGCATCGCCTCGCGCACCGGATTGTTGCCGCGGAAGGCGAAGGACACGTTGGACACGCCGCCGCTGACCTTGGCGCCGGGCAGGGTGCGCTTGAGCTCGCGCACCGCGGCGAAGAAATCGACGGCGTAGTTGTTGTGCTCCTCGATGCCGGTGGCGACGGTGAGGATGTTGGGGTCGAAGACGATGTCGCCCGCCGGGAAATCGAGCTGGTCGCGCAGCAGCCGGTAGGCGCGGGTGCAGATGCGGACCTTGGCGGCGCAGTCGACGGCCTGGCCCTGCTCGTCGAAGGCCATGACCACGGCGGCGGCGCCGTAGCGGCGGACGAGGCGGGCGCGCCGGAGGAATTCGGCCTCGCCGTCCTTGAGCGAGATCGAATTGACGATGCCCTTGCCCTGAAGGCATTTCAGGCCGGCCTCGAGCACCGACCACTTCGAGCTGTCGAGCATGACCGGGACGCGGGCGATCGACGGCTCCGCCGCGATGAAGTTGAGGAACCGGGTCATCGTGGCCTCGCCGTCGATCAGCGCCTCGTCGACGTTGACGTCGAGAATGTTGGCGCCGCTCTCGACCTGCTGGCGGGCGATGGCGAGCGCGGCCTCCCAGTCGCCGGCCTTGATGGCCTTGGCGAAGCGCGGCGAGCCGGTGAGGTTGGTGCGCTCGCCGATGACGATGAATCTGGAGGCGGAGGAGTTCACCGCGGGAAGGCGGGCGGAGGGAGATTCAAGCGATGGCCAGCGGCTCGAGGCCGCTGAGACGGAGGGTCGTATCGTCGGCGGGCGGCACGCGGCGCGGCGGACGCCCGGCCGCGGCGGCGGCGATGGCCTGGATGTGGGCGGGGGTGGAGCCGCAGCAGCCGCCGAGGAGGTTGACCCACCCGCTGGCGGCAAACTCGCCGAGGGTGGCCGCCATCTCGGCGGGAGTCTCGTCGTAGCCGCCAAAGGCGTTGGGCAGGCCGGCGTTCGGGTAGCAGGTGACGAAGCAGCCGGCCAGGCGCGCCAGCTCCTCGATGTACGGCCGCATCTGCCGGCCGCCCA
>DATJUU010000259.1:0-14636 GCA_035502155.1 Opitutaceae bacterium
CGCCTGCTACCTCACGGTCGGCGGGCCCGAGAACCGCGCCTGGCTGATCAAGCGCGGCATGACCGCGCCCGAGGCGGCGGGGGTGATTCACACCGACATCCAGAAGGGCTTCATTCGCGCCGAGGTCATCAGCTTCGCCGACCTCATCGCCGACGGCGGCGAGACCCAGGCCAAGCGGGCAAACAAACTCCGCCTCGAGACGAAGACTTACGTCGTCCAGGACTACGACGTGATCAATTTTCGGTTCAATAAGTGACCGGGGGCGCCGGCCCAAGGTTCCGGGCGGGCGCGGCTTGAACAAAGCGTGGAACCAACCGGCGCCGGAGGCGCTCCATGGCGCCGTCGGCTGGCGCCGCGGCCAACTTCAGTTTGCCTTGGCCGCCGGAGGCGCCACCACACGGCAGGGCAGCAGCGCCGCGTCCTGCATCCCGTGGATGATCTTCTTGTCCGGCGGGCAGAAAGTGGCGAGCGCGCCGGCCAGCCGCGCGCGGCCGTCGACAACGAAGTAGTACGGGCAGAGCCGGAGACGCCCCTCGGCCTTCGCCACGGCTACGGAGGACGGGGGTTCCGCCACCGCCGCGGCCGGCGGTCCGCCGGCCGTTGCCGGGTGGTAGATCGGATGGTGCACCCGGCGGGGCTTCCGGTACTCCTGCAGCACGTGGAGGTTCGTCGGCGCCATTTCCAGCGCCTGGGCAATGCCGGCCTGCCACTCCTCCCGCGAGCAATCGCTGCCCAGGACCACGCTGCGCGCGCCCCAGGCCGTCTCGTGGAATCCGCTGATCTTGATGATCAGGTCGCGCTCCTTCTGCGAGGCGGCCGCCAGCTGCCGCCAGTCGGCCAGCGCGCGCCCCCCCACCCGCGGGCCGTCGAGCACGGCGCCGGGCGGGAGCGGCGCCGGGTCGAGGACCCACGACATCGGGATGAGCTGGCGCAGGAGCTTCAGGCTCCGCCCGCCGAGGTTCTCCGCCCAGAAATCCTGCAGGAGGTGGTGGTGGAAGAGCGCGAGCGCGAGTTTCTCCTCCTGGAAGGGCCGCATCGGCGGGGCGATGACCACCTCCCCGCTCTTCCACGCCTCGAGGAAATAGGGCGCCGTGCGGATGTGCCCCAGGTCGAACAGCTCGAAGAACCGGTAGATGATGTCGATTTTCTCCGGGGTGCCCTCGACGTCGAAGAACAGCGCGCCGCCCAGCGGAAACACGTCTTCCGGCCGCAGGCACACGGACCGGTGGCCGCGTTTCTGCAGCTCGCCGGCCAGCCACCGCATTTCCGGCCGGTAGGTCGCCGCCTCGTCGCTCACCACCAGCGCGATCAGCGGCGAGCGGCTCTTCGGCGCCAGCGCCGCGAGCGCCTGGTGGAAGCCGTCGATCATCAGGTCGCCCGCGCCCAGCACTCCGCCCGCGGCGGATTCCGGGTTTTGAGTTTTGGGTTGTGGGTTCCCTCCTTCGCCAAGGCTTCGGAGGGCAGGCTGGGTTTTTGGCTCGGGGTTCGATTCGGGGCCTCTTGATACTTGTTCCTTGTCACTTGTCACTTTCGCCTCGTACAGGCGGTTCAGAAAAGCCGTGAGGCCGATGCCGCCGGGCACCGAGTCGAGCTCGGTGAGGGCAAAGCCGTCGTCCGTCAGCAGCAGGTCGGGGCGCAGCACCGGCGGCAGCGTCCCGCGCAGCCGGGCGTCCCGGGCGTGCGCGACCAGCGCGGCGGGCTTGCCGCGGTCCAGATACTCCGCGACCCACGGGGCGGTCAGCGGCTTGTTGCGCAGGAGGTTTTTCCCGGCGACGGAGCGGAGGTATAGCGTTTCCAGCGCCTGGTGAAACTCGAGGCAGGCGGCGCCGATCTGCTCGAGCTGCGCCACGTCCTCGCGCGTCAGCGGCCACGCCTCCGGCGAGAGCTGCCAGGTCTTGGCCTCGAACAGCGGCTGGGCGCCCAGGGCGGACTTGATGGTTTCGTACGGAAGCATGCGGCAGGGGGCAGAGATCAGAGGACAGAGGCCAGAGGACAGAGGGCAGAGGACGATGGACAAGGACCAGGCAATGGCGGCGGCCGCGTGCCCGGCGCGTGCCTTGCTGACCGCTGACTTCTGATCTCTGACCCCTGCATCTACTCCTCCATCTGGATGTCCTTGTTGCGGTGGCGCGGCTGGCCGGCGCGCAGCCAGGCGTAGATGAAGCGGTCAAGGTCGCCGTCGAGCACGCCCTGGGTGTCGCTCGTGCTCAGGCCGGTGCGCAGGTCCTTGACCATCTGGTAGGGCTGCAGAACGTAGCTGCGGATCTGGCTGCCCCAGCCGATCTCGCCCTTGGCGCCGTAGAAACGCTCCATCTCGCTGCGCTGCTCGTCGAGGCGCTTCTCGTACAGGCGCGCCTTGAGCACGCTCAGGGCGGTGGCGCGATTCTTGATCTGGGACCGTTCGTTCTGGCACACCACCACCATGCCGGTCGGCAGGTGGGTGAGGCGCACGGCGGAATCGGTGGTGTTCACGCCCTGGCCGCCCTTGCCGGAGGAGCGGTAGACGTCCACCCGGATCTCATTCTCGGGAATCTCGATCTCGATCTCGTCGTTGATCTCGGCGACGACGTCGATGGCCGCGAACGAGGTGTGGCGGCGCTTGTTGGCGTCGAACGGGCTGATGCGCACCAGCCGGTGCACGCCCCGCTCGGCCTTGGCGTAGCCGTAGGCGTTTTCGCCCTTGATCAGCATCAGCGCCTTGGTGATGCCGGCCTCGTCGCCCGCGAGCACGTCCTGGACCTCGACGGTGAAGCCGCGGCGCTCGGCCCACCGGGTGTACATGCGGAAGAGCATGTCGGCCCAGTCGCACGACTCGGTGCCGCCGGCGCCCGCCTGGATGCTGAGGATGGCGTTGTTGCGATCGAAGCGGCCGCTGAGGAAGCTCCGGAGCTCGATTCCGTCGATCTCGCCGGCCAGCGCGGCCACGGTGTGGTCGAGCTCGCGGCTGTACTGTTCCTGCTCGGCGCCGGCGGCCGCCTCCACCAATTCGACCATCACGCCGGCGTCGGCCACCTTTTTGTTGAACTCGACCAGGCCGCCGATCGCGCGTTTCAGGCCGTTGACCTTGGCGATGTGCTGCTGGGCGCGCTCCTGGTTGCCCCAGAACGTCGGCGCGGCCATCTGCGCCTCGAGCGCCTCGATCTCGCGCTGTTTCTGCTCGACGTCAAAGAAACCTCCACAAGTGGCGGGCGCGCTTCTTGAGGTCGTCGAGGCGGGAAAGGGTTTCGGGAGCGATCATGGTGGAAAGGGAAACAAGGGAGTGAGGGAATGAGGGAAGCGCAAGGCGGGCGCGAGGGAAAAATCCGGCGGTCAGGCCGGCGCGGCGGCCTCCTGCCGGCGCTTCTTGCGCTCCCAGAACCAGGCGAGCCAGATGCAGGTCTCGTAGAGCAGGCACAGCGGCACGGCCATCGCCACCTGGGTGATCACCTCCGGCGTGGTCAGGATCGCGCCGAGGATGAACGAAATCACGATCACGTGGCGGCGGAAATGGGAAAGCTGGCGGTAGCTGAGGAATCCCAGCTTCACCAGCGTCATCACCACCAGCGGGAACTGGAATCCCAGCCCCATCCCGAGGAGGAACTTGCAGGTGAAGCTGATGTACTCGTCGGCGCGCCACTCGTAGGCGTCGAAGCCGAGCAGCGTCGAGTACTGGATCGAGGCCCGCAGCGCCAGCGGCAGCAGCAGGAAATAGGTCAGCAACACGCCGACCAGGAAGAGCAGGAGCCCCCACCCCAGCCAGGTGAAGAGGAACCTCCGCTCGCGGATGTTGAGCGCCGGCAGGATAAACTGGCCCATGAAGTAGAGCCAGAAGGGCGCCGAGACCACGAGGCTGGCGTACAGCGCGAGGTGGAACGCCACGGTGAAACCCTCCGCCGGGTTGAAGTTGCGGAGTTTCACCGGCAGAAAAGCCCCGGCGGCGGCCGGGGGCTCGGCCTGCAGCGTCGCCACCGGCTGGCCGCCGACGGTGGCGGCGCCGAGGCGGTAGACAGCCTGGGGCGCCGCGCCGGGCGGGAGCGCCGGGAACTGCTCGCGGGTCACCGGATACGGACCGAGGCGCGAGTCGCCGATGAGCAGCGTGACCGTCGGCTTCTGCGCCTCGAACATGTGCAGGTGCCGGATCGGGTACTCGAGGATTGCGGCCAGCTGGGCGTCGAGCAGCAGGCAGGCCACGAGCGCCACCGCGATCACGGTGACGCACTTGAGCAGGGCCTTGCGCAGATCCTCGAGGTGTTCGAGGAACGGCTTGCGCGGCCCGCCCTCGGGGCGCTCCGGCGGCACGATCTCAAGATTTTCAGCCATCAGCTGGGGGGACTCGGAAAGCCGTACGCGATTCCCGGCCGTTTGCCAACACCGGCCCGCGGGCGGCCCGCCGCCGCCGGATCCCGCGCCTCAGCCGCGCAGCGTGCCGGCGGCCTTCTCCGCCAGGAAACTCGCATAGGTTTTCTCGAGGCCCTCGCGCAGGCTGTATTTCGGCTTCCAGCCCAGGGCGCGGAGCTTCGCCCCGTCCATCAGCTTGCGCGGCGTGCCGTCCGGGCGCGATGTGTCCCAGACGATCCGCCCGCGGTAGCCGACCACGGCGGCGACCGTCTCGGTCACTTCGCGGATCGTCACGTCGACGCCGGTGCCGATGTTGGTCCAGTCGGGCGGGTCGGCGAGTTCGAGCAGGTGGGCGCAGGCATCCGCGGCGTCGTCGACATAGAGGAAGTCGCGCAGCGGCGCGCCGGTGCCCCAGACGGCGACCTCCGGGCGGCCGGCCTCGCGCGCGTCATGGAACCGGCGCAGGAGCGCCGGCAGCACGTGCGAGTCCTCCGGGTGGTAGTTGTCGCCCGGGCCGTACAGGTTGGTCGGCATGACCGAATGGTAGGTCACGCCATACTGGCGCCGGTAGTATTGGCAGAGCTTGAGGCCGGCGATCTTGGCGACCGCGTAGGCCTCGTTGGTCGGCTCGAGCGGACTGGTCAGCAGACAGTCCTCGGTCATCGGCTGCGGCGCCAGCCGCGGATAGACGCAGGAACTGCCGAGAAAGAGCAGCCGCTTCACCCCCGCCTGCCAGGAGGAGTGCACCAGGTTGGCGGCGATCACCAGGTTGTCGTACAGAAACTCGGCCGGATAGGTGTTGTTGGCGTGGATGCCTCCGACCTTGGCCGCCGCGACGATGACCGTGTCGGGGCGCTCGGCCGCCAGAAACCGCGCCGTGGCGACCTGGCTGGTCAGGTCGAGCTCCTCCCGGCCGCGCACCAGCAGCGTTACGCCCGGGGCGCGCTCGAAGCGCCGCACGAGCGCGGATCCGAACATGCCCTGGTGGCCGGCGATGTAGAGTTTCACGGGACTGGCAGCGGGTAGTGGGTAGTGGGTAGCGAGTAGAAGGACGAAGCGAAGTGAAAGCTCGGACGCCGAATGCTCGCTCCTCGCTACTCGATGCCCGCTACTTTCTTCACGGCTTCGGCAGTTTGGCGATCTGCGCCTCGCGCTTCGCCTGCTCCATGTCGGCGTCGACCATGATCCGGACCAGTTCCTTGAACTTCACCTTCGGTTCCCAGCCGAGCTGGCGGCGCGCCTTGGCCGAGTCGCCGATGAGCAGGTCGACCTCGGTCGGGCGTTCGTAGCGGGCGTCGTGGCGGACGTACTGCTTCCAGTCGAGGCCAAGCGCGCCGAAGGCCTCGGCGCAGAAGTCGGCCACGCTGTGGGTCTCGCCGGTGGCGACCACGAAGTCGTCGGGCTTGTCCTGCTGGAGCATGAGCCACATCATCTCGACGTACTCCTTGGCGTAGCCCCAGTCGCGCTTCGCCTCGAGGTTGCCGAGGTAGAGGGCGTCCTGCAGCCCGAGTTTGATCCGGGTGGCGGCGCGGGTGATCTTGCGGGTGACGAAGGTTTCGCCGCGGCGCGGCGACTCGTGGTTGAAGAGGATGCCGTTGCTGGCGTGGAGCGCGTAGCTCTCGCGGTAGTTGACCGTCAGCCAGTAGGCGTAGACCTTGGCGCAGGCGTAGGGGGAGCGCGGCCAGAACGGCGTGCGCTCGGTCTGCGGCACCTGCTGGGCCTTGCCGAACATCTCCGAGGACGACGCCTGGTAGAAACGGACC
This sequence comes from Opitutaceae bacterium, assembly GCA_035502155.1. GTDB lineage: Bacteria > Verrucomicrobiota > Verrucomicrobiia > Opitutales > Opitutaceae > Fen-1467. Next base: position 6,081 of record DATJUU010000259.1, read on the forward strand.
TTTTTCACCAAACCGGCCTCGCGGATCGCCTCGAGGATGCGCAGCGTGCCGAGCCCGACGACGTCGCCGGTGTAGGCCGCGATGTCGAACGACACGCGCACGTGGGACTGCGCCCCGAGGTTGTAGACCTCGTCCGGCTTGAGCTCGTAGAGCAGCTGCAGCATCTGCACCGGGTCGCCGAGATCGCCGTAGTGGAGGAAGAAGCGCACGCCGTTGACGTGCGGATCCTGGTAGAGATGGTCGATCCGGCTGGTGTTGAAGGTCGAGGAGCGGCGGATGACGCCGTGCACCTCGTAGCCTTTGGCCAGCAGAACCTCGGCAAGGTAGGAGCCGTCCTGACCGGTGATGCCGGTGATAAGGGCGCGTTTCATGAAGAGGAAGGGCGCAAACTAGGCCGACCCACGCGGCGCTGGCAAGCGCGGTGATTTAACAGCCGGCGGCGGCGCCCTTGGTCCGGCCCGCGCGCCGGCGGATCGCCCCCCGGCCCGGCGCTTGCCTGGCCCGCCCCTTTGCCTACGCTGCCGGCGTGCGCCTCGTCCTCATCGCCGCCCAGTCGCTCGACGGGTTCATCACCCGGCACGACGAGCCGGGCACGGCCTTCACCTCGCCCGAGGACAAGGCCTATTTCCACGACGTCCTCGGCGGCTTTGACGCCGGCGTCATCGGCGGCGGGACCTACCGGGTATCGCGCGACTTCATCCGCGCCAGCCTGCCGGGTCGGCTGCTGCGGGTGGTCCTGACGCGGTCGCCGGCCCGGTACGCGGCCGACGCGGTGCCGGGCAGACTGGAATTCACGGACGCGGCGCCGGCGGCGCTCGCGGCGGAGCTGGCCCGGCGCGGCTGCCGGCGGTGCGCCCTGCTCGGCGGCTCCCATGTGCACAGCCTGTTCCTCGAGGCCGGCCTGACGGACGAGGTCTGGCTGACCATCGAGCCGGCGTTGTTCGGCGGCGGCACGCCGCTGCTCGCGCGCCGCGCCGACGTGCGGCTGGCCCTGCAAGGCGTCGAGAAGCTGGGACCGCACACCCTGCTGGTGAAATACGACGTGTGCCGATGAAGCCGGGCTGGCTGCACTGGACGCTCTATTTCCTGCTCTGGACGGGCGCGATCACCGCCGCGGGCGCAGCGCTCGGCGCCCTCCTGTTTCCCCTCGGCGGCTGGCTGTTTCACGTGGAGCGCTCCGCCGGGCAGCTCGCGTGGCAGGGCATCCAGATCGGCAGCTTCTACTGCTTCATCTGGGCGCCCGGTACGGCGCTGGTGCTGTGCGTCATGCGCGCCTACCGGCGGCGGCATCCCGGGGCGCGCTGAAAGGCGCGGCCGCGGCTTTTGGGATCGTGTCGGCGGGCCCCGCCGCCAACACTGCGGGCCGGCGGCGCGCCCGCGCCGCGCCATGCCCGCCCGACCCACCAGCCCCGACGCGCCCCCCGCCGCCCCGCCTCCGCCTCCGCTGGCCGTGGAAATCTGCGAGCCGCTGGCGCTGACGCCCCGCCGGGAGGACATCCACCGGTGCCTGGGTTACGCGCACCGGGCCGCCCCGCCCGCCGACGTCGCCGCGGCGATCGACCGCATCGTGGCCGAAGCGCTGCCGCATCTGCAGCCCCGGGGCACCTACTCGCTTTACGCGCTGACCGGCCAGACCGAGCACTCGCTGTCGATCGGCGGTGTCATCCTCCAGGGCAACATCGGCGAGTTCCTGCACGGCGCCGCGCGGGTCGCCGTGTTCGCGGCCACCGCGGGCGGTGCGATCACCCGGCTGGCCGACGAGCGCTGCCGCGCCGGCGACACGTTCGCCGGCTGGGTGCTCGATGCCATCGGATCCTGGGCCGCCGAGGCCGCGGCCGAGGCGCTGCTGACGCGCCTCGATCCCCACCTGCTCCCCGACGAAGGCCGGACCCTGCCCTACAGCCCCGGCTATTGCGGCATGGAACTGGCCGAGCAGCGGAATCTGTTCCGGCTGATGCGGGCCGACACAGTCGGCGTCGCGCTGCTGCCGTCGCTGCTGATGGACCCGCTCAAATCGGTTTCCGGCATCGTCGGCCTCGGCCCGCGCGCGCTCGTGAGCACCGTCCTGACGCCCTGCGACCGCTGCCCGCTGATCGGCTGTCACATGCGGAGGTGACGCGCTTCCGGCTTGGCCTCCGCCGGGATTTCCGATTCCATCATCGCCCCTCCCACTGGGGGCCGCTCCAGCGGCAACGATCCATCCCGAACGCCATGTACGACTTCTCCCAACTCCGCGCCGCGGTGCTCGCGGGACGCGCCCCCGACGCCTCCGCCGCCGCCCGCCAGGCCCTGGCGGCCGCGGTCGATCCGGTGGACCTCGTGAACCAGGGCATCGGCCCGGCGATGGACGAGGTCGGCCGCCTCTACGAAGCGGGCGAGTATTTCGTGCCCGAACTCCTGCTGTCGGCCCGCGCCACCAAGGAGGTGTTCCAGCTCATCCGCCCGCTGCTCGCGCGCCAAGGGGCCAAGCCCACCGGGCGGGTCGTGCTCGGCACGGTCCAGGGCGACCTGCATGACATCGGCAAGAACCTCGTCGGCGCGATGCTGGAGGGCAGCGGCTTCGAGGTCATCGACCTGGGCGTCAACGTCTCCCCGAGCAAGTTCATCGCCGCCATCACCGAAAAGCAGGCGCAGATCGTCGGCCTGTCCGCGCTGCTCACCACGACGATGCCGGCGATGAAGACCACGCTGGAGGCGCTCCGCGCGGCCGGCGTCCGCGACCGCGTCAAGGTGATCATCGGCGGCGCCCCGGTCACGCCGGCCTTCGCGCAGGCGATCGGGGCCGACGCCTTCGGCGAGAACGCCGCCGTCGCGGTCGACCTCGCCCGCCAACTCGTGGCCTCCTGAGCCGCGGCGCGCCACCGCGGCCCGCGCCGCGGCTGGCCGGGCGTTTTCGGGATTGAAAGTGGATATCCGTTGCAGTCCGCTAGCGGTCGCACCGCGACGCGCAGGCGCGGCGCCGGATCCGGAAGTCCGCCAGCCTCATGATCAGCCCGACCGCCAGCCCCCACCCCCAGCGGCGTCCGCCCAATCTTTTGATCCTCGGCGCCAGCGGCAGCGTGGCGCGGGCGCTGCTGCGCCGACTCGGCGGCCGGCGCGACGAGTTCAACCGCGTCATCCTGGTCGACCGGAGCGAACGGGTGCTGGAGGACCGCAACCTCGAGCACCAGCGGCTCGCCTACGAGTTCGTGCGCCGCCGCATCACGCTGCCGCGCCAGCAGGCCTACTACCGCCGCCTGCTGCGCCGGTACGACGTCGACATCGCGCTCGATGTGACCGACATGGACTCCCTGCCGGTCCTCGGCGCAACGGACCTGGCGGGCGTCTCCTACATCGGCACGTCGCTCAACGACAACCACCGCGGCGCCGAGGCGCTGGTCGCCGCGCTGCACCCCACGCGGGCCAAGCCGCGGCGCGCCCCGCACATCCTCTGCTCGGGGATGAACCCCGGCGTGGTCAATATCTGGGTCTGGCACGGCGTGCGGCGTTACGGCAAGCCGCGGGAGATCATCCATTTCGAGTACGACACCTCGACGGCGGCGGACGGCTGGCGGCCGATCGTCACCTGGTCGCGCAAGGAATTCATCAGCGAGCTCGCCGGCGATCCGACCGGCCAGGTGGTGGACGGCCGGCCGGTCATCTTCCGCACCCGGGCCATCCAGCACCGGGTGGCGATGCGCGACATTCTCAAGCCCGTGTTCCCGCTCGCCACCTACCCCAGCGGCTTCCTCGTGCTGCACGAGGAGAACCTCACCCTCGGCGAGGCGCTGGGCGTCTCCTCCAAGTTCATCTACGCCGTGCATCCGAAGACCATGGCGTACCTGGTCCGGCGCTGGCGCCGGCGCGGCCAGCTGCTCGTCTCCGACCTGCGGGTCGGCGACAACACGACGATGCCTCTCGCCGGGGAGGACACGATCGGCGTCTGCCTGGAGTATCCGCGCCGGCGGGTCTATTACCTGCACAGCCTGGCCAACAGCGCCGTGATGGGCGCCAACGCCACCTGCACCCAGGTTGCGGTCGGCGTGTACGCGGCGCTCTTCACCATGCTGCGCGATTCGCTCGCCCCGCGGATCTACTTCGTGACCGACCTCTACGACACGGTCTACCCGCAAGTCCTGTTCGCCAACATGCGGGTCGAGCACTTCGTGTTTGCGAAGCGCAAGCGCCACCTGGTGCCGCGGCACTACGAGCCGGCGCTGCGCCCGCGCTTCCCGCACGCCGAGGAGCAGATGGTGATCTGAGCCGCGCCGCTCAGGGCGCCGCGGCGGGTGGCAGCCAGTCGTAGGCCGCGAGGTACCGCCGCAGGTCCGGGTCGGCGGCCGACAGCGGCGGCAGCCAGAGGCCGACGCGCTCCCGGTCCCACCACCGGCCGCCGGGACTCCCCGGCGGGGCGAAGCGGTAACGCCACAGGGTCGCGCGAATGTACCGCGGCGGGTGCTGCGGAAACGGATTGGCGGCGAACAGGCCCACGGCGCCGGGATCGTTGTGCAGCAGCTTCCAGACGAGGTGGAGGGTCCAGGGGTACTGCGCGGGCGAACCCATCGCCGCGAACCACATCTGCCAGTCGAGCCGCAACTGGTACGGCGCGACCTGCGACGGCCGGCGCGACGGGTCCACCGGCAGCCCCCGGTACGGGTACTCCCTCCAGACCGCGCGATCGTCGGGCACGTCGGCATCGGTGCCCTCGAACACCACGTTGAGCCGCTCCTTGCCCACGGTGCCGAACGCGCCGTAGGTGTTCACCAGGTCCAGCGGGTCGAACGAGGTGTTCATCACCTGGCGCGGCGAGAGCAGGTTGACGACCGGCTGCCAGCTCAGGAGCAGCACGAGGATGGTGACGGCGGTCGCGGCGGCGCGCATGCCCGCGCTGGGCACGGCGGCGCCGGCGGCGGCCGCGGCGCGGCGGACGAGCGCGCGGGGCAGGAGCCGCGCCCAGACGGCGTCATCGAGGCAGGCCAGCGCCGGCACGATCGTCAGCCAGTTGAGGAACGACAGGTTGCCGCTCGCGATCAGCGTCACCTGGAACAGGATGATCACCCCGCCGGCGATCCGGCTCGCGCGCTGCGGCCAGAACACGAACCACGGCGCCACCAGTTCCGCCAGATAGTTGAACAGGACGCCCAGGCGCAGCACGAGCCGCGGCAGGAAGTGGAACCAGCGGCTCAGCGGCCCCGGCAGCGGCTGGGTCTCGAAATGGTAGCACAGCGCGGTCAGGTCGCGCCACACCGCGTCGCCCCGCAGCTTGATCAGCGCGGAGCCGAGCATGATCCGGAAGATCAGCCAGCGAAAGAGCCACAGGACCGCTGGCGGCGGCTCGCGCCGCGGAAACGGCCGGGCGTCCCGCAACGGCACCAGGAAGATAGCCAGAAAGCCCGTCTCCAGCAGCTGCGACTCCCAGCCGAACCCGTACCAGTCCTGGCCGGCGTGGACAAACGACAGATCCAGCGCCCAGAGCGCCGCCAGCAGCAGCGAGTTGGCGTAGCCCGCGACCACGACGCAGGACAGGGCGAAGCCGACCCACGCTGCCGCCACGAGCACGGCGTCGCCATGCGCGAACCAGAAAAACGTCGGCAACCGGATGAACCCGGCCGTGGTCGAGCCCAGCGCCCCGCGAACCCGGTCGAGGAACGGGCCGACGGGCAGCAGGCCATCGGCGCCGATGAGCGGGAGGATCTGGTTGGCCGCGACCAGGAACGCCACGGCGTAGACGACGCCGAGCAGCCGCAGCAGGACGAAGCGCGTCAGCCAGTAGGTCGGGGCCGGCGGCCGGGGCGGGGTTGCTTCCGTGGGCGCCACGGCGGCAATGTCCGCCGGCGGCGGCAAATTTCAAACGACCGTCGCTGCCAATGTCCAAGAACGAGCTTCTTGAGGAACCTGCCGATTTGGCAGTAGGGGCGCAGACTTGCTGCACCCGAAAAATCAAAAAAAGGGCGCAACAAGATTGCGCCCCTACAGTTCCGCTGCCGGGCCACTGGCCGATCGGTCGCGGTTCACCCTACTTCAGCGCCTTGAGGAGTCGCTCCAGCTCGGCCTGTTTGGCCTGGAGCTCGGCGAGCTGCTTCTTCGCGCCGGCAATGACCGCGGGCGGCGCCTTGCCGGCGAACGCCGGGTTCGCGAGACGCGCCTCGGTGGCCGCGATGTGCTGGGCGAGCTTCTCCAGCTCCTTCGTCAGCCGCTGGCGCTCCGCGCCGACGTCCATCGCCTGGGCCAGATCCACCAGGTAGAGCGTGCCGAGCGGGGTGACCGCGGCCGGCGCGCCCCCGGGCGGCGCCGCCACGAACTCGAGCGCCCGCGCGCCAATCAACCGGACGAGCTTCTCGGCGTTGGCGGTGAGGATCGCCGCGTCGGCCGGCGCGGAGAGATTCGCCAGCGTGAGGTCCCGGCGGCTGGCCAGGCCGAGTCCCGCCTTCAGCGCCCGCGCCTGCGACGCGTAAGCCTTGAGCCGCTCCACCACCACGACCTGCGCCGGGTCGATCAGCACCTCGTGCTCGCGTGACTCCATGACGAGCTGCGAGGCGTTGTCGAGGTGGGCGTCGTCGATGAACCGCCCCGGCGCCGCGTAGCCCAGCTGGCTCCACAGTTCCTCGGTGATGAAGGGGATGAACGGGTGCAGCAGAAGCAGCGTCTGGCGCAACACGAGGTCCTGGAGCGCGAGGCAGTTCGCCCTCGTCTCGGGCGCCTGGAGCTTCGACTTCGAGACCTCGACGTACCAGTCGCAGAAGTCGTTCCAGAAAAACCCGTAGAGGGCCTGCGTGGCGGCGCTGAACTCGAACTCGTGGAAGCAGCGGTCGACCGCGCGGGTGGTGTGGAAGAGCCGGTCGAGGATGGCGTGATCGTCGGCGTCGAACTTGGCCGGCTTCAGCCGCGCCAGGATCGCCGCGATCGAGGTGTTGTCGTCCATCGGCCCGCTCAGCTGGCGGAAGCGGCAGGCGTTCCAGAGCTTGTTGCAGAAGTTCTTGCCGGCCTCGATGCGCTCCTCGGCGAAGCGGATGTCCTGCCCCTGCGGGGCGATCGACACGATCCCGAAGCGCAGGCCGTCGGCCCCGTACTTGCCGATCAGGTCGAGCGGGTCGGGCGAGTTGCCGAGGGACTTCGACATCTTGCGGCCCTGGTGGTCGCGGATGATCCCGGTGAAATAGACGTGGCGGAACGGGATGCGCCGCTCGAGCGGCGCGCCCGGCCGGGTGAACTCCAGGCCCGCCATGATCATGCGGGCGACCCAGAAGAAGATGATGTCCGGCGCGGTGACCAGCGCCGCGGTCGGGTAGAAGGTGTTGAACGCGGCCGCGCGCATGGCCTGCTCGTCCGGCCAGCCCAGGGTGGCGAAGGGCCAGAGCCAGGACGACGCCCAGGTGTCGAGCACGTCCTCCTCCTGCTCCCAGTTCGCGGGATCGGGCGGGCCGTCGAGCGAGACGTGCACCTTGGCCGGGTCGCGCAGGTCGGCCTCGGTGAGCCGCTCGCGGTCGAGGCCCTTGCGGTACCAGACCGGGATGCGGTGGCCCCACCAGAGCTGCCGGCTGATGCACCAGTCCTGGATGTGGTCGAGCCAGTGCAGGTAGACCTTGGTCCAGCGCTCCGGGTGGAACAGGATGTGGCCGGCGCGCACGACCTCCCTGGCCTCCTCGACGCGCGGATAGCGCAGCCACCACTGCCAGGTCAGGCGCGGCTCGATCGGCACGTCGGCCCGCTCGGAGTAGCCGACGTTGTTCTCGTACGGCTTCTCCTCCACCAGCGCGCCGGCGGCCCGGAGCAGCTCGGCCGCGCGTTTGCGGCCGGCGGCCCGGTCGAGTCCCGCCAGCTCGGGCCCGGCCAGGGCGTTGAGCGTGGCGTCGGGATTGAGCACCTCGCGGATCTCGAGGCCATGGCGCTGGCCGACCTCGAAGTCGGCCTTGTCGTGGGCCGGGGTGATCTTGAGGGCGCCGGTGCCGAACTCGCGGTCGACCGCGGCGTCGGCCACGACCGGGATGGCGGTGCGCACCAGGGGGCGCCAGACGTGCAGGCCGGCCAGCCCCTGGTACCGCGCGTCGTCGGGATGCACCGCGACCGCGGTGTCGCCCGGGATGGTCTCCGGGCGGGTGGTGTCGACGGTGAGGAACTGCCCGGGACGCTCGACCAGTTCGTAGCGCACGCGGTAGAGCAGGCCCCGGACCGGCTTCATGATCACCTCCTCGTCGGACAGGGCGGTGAGCGAGGCCGGGCACCAGTTGACCATGCGCTTGCCGCGGTAGATGTGGCCGCGGTGGAAGAGGTCGACGAACACGGTGAGCACGGCCCGCGAGTAGGCCGGGTCCATCGTGAACGCCGTGCGGTGCCAGTCGCAGGAGGCGCCGAGGCGGCGGAGCTGCTCGAGGATGATGCTGCCGTGCTTCTCCCGCCACGCCCACACCCGCTCGAGGAACTTCTCCCGCCCGAGGTCGCGCCGGTGCTGCTTGTGCTTGCGCAGCTCGCGCTCGACCACCGTCTGGGTGGCGATGCCGGCGTGGTCGGTGCCCGGCACCCAGAGGGCGGCCCGGCCCTCGAGGCGGGCGCGGCGGATGAGGATGTCCTGCAGGGTGT
>DATJUU010000260.1:0-5577 GCA_035502155.1 Opitutaceae bacterium
TGACGCCCAGGCGCACCGTGGAATGCGCAAACGCCATCAGGCGCCGCCAGTCCAGCGACTCGGAGAACTTCGGGCGCTTGTATTCCCGCAGGAAGGTGCGCACCCGCTGGTAGTACGGCCCCGGCGCGTAGATGTGTTCCAGGATGCTCCGGTAGCCTTCGCGCAACGCCTCCATCTTCATGCACGGGGTGAAGTTGGTCGTGCCGTCCGCATTGTCGCCCGTGCTCCGCCCGAGCAGCCGGCCCTCGCGCTTCAGCCGGGCGTGGAGCTTGGTGTCGGGCAGGGCGTTCAGCAGGCCGACCATCGCGGTGACGATGCCGCTCTTCTGGATGAACTCGATCTGCCGCCGGAAGATCGTCGGCGTGTCGCTGTCGAAGCCGACGATGAACCCGCCCTGCACCTGCAGGCCCGCGCGCTGCATGCGCTTCACGTCGGCCACGAGGTCCCGGCCCCGGTTCTGCCGCTTGTTGCACTCGGCCAGCGCGGCCTCATCCGGCGTTTCGATGCCAATGAACACCATGTCGAACCCGGCCTCGGCCATCGCGTGCATGAGGTCGTCGTCGTCCGCGAGGTTGATGGACGCCTCGGTGTAGAGCGGCAGGCCGCGGTCCTTCTGCCACGCGGTCAGCGGCGGGAGCAGCTCGGTGCGCAGCGCCCGCTTGTTCCCGATCAGGTTGTCGTCCACGAAGAACACCTGGCTGCGCCAGCCCAGCCGGTAGAGCGCGTCCAGCTCGGCGATGACCTGGGCCGCCGTCTTGGTCCGGGGGCGGTGGCCGAACTTCGTGGTCACGTCGCAGAACTCGCAGTCGAACGGGCAGCCGCGCGAATACTGCAGGCACATCGAGGCGTAGCGGTTGAGGTCCGCCAGCTCCCACAACGGCACCGGCGTCTGGTGGATGTCGGGGAATTCCGTCGACGCGTATACCCGGCGCGGCGCCCCGGCCTCGAGGTCGCGCAGGAATTCCGGCAGGGTGACCTCCGCCTCGTTCAGGACGAAGTGGTCGACCCCGGGAAACTGGTCGTGTTCGCTCGTGAACAGCGGCCCGCCCGCCACGATGGTCTTGCCGGCGGCGCGGCAGCGGGCGATCAACGCCTGCACCGATTCCCGCTGCACGATCATCGCGCTGATGAACACGACCTCCGCCCACCGGAGATCCCGGTCCTTCAGCCGGCGCACATTCAGGTCCACCAGCCGCTTCTCCCACGGGCGCGGGAGCATGGCGGCCACCGTGAGCAGCCCCAGCGGCGGCAGCGACGCCCGCTTGCGCACGAACTTCAGCGCATGCTTGAAACTCCAAAACGTGTCCGGGAACTCCGGATAAAGCAGCAGGACCTTCATCGGCGGCGAGGTTATCGCCCGGCGCCGCCCGGGGCAATGCAGATCGTCGCGCCGGCGCCCGCAATGGATATTTGCCTCGCGCGAATTCCTGTGCTGGCGTCGGGGCATGAGCCATCCGATCGACGCCGAAGAGCTGCTCGCCCGCTTCTGCCGCTACGTCCGCCTCGACACCCGGAGCGACCCCCACTCGCCCTCCTGCCCGAGCACCCCGGGCCAGTGGGACCTGCTCCGCCTCCTCGAAAAGGAGCTGCAGGAGATCGGCGCCGCCGACATCCGCCTCAACGCCGACGGCTACCTGCTCGCGACGCTGCCCGCGACGGCCGCGAAGGCCGGCGTGCCGCGCGTCGCCTGGTTCGCCCACGTCGACACCGCCACCGAGCTACCTGGCGGCGCCAAGCCGATCGTGCACCGCAAATACGACGGCAAGCCGATCACCCTGCCGGACGACCCGGGCCAGCAGTTCACCCTCGAGACGATCCCCCACCTGCGCGAGAAGATTGGCCAGGACATCGTCACCGCCAGCGGCAGGACGCTGCTCGGCGCCGACGACAAGGCGGGCGTCGCCGTCGTCATGACCACCGCGCACCACCTGCTGCGGCACCCCGAGATCCCGCACGGCGTCATCCGCCTCGGCTTCAATCCCGACGAAGAGATCGCGCGCGGCATGACCAGGCTCGACCTCAAGGATCTTGGCGCCGACGTCGGCTACACGCTCGACGGCGAGGGGCTGGCGACGATCGACTACGAGACCTTCTCGGCCGACGCCGCGCTGCTGGAGATCCAGGGCGTCTCCATCCATCCCGGCTGGGCCAAGGGCGTGATGGTGAACGCGGTCCGGCTGGCGGGCAGCTTCCTCTCGGCCCTGCCGGCCGAGATCTCGCCGGAACGCACGGCGGGCCGCGACGGCTTCATCCACCCGGTGGAGGTCACCGGCAACGCCGACCGGTGCGCGGTGCGGATGATCCTGCGCGATTTCGAGCTCGCCGGCCTCGCGGCCAAGCGGGCCGCGGTCGAGCAGGTCGTGGCCAGCCTCCGCATCGTCGAGCCGCGCGCGGTGTTCACCCTCACCTTCACCGAGCAGTACCGCAACATGCGCTACTGGCTGGAAAAGGACATGCGGCCGGTGGAATTCGCCCGCGAGGCCGTGCAGCGCGCCGGCCTCACGCCGATGTCCTCCGCCATCCGCGGCGGCACCGACGGCTCCAACCTCACCGCCCGCGGCCTGCCCTGCCCCAACCTGTTCTGCGGCACGCGCGAGGCCCACAGCCCGCGCGAGTGGGTCTGCGTTCAGGACATGGTCAAGTCCGCCGAGACGCTCCTCCATCTCGCCCAGCTGTGGCACGAGAAGGCGTGAGGCGGGCGACCGCCCCACAATCCGCCATCCCCCATCGCCGATCCCCAATCATGAAAGCCATCCGCGTTCACGAATTCGGCCCGCCGGAAGTGATGAAGCTCGAGGACGTGCCCGATCCCGTCCCTGGCCCGGGCCAGGTCGTCGTGCGCGTGCACGCCGCCGGCGTGAACCCCGTCGAGACCTACATCCGCTCCGGGAACTACGCCCACAAGCCGCTGCTGCCCTATACGCCGGGGGGCGACGCGGCGGGGGTGATCGCCGCGGTCGGACCGCAGGTGGCGCGCTGGCGCGCCGGCGACCGCGTCTACACCGCGGGCACCCTCAGCGGCGTCTACGCCCAGCTCGCGCTCTGCCCGGCCGGGCAGATCTACGCGCTGCCGGCGAACGTCTCGTTTGCCCAGGGCGCTGGGCTGCACATCCCCTACGCCACGGCCTACCGCGCCCTGTTTGACCGGACCCGCGCCCACGCCGGGCAGACCGTGCTCGTCCACGGCGCCTCCGGCGGCGTGGGTCTGGCGGCGGTGCAGTTCGCCGGGGCCGCGGGCCTGACCGTGATCGGCACCGCCGGCACCGACGCCGGCCGGGCGCTGGTGCGCGCGCAGGGCGCCGCCCACGTGCTCGATCACCGTGCGGCCGGCTACCTCGACGAACTGATGAAACTCACCGGCGGCCGCGGCGTCGACCTGGTCCTCGAGATGCTGGCCAACATGAACCTCGGCAAGGACCTCACCGTGCTCGCGCGGGGCGGCTGTATCGTCGTCATCGGCAGCCGCGGCGAGGTCACGGTCAACCCGCGCCAGCTGATGCGCACCGAGGGCTCGATCGTTGGCATCATGGCCGGCACCCCGGAGGAATATGCCCGGGCCCATGCCGCGATCGGCGCCGGCCTGGCTGCCGGGACGCTGCGGCCCGTCGTCGGCCGGGAGCTGCCGCTGGCGGAGGCGGCGCAGGCCCACCACGCCATCATCGAGTCGACCGCCCAGGGAAAGATCGTCCTCGTGCCTTGAAGGAGCCGTGGACGTCCAGCTTTCCGCCTGCGGCGTGATCTGCTCCGAGTGCCCGGCCTTCGTGGCCGGGCACTCGGCCGATCCGGCCGCCCGGGCGCGCGTCGCGGCGGCCTGGCACGATCTCTACGGGCTCAACTTCGATCCCGAGGCGATCTCCTGCGGCGGCTGTTTCGGTCCGGACGAAGCGGTTTTCCCACCTCCCGCCGGTGCGCCGCGCGCCGCTGCTGCCGCGACCGGGGGATGGTGAACTGCGCCGTCTGCGGCGACCGGCCGTGCGCCAGGCTCGAGCGGGCCCAAACCAATTGGGATGGACTGGAGGAACGGGCCACCACGCTGCCCGAGCCGGTGTTCCGGGAGTTCGTCCTGCCCTATTGCCACGCCCGGCAGCGGGTGCCTCCGGCGCCCGGGTAGCTGGCGCGGATTATTCCCGCCGGTCCTTGAGTAGCCGCCAGGTCACGCTCGTGTCGACCTGGTCGAGCGTGTGGTGCGAGATCCGCAGCAGCCGCGCCCGTGTGAGGCGGCAGTCCGGCCGCTGCGCGAGCGCTCGCAGCGTCTCGTCCAGCGGCGCGCCCACCGCCACCTGCCCCAGGGGCGTGGCCGTGGTGTCCCACCGCGGGTCAAAGCAGTACCATTTGCCCGCGTACCGGTAAACCAGGAGGCTGTGGCCGATCAGGCGCGGCCCGAGCGCCTCCCCCGGGCCGCGCTCGCCGTCGTACGACAGGAGCACGAGGCCCACCTCCTCGGGCGGGCCGGTGTGGATGAGCAGGTTCGAGAGCTGCGCCAGGCACGCCACCACGCACCCGTGCGGCAGGCCCGACTCGCGCGCGGCCGGTTCGGGCAGGTCGCGGTAGAAGCGGACCCGCCGGAGACTCGGGCCCGTAGATTCGACCCACGCCAGCGCCTCCTGGTCGGACGGCGGCCAGTGCGCCGGCGCGGGCCCGAATATCCAGGTGCCGGCCTCGGGGGCGTAGCACCAGAGCACGCCTTCGAACTGGAAAAAAACGAAGTAGCGGTCCGCGCCCGGCCCCGGGCCCTCGACCGCCCGCACCACCACCGTCCCGCCCACGTCCGCCAGTTCGTAGCTGGCCAGCGCGGCCTGCTGGAAGCCGCCTTCGGACGCGAGCACCGGCAGCGCGCCCGCCGCCAGCCCAAGGATGATCCGCCACGAGGTCATGAGGTGAGAACCGCCGGAGGCTGTTCTTAACCGCAACCACGGCGGCAATCCATCCGAAAACCGACCGGTCGGCGCAGGCTTGCCTTTGCCCGCCATCCCGCCTCCCTTCTCCGCCCATGAAAGTCTGTCTCGTCGGCGTCAGCGGCATTCCGCCGGGCCGGCACCACGTCAAGGATGCCCGCCTCGACCAGGTCCACAAGCTGGTGGAGGCCAAGAAGCGGACCTACGCGCAGGTGGACGTCGCCGGCGAGGAGGAAGCGGTCACGTCCGACGTCTTCGTCGTCTCCGCCTCGGGGCGCCTCGACGTGATCCTGCGCGATCTCGAGTTCGTCGAGACGCGCCTCGGCCGCGGCCCGGTGGATCCGGAGAAAAGCGCGCTCGAGAAGATCAAGGCGGCGCTCGAACAGGAAGCCTTGGCGTCGACCGCGGGCCTGACCCCGGACGAGGCGGCCGCGGTCGCGGCCCATCCCCTCCTGACGCTCAAGCCCGTGGTCGTCGCCACCGCGGCGGAGCTCGCGGCGTTCGACGAACTGCTCGTGCGGGTGCTGGCCGAGGGCGGCTACGCCTGCTACCTCACGGTCGGCGGGCCCGAGAACCGCGCCTGGCTGATCAAGCGCGGCATGACCGCGCCCGAGGCGGCGGGGGTGATTCACACCGACATCCAGAAGGGCTTCATTCGCGCCGAGGTCATCAGCTTCGCCGA
>DATJUU010000261.1:0-2172 GCA_035502155.1 Opitutaceae bacterium
GACCGCGTCCGGGACGATGAGCATGTCCGACGCGTTGATGACCCTCCAGCCCCGGATGGAGGAGCCGTCGAAGCCCAGACCCTCCTCGAAAATCTTTTCGTTCAGCTCATTCACGGGAATGGCGAAGTGCTGCCACGTGCCGTGAATATCGCAGAGCTTGAGGTCGACGATTTTGACTTCTTTATCCTTGGCGAGTTTGATTACTTCCTTCGGTGTCATGTCGGTGCGTCTTTCTTCGGTGGTTTGGGAGAAACGGGTTTGAGGTTTGTGTGAGGAGCGGGCGCCGGTCAAAAGCAATATGGCATCACAGCCGGCCCCGGGCCGGAAGAAGCACGTAAAATGCCAAGCGCCCCGCGACAATGAATATTGTTCATAAATGGCCAGCGTGCCGTGGCCGCAGCGGGGGAGAAGCGGGGGGCGGCGGCATCGGCCAGGCGGCCGGTCGCCCGGAGCGGGGCAGAGCCGTTGATTGGCTGGTGGCAGGCCTGGTGCTGGCCAACGTGTGGTGGACAACACTGGGCCTGGGGGGCTACCGCCCCGGGACGATGACGATCAGCATCACGCTAAGCATGGCGACGCTTGTCTGTTGGCTGGCGGCTGAGGCGTGGCGGGGGCGCGGGCTCCGATTGCGCGGCGCCGCCTTGGCAACCCTGCCGTTTCTCGCCTACGCGGCGGCCAATGCGATTTGGGTGACGCCGGTGCCCTGGCTGGGCTGGCGCGACTGGCTGGGTTGGGCGCAGATGGCGATCGTGTTCGTCACGGTGCTCCACGGCGTGAGGGGTGCAAGGGCGCGGGAAACCCTGTTTTGGGGCCTGGTGGCGCTCGCCGCCGTGGCGGTGGCGATGGCGGCCTATCAATGGGTGGACGATCCGGCGTGGCTGATGCTGGGACGGCGGCAGGCGGCGCAATTCATCGGCCGGTCGAGCGGCCCCTTTGGCATTCCCAACAGCCTGGCCGCCCTGTTGCTCCTCCTGCTGCCGCCGGTGCTGGCCCTGGCCCTCCAGCGCGGGGCGCGCGCCGGGCAGCGGGTCTGCTGCGGCTATCTGGCCACGCTGTTCGCCGCGGGCCTGGTATTGACGGTGAGCCGCGGCGCGTGGCTCGCGCTGGGCGCGGCCCTGGCAGCTTGGCCGGTCCTGGCCTTGCCGGGAAGAACCCGGCGCTGGTTTTGGTCCTTCGCAGTCGTGGCGGGGTTGGCGTTGGCCGCGGCCGTGCTCTGCCTGCAGGTGCCGAGGGTCAGGGAACGCGTGGATCGCCTGCTGCGTGATCGGATCGAAGTGAGCCGGGTCATCTTGTGGAACGCGGGCTGGAGACTCTTTTGCGAGAGTCCGCTGGTGGGGACGGGTGCGGGTTCCTACAACGTCCTGTTCGAGCGCCACCGCCCCGCCCGTTTCTGGGACCAGCCCCAGTGGGCGCACAACGAATACCTCAACACGCTGAGCGACTACGGCGCGGTGGGTTTTCTGCTCTCGTTTGGACTTGGCGCGGTTTTCCTCGGGCGCTGGAGTCTGCTTTGGCGCGACCGCGACGCCGCTGCCGGCGCACGCGGCGGGGCGGCCGCACGCTGGCGGGCGCTTCGCGGCGGGCTCGTCATCGGGCTGCTCGCGTTCGCGCTCCAATTGGCGGTGGATTTCAGCTTGAAGATCCCGGCGTTGGCGCAGGCGGCGGCGGTGGTGGCGGCGCTGGTGGCGGCGGGGGATGACGCTCGAAATTCAGCGCGCGCCGGTCGGGCGCGTTGGCCGGCGGCGGCGGCGCCCGCGCTCGTGGCAGCGGTGGTGGCCGCGCTGCTGGTGGTCAGATGTCTGCCGCTCTATCGGGCGGAGGCGTTGCGCACCGCCGCGCACGAGGCGATGAATCGCGTCGCGCGGCAACCGGCGGGCGTGGCGGCGGGCGAATCGGCCGCCCGGCACGCCCGTGCGCAGCTGGTGCGGGCCGTGCAATTGGATCCGGCCAACGCGCAGGCCTGGGCGGATTTGGCGGACGCGTTCATCGCGGGCGCCCGCGCGGAGCCGGCGATGTCCGCGGCTTTCGGGCGCGACGCCGAGGCGGCGGCCTCGAGGGCGCTGGCGCGTTCCCGCGTGGTGCCCGAATTCTGGGTGCGGCGCGGCGTGGCGTACGATCTGCAGGATCGCTGGCGCGATGCCTGGGCGGATTTCACCGCAGCGCTCACGCTGG
>DATJUU010000262.1:0-8079 GCA_035502155.1 Opitutaceae bacterium
ACCTCGCGCCGGAGCCAGCCGAGCAGGCCGGAGAAATTCCCGCGCGCGAATTCCTTTTCCAGCTTCGGCAGGTCGGCCAGCGCCCGGTACCAGAGCTGCGCCGCGATCATGTTGCCGAGGCAATAGCTCGGGAAATAGCCGAACATGCCGGCGGACCAGTGGACGTCCTGCAGCACGCCCTCCCGATCCGTCGGCGGAGCGAAGCCGAGCAGCTCCTGGGCCAGCGCGTTCCACGCCGCGGGCAGGTCGGCCACGGCCAGCGTCCCGGCGAACAGGCGCTTCTCCAGCTCGAAGCGCAGGATGATGTGCAGGTTGTAGGTGACCTCGTCCGAGTCCACGCGGATGACCGTGGGCGCGACCGCATTGACCGCCAGATACAGCTCGTCGGAGGTGACCGCCCGCAGCTGCCGCGAGAACGCCCGGCGGAGGCGCCGCTCGAAAAACTGCCAGAACGGCCGGCCCCGCGCCACCTGGTTCTCCCACAACCGGCTCTGTGATTCGTGCACGGCCATGCCGACGGTCTGGCCCAGCGCCGTGCCCTGGTGCTCAAGGCGCGTGCCCTGCTCGTAGAGCCCGTGCCCGGTCTCGTGGATCGAGCTGAACAGCGAGCTGAGCGGCCGGTCCTCCTTGAACTTCGTGGTCATGCGGACGTCCGCCGCCGTGCCTTCGCAGAAGGGGTGGACCGAGACGTCGATGCGCCCGCGCCGGTAGTTGAAGCCGAGCTGCTCGGTCACCATCCGCAGAAAGGCGCGCTGCTTGTCCTCCGGGAACCCGTGCAACACGTCGGTCCGCGCCTTGACCGGCGAGGCCACGACGGCCCGCATGAAGGGCACCAGGCCCGCCTTGAGCTCGTCGAACAGGCGTCCGATCGTGGCCGCCGTCATCCCGGGATCGTGCCGGTCGACCAGGTAGTCGTAGGGCGCGGCGGCGAAACCGAGATAGGCCGCCTCCTGCATTGCCAGGTCGATGTGCTTCTGGAGGAACGGGGCGAAACCGGCGAAGTCCGCCTTGGGCTTGCACGCCGCCCAGGCGTGGAAGGCCTGACTGCCGTGCCGGGCCTTCTCGCGCACGAACTCGGGCGGCAGCTTCACCACCCGGTCGTAGTCGCGGCGGGCGATGCGGAGGACGACCTGCTGGTCGGCCGTCAGCTCGCCGCGGCGGCCCTCGAGCAGGGTCAGGAGTTCGCCGACGCGCGGGTCGCTGGCCGCGGCGTGTTGCAGCTCCGCCATCGCGGCCAGTTGTTCGCCGCGCAGGTCGGCGCTGTCGGGGGGCAGGTTCACCTGCTCATCCCAGCCGAGCAGGCCGTTGATCGTGCCCAGCACGTGGGCGCGCTTGAGTCGGGCTTCGAGGTCCGCGTAGGCGGCGGCGGTCGTCATGCCCCCATTGAACGCAGAGGGCGGCCGTGCGCCAGCGATTTCCCCGGGGCCCGGGAGCGAAAAGGGGACCGGGCGCGGCCCCCAACGGCCGCGCCCGGTCCGGCACAACGATCTATTCCACCCAAAATTTCAGTCCGTCACCACCCGGATGCCGCCGCCCGACGTGCGGAGCTTGAGCAGGTGGCCGCCGCCGTTGACCGGGCCGGACAGCCGGTTCGGCTTGATCTCGCCCACGACCGTCACGGGCAGGTCGCAGTGCACGCCGCCGCCCGACGTGTGGGCGTCGAGCTGGAAGCTGCTCTTCGGGTCGACGCGCACGGTGATGCCGCCCCCGGAGGTGTCGAATTCGCAGTCGCCCTGGAGCGGGCCGGTGAAGGCCACGTCGATCGGCCCGCCGGAGGTGTGGGCATTCACCACGCCCGCGACGCCCTTGATGGAAATGCCGCCGCCGCTCGTGTGGACCTTGGCGTTGCCGCCCACCGGCCCGAGATGGATGCCCCCGCCGGAGGTGTGCACCTCGACGTCGCCCGAGCAGGCCTCCAGATCGATGCCGCCGCCGCTGGTGTGGCCGTTCACCGTGCCGGTGATCTTGCCGAAATGCAGCCCGCCGCCCGAGGTGTACGCCTCCACCGTGCCGGTGAGGTCGCCGACGGTGATGCCGCCGCCGGAGGTCCGCAGGTCGACGTTGTACTTCGCGGGCACCGTGATGGTGAACTCGCATTGGACCGGCGGCCAGTTGCCCCAGTGGAGCCACGAGGAGGGCCGGTCGCCCTCATAGTGGGCGATGGCGGTCACGTCGTTGCCCTGCTGTTCGAGCGTGAGGGTGAGATTCTTGAGGATGGCGTCCGCCTCGGCGTCGGTCGAAGCGTCGATCCGCTCCTTGACCACGACCTTCACGGCGTCGCCGGCCCCGGGCTCGACCTTGATGCCACCGCCCATGGTTTGGGCCTTGAGGGTGCCGCCCGGCTGGACGGCGAAGGTTTTCTCGACCGTGCGGTCGATCTTGGCGTGCAGAACCAGGGGCCCGAGGAAGAACAGCCCGAGCCCGACGAGGACAGGGAGGTGGGGTTTCATGGCGGAGAGAATGGCTGGCAGGGAAGAAAACCCGCCACGGCGCCCAAAGTTACAGCAATTTTGTCGGGCGGCCGCGCGTCGCCACCCCGGGCCGTCGGCGCGGCCTGGTCGCCGTTGACGCGCCTGCCCCGGCCGCCAGCATCCCCCTCCATGCCCGGGCGCCCCGCCGTCCCCATCCTCGCCGTCTCCCACCTCCGCATCGAACGCGGCCGCACCGTCATCCTCCGGGACGTCTCCTGGCGCGTCGACCGCGGCCAGCACTGGGCGATCCTGGGGCCGAACGGCTGCGGCAAGACCTCCCTGCTCAAGGCGCTCACCGCCTACCTCACGCCGACCCGGGGCACCATCGACCTGCTCGGCCGCCGTTTCGGCCAGGCCGACTGGCGCGAGTTGCGTCTCCACATCGGCCTCGTGACCTCCGCCGTCCACCATCTCATTCCGCCGGCCGAGCCGGCGCTGGAGACCGTCATCAGCGGCAAATACGCCCAGCTTGATCTCTGGGGTCCGGTGACCCCCGCCGACCGCCGGCGCGCGACCGGAATTCTGCGGGCGGTGGGCGCCGCCCCGCTCCGGGACCGCGAGTGGGTGCTGCTCTCGCAGGGCGAGCGCCAGCGCATCCTCGTCGGCCGCGCGCTCATGGCCCGGCCCCGCCTCCTGATCCTGGACGAGCCCTGCGCGGGGCTCGACCCCGTGGCCCGCGAACATTTTCTCCAGTTCCTCGACGGCCTCGCGCGGCGGCCTGGCGCCCCCACCCTCGTGCTCGTCACCCACCATCTCGAGGAAGTCGTGCCGGCCATCTCCCACGTGCTGGTGATGCGGGCCGGCACGGTCGTCGCCGCCGGCCCTCGCCGCGCGGTGCTCACGGCGCGCCGGCTCGGGGCGGCCTTCGGCGCCCGCGTGCGGCTGGTGCAACGCTCCGGCCGCGCGCAGGCGTGGTTCACGCCGGGCCGCCGCCGGGTGTTCTGACCATGGCTCCGCTGTCCCACTGGATCGACACGCTCGGGCTGACCAGCCCGTGGACCTACCTTGGGCTGTTCCTCGCCGCCTCCCTGCTGATGATGTGGCGGCTCGAGGCCATGCTCGACCAGGGCCTGGAAGGCACCGCACTCGGCACGATCGTCATGCCCTACTGCTCGGGCCTCGGGAACCTGATCTTCGTCTACCTCGTCGTCGCGCACCACGGCGCGGTCCGCGACGTGCTGACCAACTGCCTGGTCAACAACGTCACCAACCTCACCCTGCTCCTCGGCCTGCCGGCGCTGTTCTGGGGGCTGGCGGTGGTGCCGTCGCGCGGCGGGGGCGGCCGCAAGGGCCGCGGCGCGGGCGCCGACACCGCCCACCAGATCAACCGCCTCTCCCTCCTGCTCACCCTCACCGCGGTGATCTTCTTCACCGGCGCGGTCTGGGTCCTCGGCCAGGACGGCCGGCTGGACCGCGCCGACGGCCTGATGCTCATCGGCCTGTTTCTCTTCTGGCAGTGCTTCCAGGTGTTCGACGTGCTCAAGCACAACGTCCGCCAGCGGCAATCCTTCGGCGCGCTGTTCTACCTCGACGCGCTGGTCGTGCTCGCCAGCGCCTACGCGCTCTACGTCAGCATCGACTGGCTGGTCGCGTGGCTCGGCCACCAGCACGGCGGGTTCATCAACGCCGCCCACCTCGGCTGGCTCAGCGGCTGGCTGATGGTGCTGCCCAACGCCCTGCTCGCCTTCTACTGGGGCTGGAAGCGGCGCGCCGACATCGTCTACACCTCGCAGGTGGGCGACGGCCACATCTGCATCCCGCTGGCCCTCGGCCTGTGCGCGGTCGTCCGCGCCGTGCCGGTGCCGGGGTTCGTCGAGACCAGCCTGCTCCTCCTGCTCGGCGCCGCCGCGTTGCACATCCTCTTCCTCCTCGCCGGCGGCGGCCTGCCCCGCTGGGCCGGCTGGCTCCTGGTCGGCGCCTACGGCTGGTTCCTCTACGACGGCCTGCTGCGCTGAGGCCGGCGGCCGCCCCGCTCACTCCAGCGGATCGCGGCCGAATTTCTCGCTCAGCTCCACGAACGCCTTCTGCGCCTGCAGCCAGCGCGGGTCGCCGCGGATCTCCGCCATCGACCGGCCGGTGTGGTTGCAGAGCAGGTAGCTGGCCTCGCCGGTGCGCACGCACGCGTCGAAGCCCGTGCCGGCCGCCTCGGGCGCGAACTCGAAGCCGCCCACCCCGAGCTGTTTCCCCGTCATCTCGGCGCGCAACGGCGCGATGTCCTCCGCGAAATGCCGCCGGTAATTTTCCCCCCGCGGGCCGTGGTAGGCGAGAATCCGCCCGCGCTCGTCCTGCAGCGACACCATCACCCATTCATCAAACACGGTCTTCTGGTACAGGGCGTTCATGCGCCCCAGCGCGGCGGTGATCAGGGCCTTGGCGGGTTCGAGTTTCATGGCGCGGGGGACGGCAACGTCCGCCCGAGGTTTTCGGCGAACCCCCGCCCCGAGGCCAGACTTTTGTGGCGCCGCCCCTTCCGCCGCTCAGGTCGGGAATCCGCCCGCGATGTACTGCTTGAGCTGCTCGGCCTCGTGCCGGCTGACATCGGCCACCCAGCGCGAAATGTCGCCGATCGAGATCAGCCCCACCACCCGGGCGCCGTCCACCACCGGCAGGTGGCGGCAACGGTGCTGGTCGAACAGCGCCATCACTTCCTCGACCGTGGCCTTCGGGGTCACGGTCAGCACGTTGGCCGTCATCACCTCGGCCACCGAATGCACTTTGGGGTCCAGATCCGCCGCGACGACGCGCGACAGGACGTCGCGCTCGGTGAAGATGCCGAGCAGCCGCTCGCCCTCCATGATGAGCACGGAGCCGACCTTGCGGCGGTTCATCTCCTGCACCGCGGCCGAGGCGGTGATGGTGGGCGGCACGGCGAAGACGGCGGAGCCCTTGCGCTCCAGCAGGGTGGCGATGGAGGTGTTCATGGGGCAATGAAGCCGGGGTACCGCAAGTTAGCACGTCGCGCCGGTGCGACAACTGCAAAGCCGATTTTGCCGCGGCCTTTTTCCGCAGATTCAGCCGCGGGGAAAAAGGCGGTCGAGGGCGCCGAGGCTCTTGAGCGGACCGCCCTTGGGCGGCGTGGCCACCGGGGCCGGCGCCGGCCGTGCGGCCGCGGGCGGGGGCGCGGCGGCGGCGTGCACGGCGGCCCGCGCGCGCTCGAGACGCGCGGGCGACACCGGCTCGGCGGTGCCGAGCTCCTGCGCGAACACGCTCACGCGGTATTCCTCCACCAGCCACCGGAAATGCTCCGCGGCCTCGTCCGTGGCGCCGGCCCGCCGCAGGTCCGCGGCCGCGCGGGCGAAAGGCGCGATCCGTTGCGCGCGTTCGGCGTCCCGCGCGGCGTTCTGGCGCCAGCGGTCGGCCCGCATCTCCATCGCCCGGAGGTAGCGCGGCAGATGCGCCAGCTGCGGCCACGGGGTCACCGCGAGGAAATCGGCGGGCAGCAGCGCCGCCAGCTCCCCGGCCAGGTCGGGATACGGCTGCGCATGGAGGAGCAGCGCCTGCCGCCGGGTCAGGATTTCGCGCAGCAGGTCGGTCAGCCGGGGGACGATGCCGCGCAGGTCGGCGCGGGCCTGGTCGAGGACGCGCGTGAAGCCGGCGGCGGTCAGGGGCTCGACCGTGCGCCCGCACGCCCACTGGCGCAGCGCCGCCAGCGCCTGGGCCTGGAGTTGCTCCACCGGCACGAACGCCGCGGCAAGCACGCCCAGCTCCCGGAGGGCGCGCAGATCGCGTTCCAGCCACGCCAGCTCGTAGCGCAGCTCAAGCTCGAACAGTTGAAACAACCCGCGGCGTCCGTCCGCCGCGGCCGCCTCCGGCGAGCGGCGCAACCGCAGCGCCACCCCGGCCGCCTCCGGCACGAGCGCGGGATACGCATACACCGGCACGCCCGCCTGCTCGCCCACTGCGACGCGCGCCGGCACATCGCCGAAGGTCCACGCGGTCTTCGCCTCCTTCTCCCAGCGCGTGCGGGCGCGGCGCCAGGCATCCGGGTCCTCGCGCGGCGCCTGGGCGCTCAGCCGGCGCAGATGCTCCTCCACCCGCCGGCGCACCTCGGCCAGGTCGCGGCCCGCCACCAGCGGGCGGCCCTGCTCGTCGACAACCTGCACCCGCACCTGCAGATGATCGGGCAGCGGCTTGGCCGTCCACCCCGCGGGGTCCACCGCCAGCCGGTGCGCCTCGCGCAGATGCGCGGCGAGCGCGGCCTCCAGCGTGTCCTGATGCCCGCGCAGCCGGGCCCGCTGCGCCACCGCGCGGGCCGCCGCCTGCGCCGTCTCCGCCAGCGGGATCAGCTGGCGCCGCTGGCCGGTCGGCAGCGCCCGCAGCCGCAGCAGCACCTTCTCTTCCAGGTGGCCGGGCACCGCCCAATCGAGGGCCGCCGGCGTCAGCGCCGCCACCGCGCCCGCCGCCACGGTCAGCGTGACGCCGTCCTCCTCCCCGCCCGGGCGGTAGACATAGTCGAGCGGCAGCGCGCGGTTCTCCAGCGGGAGCGCGTCGGGGAATCCCGCCAGGTCGTGCGCCGCCTCCTCGGCGCCGCGCAGGTCCTCCGCCGTCAGCTGCAGGAAATCCGGGTCGGTCATGCGCCGCACCCGCACCAGGTCGATCAGCTCCGGGACCGAGCTCACGCCGGATTCTGGGGGCGCGACGCCCTCGTCGCGCCTCGTCGGCGACGGGGGCGTCGCCGCTCCGGCCGGCAGCAGCCGCGCGGCATAGAAATCGTAGACCACCTCGTCGAGGTCGAGGTAGCCGCTGCTGCGCGTCCGGGTGAGGATGGTCGCGATTTTCTCCCGCAGCTTCCGGTTGTGCGCGAGGAAGTCGAACGGCCAGGTGATGGTGTCGGCCACGAGCCCGTCGCGGATGAAGATCTCGGTGGCGCGCCTCGGGTGGATCGCCCCGTAGCCGACGGCGCGCGCCTCGAGCTCGAGGCCATAAAGGCGGGCGCGGCGCACGGCCTGCACCCGGCCCGCCGCCGCGTCCCATCCGGGATCCGTGTAACTGACCTGGAGTAGATGCGCGCCGAGCTCGAGCGCCCAGGCCGGGTCGATCCGCGCCACCGTGCGGGCGTAGAGGCGCGCGGTCTCCATCATCTCCGCCGCCATGATCCAGCGGGCCGTGCGGCTGCCGTGCGGCCCGCTGTCCGCCGTCTCGTCCGCCATAGCCTTGGCGACGGCGGAAGGCTTGGCGAAGGAGGACTTCCCGGTCTTTCCCGCTGGCTTCACAAACAGCGCCGAGCCCGGAAACAGCGCCACCTTGCCCTGCGCTCCGGCCGAGTGGGCCGCGCGGTACAGTCCCGCCTGCTCGTCGAGCAGCGCGATGTTGCCCAACAGGCCGGCGAGGATGCTGCGATGAATCGCCCGGTAGGCGGGAGTCCCAAACCCGATCTTCGAGGTCTGCGTTTGGAGTTTGGCGCTTTGGCGTTTGGAGTTTTCCCCGGCCGGAATTCCGTCGTGCACCGACGTCAGCTTGAAATCCTCGCGCTCCGCCAGCACATCCCGCAGCTGGTCGTGGATGTCGCGCCACTCCCGCATCCGGGTGTAGGCGAGGAAGTGTTCCGCGCAGAAGCGCCGGAGCCGGCCCTGGGTCATCGCCTCGAACTCGCCGTGAAACGCCTCCC
>DATJUU010000263.1:0-2973 GCA_035502155.1 Opitutaceae bacterium
GTGGCGAGGGCCACGGCCTCGACCTCGCGGTCCGCGAGCACGTCGGCGAACGCGGCGCACCCGGCGACGCCCGGGTTTTCCCGCCGTGCGCGCGCGAGCCGTTCGGGGTTCTCCTCGCACACGAGGAGGCGACGGAAGGCGCCGTTTTGGACGAAATTGCGCACCAGCTTCGGGCCCCAGTAGCCGTAGCCAACGATGGCGATCGTGTTCATGGTTCGGGAATGGTCAGAATCTGAGGCCGCGATCCTCCGGCACCACACGGCGCAGGGTGTAGACATCGGACGGCATCAGGACGTCGCGTTTTTCACCCAGCGTGGCCCAAGGATCCCATGAGGCCGCCAGGAAACGGCCGCTGATTCCGTCCGAGGCTGGCGACAGCAGCCATTCCACCAGGCCGAGGGCTTTCTGCAGCGCCTCTTCGCTGCGCGCCGCCGGCCGGCGGGCGGCTTGGTATTCGACCTCGCCCACGACCGCGGGGCCGAGCCGGAGCACCTCCTCGGTCATCCGCGTGTTGATGGCGCCGGGTGCCACGGCGTTGATGTCGAGCGGCTCGGCGCGCACTTCCTCCGCCAGGGTCTCGACGAGCCGGACCACGCCGGTCTTGGCCACGCCGTAGGCGGAGAAGTTGGGGCGCGCCTTGGACGCGCCGCCGCCGGAAAAGCAGACGATCTTTCCGCGGCGCGGGGCGCGGCGGAGCAGGGGGTGCAGCGCGCGGATCGCGTAGTAGGTGCCGTCCAGATTGGTGCGGACCGTCGCGCTCCACGCGGTCGGATCGAGGGTGACCGCCGGGCCAACCGCTCCCTGTGTCCCCGCGCAGGTGACCAACCCGTCGGCATGGGGCCAGACCACGGCGATCTCCGCCGCGGCCCGCTCCATCTGCGTCCAGTCGGCGACGTCGCACCGGGTGGCGCGGAACGCACCGGCGCCGGGCGCCCCTTGCGCGGAGCGGGCCAAACCCCAGACGGCGTGGCCCTGCGCCAGCAGACGTGCGGCGAGCGCGCGCCCGATGCCCGTGCTGGTGCCGGTGATGACGAGGTTCATGGCAGGTTCGTGTTTTGGCAGAGAACGGCACGCTCCACAATCTCGGCGGCGCGCATCAGTCCATCACCCGCGGCACCGCGTAGCCGGGCAAAAGGGACGGCGCTGCTCCCCTCCGCTCCGGCGTGTGGTCGATGATCCAATAGGCGTCCAGCCGCGGGTAGAGGCGGCCGTCGACATTGAGGAACACGATTTCAAAGGTGATGGCGCTGCCGCGGCGGCTGGTGTCGCGGCGGACGGAGATGATTCGAAAGCGATCGCCGGTGTGCGCGATATCGAGGATGCGCACCGCCGGGAGGCTGGCGCCGACGTACCGGGGCGCGACCTCGGCGGGCAGTTCCGGCACGGTCATCGGCGCCCCGGGAACGTTGGCGCCGACGAGGGGCCAGGTGGTGTCGCGGGCCTTGAACTTGAAGATATAGCAGTCGCGTTCGAAGATGTATTCCTTCCCGGGCAGGCGGTTGTATTCGGGCAGGCCGTTGACGTACTCGACCTTGACTGCGTTGAACTGCCGGTAGGCAAACCCGACGAGCAGCAGGGCGGCCGCGGCGGCCAGGAGCCATTTCGACATGGAAAGACATGTGGCCGCGCCCGGGGGTGAAGGCGAGGCGTTTTCGCCGACGCGCCGCGGGCTTCCGGCTGGAATCGCGGCTTGCTCCGAACCACGGGGCCCCGCAAAGCTGGGCCGGCATGAACGAGATGGCGCGCGCCGGCGGCGCGGAAAATCCCGGTCCGGCGGATACGGAAAGGCGAACGGGCCGGCTGGCTTACGGCGTGATTGCCGTACTCCTTCTGACGGCGGCCGTGCTGCGATTCCTGCTCGTGGCGGGGGGCGGGCAGTTCTTTTTCCCCGACGAGTCGCGATACTCGGTGTCGCGGGACGCGGCCGCCCAGCTGGCCGCCGGGAACGTGAAGGCGGGTCTGCTGTTGCCCTTCGGCAACAGCGAGCATCCGGGTTTCAAGTTCCTCGGCCTGGCTCCGGCCCTGCTCGAGCAATGGGTCGGACGCAACGACCGGATCCCGGCCCTGTACTTCAGCATCTTCTCGCTGCTGGTCGTGGTGTTGATCTGGCTGGCGACCCGGCGCCTCGGGGCGCCGCCGGGAGGGCAGGCGGCGGCGACGTTTCTCGCCGTGGCCAGCAGCTCGCTGCTGTGCTACAGCCGCCATCTGTTTCCCTATGACCCCTCGCTCGCGTTCGCCCTGGCGGCGTGGTACGTCGGGCTGAAGCGCGGCGGCTGGGCGCGCCGCGTTACCGTCGGGCTGCTGGCCGGCGCCGCATTGGTCACGTATCTGGGCTATTGGTCGCTGGTCGGCACGGTGCTGTTCCTGCATGTCGTGCAGCCCGGCGACCGGCGGGAGCGTGGGCGGCGGGCGCTGGCGGCCGCAGCCGGAGCGGGCGCCGTCGTGGCGGCGGTGGGCCTGCTCATCCGGCTGGCCACCGGCAGTGCGCTCGTCGATGCCCTGCGGTTCGCCACCACCGTCAACCAGGGGGATTTTCGGGAAGGGTACCGGCTGGTCTGGCAATATCTGGCGGTGACCGATGGTTTCCTCCTGTGGCTGTGGCTGGCCGCGGCGGCGTATGCGATCGTGTGGTGCTGGCGGCACCGCCGGGACGCGAGCGAACGCGTGGCGCCGGTGGTTCTGTGCCTGACGGGCCTGCTGACGCTTTATGCCGCGCTGGTCGTCGCCGCGAACGGGCTGGAGAAATTCGTGGTCTATGGCCGGGTGGCGCGGTTGCTGGTGCCCTTCTTCTGCGTCCTCGCGGGCCTCGTGGCGCCGCTGCTGGGGCCGGGCCGCCGCTGGCGACGACCGCTGCTGGCGGTCCTGGCGCTCGTGATCGCCATTTCGGCGGCCGCGCGGTTCCGTCGACCATTGACCCAGATGTTCCCGCGGGACTTTCGGGTCCGGGGTGACGCGCTGTTGGGCCGACTGCCA
>DATJUU010000264.1:0-9242 GCA_035502155.1 Opitutaceae bacterium
GCGCCTGCTCGCCGAGGCCGGCCATCCGGGCGGAAGCGGGCTGCCGCCACTGGAGATCCTCTTCGACAACTCCGGGAACCTGCGGCTGGTGGCCGAGGCCGTGCAGGAGATGTGGCACCGCGAGATCGGCGTCGACGTGCGCCTGGTCAACCAGGAGTTCAAGGTCGTGCTCGCCGAGCGCCGCGCCGGCCAGTACCAGCTCCTGCTCTCCGACTGGGTCGGCGACTACCCCGACGCGAAGACGTTCCTCGACGTCTTCCGCGGGGACAGCGGCAACAACCACACCGGCTGGGCGAGCGGCGAGTACGACGCGCTGCTGAACGCCGCCGACCGCACCGTCGATCCCGCGGCGCGCGCCGACCTGATGCGCCGCGCGGAATCGCTGCTGCTCGCCGCGGCGCCGGTCATCCCGCTGTATTTCAACCCGCACGTCTTCCTGCTCCAGCCCTCGGTGCGCGGCTGGTATCCGACCGTGCTGGATCACCACCCCTACCAGGACGTGTGGCTGCAGCCGTAAGCCGCGGCGCCGCAGGCCGCTGCGCGCCGTTGATGCCGTTTTGACGCGTTTGCCGGGGCAATTGATTAGGGGAACGCCGCCCGGGGCGATACGCTGCGGCCCATGCATTTGACCGTCTTCGCGCTGGCCGCCCTCGCCGATTCCGGGCCCGACCTGGCGTTCGTCGGCGCCGCGGTGGGGTTCTTCGCCCTAGCCGTCGCCTTCGCCTGGTTCTGCGAAAAGCTGCGCTGAACCGGCCGGTCTTCCGCCGCCGTTCCCCGTCATGGAAAACATCATCATTGGTTTCATCGCCGTCGCCTGCCTGGTCTACCTGGTCGTGGCGGTGCTGTACCCGGAAAAATTCTGACCGGCGCCCGCCATGAACGACCTCAACGCCTGGACGCAGTTCGCGCTCTACGTCGGCGCGCTGCTGCTCATCACCAAGCCGCTCGGGCTCCATCTCGTGCAGGTGCTGGATGCGCGCGGCCGGACCTGGCTCGACCCGGTCGTCCGCCCGGTGGAGCGCCTGACCTACCGCGTGTGCGGCATCGACCCGGCGCGCGAGCAGGGCTGGTTCGCCTACACGGTCTCGATGCTGCTGTTCAGCGGCGTCGGGATGCTGCTCACCTACTTCATCCTGCGCTTCCAGGACCGGCTGCCGCTGCAGCACCTGCTCAACCCGCAGGGCCTGCCCGGGGTCAACCCCCACCTCGCCTTCAACACCGCCGCCAGCTTCACGACCAACACCAACTGGCAGTTCTACGGCGGGGAGACGACGATGTCGTACCTCTCCCAGATGGTGGCGCTGGCGTTCCATAACTTCGCCTCGGCCGCCACGGGCATCGCGATCGCCGCCGCGCTGGTGCGCGGCATCGCCCGCCACACGGCGCGGACCATCGGGAACTTCTGGGTCGATGTCGTGCGCATCAGCTACTACGTGCTGGTGCCGATCTGCCTCGTCTTCGCCCTGGCGCTGGTCTCGCAGGGCATGATCCAGAACTTCCGGCCGTACACCGTGGCGAAGACCTACGAGCCGTACACCATCCAGGTGCCGAAGACCGACGCCAACGGCCAGCCGGTGAACGGGGCCGACGGCAAACCGGTGCTGGTCGACCAGGTGGTGGACACCCAGACCCTCGTGCAGGGCCCGATGGCCTCGCAGATCGCGATCAAGATGCTCGGCACCAACGGCGGCGGCTACGTCAACGCCAACGCCGCGCACCCCTTCGAAAACCCGACGCCGCTCTCCAACTTCCTGCAGATGCTCTCGATCTTCGCGATCCCGAGCGCGCTGACCTGGTACCTCGGCCGGATGGTAAAGAACCAGCGGCACGGCTGGGCCGTCTGGGGTGCGATGTTCGCGCTGTTCGTCGCCGGCGTGCTCACGGCGTGGTGGGCCGAGGCCCGGGGCAACCCGATCCACCAGCAGCTCGGGGTGGCCGCGGCGGACGGCAACATGGAGGGCAAGGAGGTGCGCTTCGGCATCTTCAGCTCGGCGCTATTCGCTACGATCACGACCGACGCCTCGTGCGGGGCCGTGAACTCGATGCACGACTCCTTCACGCCACTCGGCGGGATGGTGCCGCTGTTCAACATCGAGACCGGCGAGGTCATCTTCGGCGGCGTGGGCGCCGGCCTCTACGGCATGCTCATTTTCGTGATCCTGGCGGTCTTCATCGCCGGCCTGATGGTCGGCCGCACGCCGGAATATCTCGGCAAGAAGATCGAGGCCTACGACGTCAAGCTGGTCATGATCGTGCTGATGGTGCTGTCGACGACGATCCTGGCCTTCACCGCCTGGGCGGCGGTGGCGCCGTGGGGACTGGCCGGCCGGAACAACACGGGCCCCCACGGCTTCAGCGAGATCCTCTATGCTTTCAGCTCGTGCGTCGGCAACAACGGCAGCGCCTTCGCCGGCCTGAGCGGCAACGAGGTGCACTGGGACACCACGACCGCACTGGCCATGCTGTTCGGCCGTTTCCTCATGATCGTGCCGATTCTGGCGCTGGCCGGCAACCTCGCCGGCAAGAAGCTCATCCCGGCGAGCGCGGGCACCTTCCAGTGCGAGGGCTTTACCTTCATCGCCCTGCTCATCGGCACCGTCCTGCTGGTCGGGGCGCTGACGTTCGTGCCGGCCCTGGCCATGGGCCCGGTCGTCGAACACTTCCTCATGGGCGCCGGCTCCCTGTTCTGATCGCCCGGTCAATTTCTCCGCCATGTCCACCAAGGCCGTTTCCCTCTTCGACCGCCAGATCCTGCGCCAGGCTGTGGGCGACTCCTTCCGGAAACTCAATCCGCGCCAGCAGCTCAGGAACCCGGTCATGTTCGTCACCCTGCTCGGGGCGATCCTCACTTTCTTCCAGCTTTTCACCACGCGGGAGCCGCGCGGCTACGTCCTGCAGATCGCGCTCTGGCTGTTCTTCACGGTGATCTTTGCCAACTTCGCGGAAGCGGTGGCCGAGGGCCGCGGCAAGGCCCAGGCCCGGGCGCTGCGCGCCTCGCGCCGGCAGCTGGTCGCCCGGCGCCGCCGCAAGGACGGCACCGAGGAGGGGGTCGACGCCTCCCAGCTGCGCAAGGGCGACGTCGTGTTCGTGCCGGCCGGCGAGATGATCCCCGGCGACGGCGACGTCGTCGAGGGCGCGGCCTCGGTGGACGAGTCGGCCATCACCGGCGAATCCGCGCCCGTCATCCGCGAGGCCGGTGGCGACCGCTGCGCGGTCACCGGTGGCACCCGCGTGCTTTCCGACCAGCTGCTCGTTCGCATCACCGCCGATCCCGGCGAGGGCTTTCTCGACCATATGATCAGCCTGGTCGAGGGCGCGAAGCGGCAGAAGACGCCCAACGAGATCGCGCTCACGATCCTGCTCTCGGCGCTCACCTTCATCTTCCTGCTCGTCATCATCACGCTCAAGCCCTTCGGCACCTACGCGGGCGTGGCCTTCTCGCTCACCGCCCTGATCGCGCTGCTGGTGTGCCTCATCCCCACGACCATCGGCGGCCTCCTCAGCGCCATCGGCATCGCCGGCATGGACCGGCTGCTGCAGCGCAACGTCCTCGCCATGAGCGGCCGCGCGGTCGAGGCCGCCGGCGACATCGACGTGCTGCTGCTCGACAAGACCGGCACGATCACCCTCGGCAACCGCATGGCCACCGCCTTCGTGCCCGCGCCGGGCGTGGCGCTGCCCCGCCTGGCGGATGCGGCCCAGCTGGCCTCGCTGGCCGATGAGACCCCCGAGGGCCGCAGCATCGTCGTCCTCGCCAAGGAGAAGTTCAACCTGCGCGCCCGCGAGCTGACGGCGCCGCACGCCCGCTTCGTGCCCTTCACCGCCCAGACCCGGATGAGCGGCGTGGACCTGGCGGCGTACGACGGCCAGCCGGCGCGCACGATCCGCAAGGGCGCCGCCGAGAATGTCCGGACCTGGATCGAGACCCAGGGCGGCCAGTATCCCGACGCCGTGGTTTCCGCGGTCGACGCCATCGCGCGCGACGGCGGCACGCCGCTCGTCGTGGCCGACGGCCGCGAGGTGCTCGGCGTCATCCACCTCAAGGACGTCGTCAAGGGCGGCATCAAGGAGCGCTTCGCCCAACTTCGCGCCATGGGCATCCGCACGGTCATGATCACGGGCGACAATCCGCTCACCGCGGCCGCCATCGCCGCCGAGTCCGGCGTCGACGACTACCTCGCCCAAGCCACGCCGGAGATGAAACTCAGCCGCATCCGCGCGGAGCAGACCGCCGGCCACCTCGTGGCCATGACCGGCGACGGCACCAACGACGCCCCGGCGCTGGCGCAGGCCGACGTGGGCGTGGCGATGAACACCGGCACCCAAGCCGCCAAGGAGGCCGGCAACATGGTCGATCTCGATTCGAACCCGACCAAGCTCCTCGAGATCGTCGAGATCGGGAAGCAGCTGCTGATCACGCGCGGCTCGCTCACCACCTTCAGCATCGCCAACGACGTCGCCAAGTACTTCGCGATCATCCCGGCGATGCTCGTCGGCGTCTTCCCGGCCATCGCCCCGCTCAACATCATGCACCTGGCTTCGCCGCTGAGCGCGATCCTGAGCGCGGTGATCTTCAACGCGCTCATCATCATCGCGCTGATTCCGCTCGCGCTGCGCGGCGTGGCCTACCGGCCGATCGGCGCCGCCGCGATACTGCGCCGCAACCTCTTCTTCTACGGTTTCGGCGGCATCGTGCTGCCGTTCGTCGGTATCAAGGCGATCGACCTGCTCGTCGCCACCCTCCACCTCGTCTGAGCCATGAAAACCTTTCTCGCCGAACTGAAGGCCGCAATCCTCGTCACCCTCGTGCTGGTCGTGCTCCTCTGCGGCGCGTATCCGCTCGCGGTGTGGGCCGGCGCCCAGGCGCTGTTCCCCGCCAAGGCCAACGGCAGCCTGGTCGTCGACCGCACCGGCGCGGTGCGCGGGTCGGCGCTGCTGGCCCAGAATTTCAGCAGCGACAAGTATTTCCAGCCGCGGCCCTCGGCCGCGGGCACGGGCTACGATGCCGCGAACTCCTCCGGCACCAACCTCGGACCGACCAGCCAGAAGCTGGCCGACAGCATCAAGGCCGCGGTCGCCGCCTATCGCACCGCCAACGGCCTCGCGGCTGACGCCCCTGTGCCGGCCGACGCCGTCACCTCCTCCGGCAGCGGCCTCGACCCCGACATCAGCGTGGCCAACGCGGAGATCCAGGCGCGGCGCGTCGCCCGGGCGCGCGGCCTTCCCCTGCCCCAAGTCGAGGCGCTGGTCGCCGCCCACACCACGGGACGCGACCTCGGCGTGTTCGGCGACCCGCGCGTCAACGTGCTCCTCCTCAATCTCGCCCTCGACCGGCGGCCCGCCGCCCAGTGAGCCGGCCCTCCGAAAGGAGGCCTGTGTGGATCCGTCTCCTCCAATCCAGAAAAACCCCGATCGCGCCCGCCTCACCGCCTACGTGCTGGTGGCGGTGGCCGCATTCCTCGCCGGCCTGATCATCGGCGTCGCCGCCGGCTCGGGCACCGATGACTCGCAGGCCGACCAGCCGCCCCCCAATCCCCGGGCGTTCAGCCGCTGATCCGGCCCGCCCGGCGCCAGCGGCCCACCGCGACCAGCGCCCAAACGGCCTCGACGAGGCCGAAGGGCCACGCCCCTTGGAAAAAGCCGTAGATTGACGCGAGCACGCAGGCCCCGGCAAAAGCCAGGATGAACCACCGGCTGCGGTGCTCGAGCGCGTAGCAGACGAGCATCGCCGACACCGCGAAGAGTCCAAACAGCGTCAGCGGGCTCACGCCGTGGCGGGCTTTGCCGGCTTCATTCCAAGTCCCAGTCGGACGCGAGGACCCGTCAGCCCTTGGCGGGAAACTCCCGGTCGAGCGCCAGATTGAGCCGCAGCACGTTCACCCGCGCCTGGCCGAAGACGCCCCATTGGGGCGGCTGGACGAAGCGATCGACCAGCTGGCTGACCTGCGCCACCGGCACCCCGCGCGCCGCGGCCACCCGGGCGACCTGGAAACGCGCCGCCGCCGGGCTGATTTCAGGGTCGACGCCGCTGGCGGAGGCGTAAACCAAGTCGGCCGGCACCGGAGCGTCGGCCGGCAGGCCGTGCGCGTCGCGCAGCGCCTTCAGGTTGTTATCCACGTTGGTCTGCAACGCGGCGCTGGTGGGCCCGTAGTTGCTCGCCGCGGAGGGCACCGTGGCGTAGGTGCCGGCCGAGGGCCGCGGCCAGAAGTAGCCTTTGCCCGTGAACTGCTGGGCGATCAGGGCGGAGCCGACGAGCTTGCCGTCGCGCCAGACGAGGCTGCCCGCGGCCTGGGGCCGGAACGCCACCCGGGCAATGACCGTGATGGCGAGCGGATACGCGATTCCCGTGACGATCGTCCACAGGACGGTCTGCAGGACGGACTGGCGGATGAGTTTGAGCATGGGGATTCCTTTCCGGGTGGATGACGGGGCGGGCGGTCAGGGCGCGAGATGCGCGGCCACCAGCGCGAGGTCGATGAGTTTGATGAAAACGAAGGGGAACAGGATGCCGCCGACGCCATAGAGGAGCATGTTGTTGCGCAGAATCACCTTCGCGCCCAGCGGACGGTACTTCACACCGCGGAGGGCGAGCGGGATCAGCGCCACAATAATGAGCGCGTTGAAAATCACGGCGCTGAGGATCGCGCTTTGGGGCGAGTGCAGGTACATGATGTTGAGTGCCTGCAGCGGGCCGTAGCCGCCCGGCTGCACCGCGTAGAGCAACCCGAACATCGCGGGCAGGATCGCGAAGTACTTCGAGACGTCGTTCGCGATCGAGAATGTCGTCAGCGCGCCGCGGGTCATCAGCAGCTGTTTGCCGATCTCGACAACCTCGATCAGCTTCGTGGGATTCGAATCGAGGTCGACCATGTTGCCGGCCTCGCGCGCCGCCTGCGTGCCGGAATTCATGGCCACGCCGACGTCGGCCTGGGCGAGCGAAGGCGCGTCGTTGGTGCCGTCGCCGATCATCGCGATCAGCTTGCCGCCCTCCTGTTCCTGGCGGATGCGGGCAAGCTTGTCCTCCGGCTTGGCCTGGGCGATGTAGTCGTCCACGCCCGCCTCGGCCGCGATGGCGGCGGCGGTGAGGGGATTGTCGCCGGTGATCATGACCGTGCGGATGCCCATCCGGCGCAGCTGGTCGAACCGCTCCTTGATCCCGCCTTTGACGATGTCCTTGAGCAGGATGACGCCGAGGACGCGGGCATTATCGGCCACGACCAGCGGCGTGCCGCCGGCGCGCGAAATGCGCTCGACCGCGGCGGCCACCTCCGCCGGATAGCCGCCGCCCCGCTCGGCGACCCATTTCTGCACGCTCTCGGCGGCGCCCTTGCGGATGCTCCGACCATCGACGTCGACGCCGCTCATCCGGGTCTGGGCGGTGAAAGGCACGAACTGCGCGTGGGGCGCGGCGACCTCGCGTCCCCGGAGGCCGAACTTCTCCTTGGCGAGCGTGACGATGCTGCGCCCTTCCGGGGTTTCATCGGCCAGCGAAGCGAGTTGGGCGGCATCCGCCAGCCCCTCAAGCGTCACGCCGGGCGCCGGCACGAACTCGGTGGCCATGCGGTTGCCGAGCGTGATGGTGCCGGTCTTGTCCAGGAGCAGAACGTCGACGTCGCCCGCGGCCTCGACCGCGCGGCCGGAGGTGGCCAGCACGTTGCGGCGCATCAGCCGGTCGATGCCGGCGATGCCGATCGCGCTCAGCAGCCCGCCGATCGTGGTCGGGATCAGGCAGACGATGAGCGACAGCAGCACCGGCAGCGAGGTGAGGACGACGTTGGTCTGGTTGGCGGCCTTCTCGTCGTAGTGCGCGTAGGGCGGGAGCGTAAAGACGACGAGGATGAAGAGCGCGGTCATCGCCACGAGCACCACATTCAGCGCGATCTCGTTCGGCGTCTTCTGCCGGCGCGCGTTCTCGATCATCGCGATCATCCGGTCGAGGAACGTGTTGCCCTCGGCGGCGGTGCACCGGACGACGATCCGGTCGCTGGTCACGCGCGTGCCGCCGGTGACGGCGCTCCGGTCGCCGCCGCTCTCGCGCACCACCGGCGCCGACTCGCCGGTGATCGCCGATTCGTCGATCGTGGCGATGCCCTCCACAATCTCGCCGTCCGCGGGGATGAGATCGCCGGCGTCGCAGACAAAATGGTCGCCGACCTTGAGCTGCGAACTGGCGACCGTGACCCACTGCCCGTTGAGGCGGACCCTGGCCGTCGTCTTGGTCCGCATCCGGCGCAGCTCGTCGGCATGGGCCTTGCCGCGGCCCTCGGCCATGGCCTCGGCGAAGTTGGCGAAGAGGCAGGTGAACCAGAGCCAGAGACAGATCTGGAGGTTGAAGCGACTGAACTCGCCCGGGAGGAACAGGAAGATCGTGGTGGCGATCGAGCCGAGCCACACCACGAACATGACGAGGTTCTTGATCTCGTCGCGCGGGTGCAGCTTCTTGAAGGCGTCGATCACCGCCTGGCGGGCCAGGGATTTGTAGCTGAAGGCAACCTTGGTGGTCATGGAAGGAAAAGGGTGTTGGGTCGCGCGCGAGGGCCCGCGCTCAGAAGGCCCGGCCGGCGAGCATCAGGCCGTGTTCGAGGATCGGGGACAGGCACAGGACCGGAAAAAAGGTCAGCGCGGCGACGACCACGATGACGCCGGTCAGGCTGAGGCCGAACGTCCAGCCGTGGGTCGGCAGGGTGCCGGCGGACGGCTCGACCGTCTTCTTGGTGGCCAGCCGGCCGACGATGGCCAGCGCCGCGACGATGGGAATGAACCGGCCGATGATGATGCAGATGGCCGCGCCGAGGTTGTAAAACGGCGTGTTGGCGGCGAGGCCGGCGAAGGCGCTGCCGTTGTTGTTGGCCGCCTCGCCGAAACAGTAGAGCACCTCGCTCAGGCCGTGCGGGCCGGCGTTATTCATGCTCGACAGACCCGCCGGGATCATGACGGCGATCGCGGTTGGAATGAGCGCCGCGGCGTTCGGAACCAGGACGCCGATCGCCGCCCACGTCGCCTCCCATGCGCCGAGCTTCTTGCCGAGGTACTCCGGCGTGCGCCCGATCATCAACCCGGCGAGAAAGACCGTGATGATGACGTGGAACAGCATGCAGTACACGCCACAGCCGATGCCGCCGAACATGATCTCGCCGATCAGGATGTTCCACATCGGCATCAGGCCCGCGAGCGGCATCCAACTGTCGTGCATCGAGTCGACCGAGCCGTTGTCGATCGCGGTGCAGGAGACGCCCCAGAGG
>DATJUU010000265.1:0-16086 GCA_035502155.1 Opitutaceae bacterium
TCGTGATCCTCGCGCCGAGCTCCAGCGTGGTGCCGCTGACCACGCAGACGATGGCCGAGCACCGGATGTACCTGCCGCTGGTCGCGGTCGTGACGGCGGGGGTGCTCGCCCTCTACCGGCTCGCCGGGCGCCGGAGCCTGCCGGCCCTGCTCGCGCTGGCGGCCGCCTTCGGCGGGCTGACCGCCCGGCGCAACGCGGCCTACCACGACGAGATCACCTTCTGGCGCGAAAACATCGCCGCGCTGCCCGGCAATTTCCGGTCCCACAACGACCTCGCCATCGCCCTGGGCGCGGCCGGCGATTACCCGGCCGCCGTGGTGCAGTTCCAGGCGGCGTTGCAGATCCGGCCGGACAACGCCGATGCCCACTACAACCTCGGCACCATCCTCGCGAACCTCGGCCGCGACGCCGAGGCGATCCGCGAATTCAACGAAACCCTGCGGCTGAGCCCGGCCTCGGCCGACGCACAGGTCAACCTCGGCAACGTGCTCCTGCGCGCCCAGCGCCCGGCGGAGGCCCTGGCCCGGTTCGACGCGGCGCTGCGGCTGAAGCCCGACCTGGTGGCGGCGCACATGGGGCGGGGCAACGCCTGCCTGCATCTTGACCGCCTGAGCGACGCGATGGACGCCTACCGCGAGGCCCTGCGCCTCGACCCCAGGCATGTTTCGGCTTACTACAACCTCGGCAACGCCTACCTCCACGCCGGCCGCTACGCGGAGGCGATCGCGTCCTACGACGAGGCGCTGCGGCTCGATCCGCAGCTCGACGTGGCCCGGCAGAACCGCGAGATTGCCCGCCGGCGCACCACCGGGTCGTCCGCCGCGCCGGCCAGCCCAAACTGACTCTCCCGCGATGATCGACTGGCGCCACTGGCACAATGAGCCGTTTCTCATCGGCGGCCTGATCTTCCTCGGGTGGCTTTACGCCGTCCTCACCGGTCCGCTGCGGGGCCGCCTCGCGCCCGGAATTCCCTACCCGGTGCGGCCGGCGATCAAGTTCTACGGCGCGCTGGTCATCTTCTACCTCGCCGTCGGCTCGCCCTTCGACCAGCTCGGGGAGCGCTTCCTGCTCAGCGCCCACATGGTCCAGCACCAGCTGCTGATGTATCCGGCGGCGGTGCTCTTCCTGCTCGGCCTGCCCTCCTGGGTGGTGCGCCCGCTCACCGCGGCCCGCCCGCTGCATTCCCTGTTGCGGTTGCTGACGCGGCCGGTCGTCTGCGGCACCGTCTATGTCGTCGTCTACTCGGCCTGGCACGCGCCCGGCCTGTACGACTGGGCGCTGCAAGACAAGGTGGTGCACGTGGTCGAGCACCTGATGTTCTTCGGCGTGGCGCTGCTTTACTGGTGGCCGCTGTACAGCCCGTCGCAGGAATTCCCGCCGATCAGCTATCCCGGCCAGATGATCTACCTGGTGCTCGTCGCGATCGGGATGACGCCGGTGTTCGCCTTCATCACCTTCTCGCGCGACATCCTCTACCCGACCTACGAATTCGCCCCGCGGATCATCGCCAACTTCAGCCCGGCGGACGACCAGCTGCTCGCCGGCGTCATCATGAAGATCGGCGGCATGGCGGTGTCGCTGCTGGCCTTCGGCGTGAGCTTCTACCGCTGGTACCAGAGCTCGCAGCGGCCGGACGGCCCGGCGGAGTCCCGGGACGGCGGCCGCTGAGCGCGGAGGGGCGTCCCGCCCGGGCACAAAAAAAGGGCGGACCGGAGTCCGCCCGCGCCCGATTAGTTCGAGCCGGAACTCCGGCTCATTTCGGAATCAGGTCGTCGACCGAATCGCTTTCCGAGCCGACGTCGGCGAACAGCCAGGTCGAGAGGTAGCGCTCGCTGCTCGAGGGCACGATGGCGACGATGAGCTTGCCCTTGTTCTCCGGGCGCTTGGCCAGCTCAAGCGCCGCCCAGACGGCCGCCCCCGAGGAGATGCCGATCGGAATGCCGTCCTGCTGGTTCACCTGCTTCGAGATCGGAGCCGAGTCGGCCTCCTTCACCCGGATGACCTCGTCGTAGACCTTGGTGTTGAGCACGGCCGGGATGAATCCGGCGCCGAGTCCCTGCAGCTTGTGCGGGCCGGGCTGTCCGCCGGAAAGGACCGGGGAGGCGTCGGGCTCCACGGCGACCACGCGCAGGGTCGGCTTGCGCGGCTTGAGCACCTCGCCCACACCGGTGATGGTGCCGCCGGTGCCGATGCCCGACACGATGATGTCGACCTTGCCGTCGGTGTCGCGCCAGATCTCCTCCGCGGTGGTGCGGCGGTGAATCTCCGGGTTGGAGGGATTGGCGAACTGCTGCATGATGACGCTGTTGGGAATCTGCTTGTTCAGCTCCTCGGCCTTGGCCATGGCGCCCTTCATGCCTTTCGGCCCCTCGGTGAGGACGAGGCGGGCGCCGAGGATCTTCAGCAGCTTGCGGCGCTCCATGCTCATGGTCTCGGGCATGGTGAGGATGAGCTTGAGGCCGCGGGCGGCGGCGACGAACGCCAGGGCGATGCCCGTGTTGCCGCTGGTCGCCTCGATCAGGACCGTCTTCGCGTTGATTTTGCCGGACCGGAGCGCGTCGTCGATCATCGCCGCGCCGATCCGGTCCTTGACGCTGCTGAGCGGGTTGAAGAATTCCAGCTTCAGCAGCACGTCGGCCAACGCGCCATGGGCCTTGGCGGTGCGATTGAGGCGGACGAGCGGCGTGTTGCCGATGGTCTCGGTGATGTCGTTGTATATCTTGGCCATAAGGTTGGAGGGGAACGGGGTCTAAGATGATTAAGTTAACCCAAATACCTCTGTTTTCAAAGGCCAAGCCGAAATCGCGGCCGGGTGGCCCGGGCCTCAGCCCGCCTGCCCGGTGCCCCAGCGACGGTGGAGGAACCGTTCCCACGGGGAGAACAGCACCTTGTCGGCCAGCAGACCGATGAAGACGATGACGATCATGATCCCGATCACCTGGTCCATCGCATTGAGCTCGCGGCCGTAGTGCAGCAGGTGTCCGAGCCCGAAGCCGGTGAGAATGGTCACGTAGATCTCGGCCGCCATCAGCGAGCGCCAGGCAAAGGCCCAGCCCTGTTTCATGCCGCTCACGATGAACGGCAGGGACGCGGGCAGGACGACCTTCACCCAGATGTGCAGCCAGCGCGACCCCATGGTCCGCGCCGCGCGCACGTAGATCGGATTCACGTTGCGCACGCCGGCCTCGGTCGCGAGCACCACCGACCACAGCGAGCCCATGACGACCACGAAGAGCATCGCGGCTTCGGTCTGGCCGAACCACAGCAGGGCCAGCGGCACCCAGCACACGCTGGGCAGGCCCTGCAGCCCGAGCGCGAGCACCCCGAGGGTGTCCCGCACCGCCCGGAAGCGGGCGGTGATCAAACCGATCGGCAGCCCCAGCCCCAGGCCGATGGCGTAGCCGGCCAGCAGGCGCTTCATCGTGACCGCGATCGCCACGAACAACTGCCACCGGTTGTCGTTCGGCACGCCGGGAGCGCCCGGCATGAACGTGTTTTGCCAGAGGTAGTAGGCCACCGCGCCGGGTGAAGGGACCAGGACCGGGGACCAGATCCGGCGCAGGTAGACGAACTCCCACCCCGCGATCAGGACGATAAAGAAAACCAACGCGGTCAACGGGCGTTTCATGTTTCAACCTCCGCGGTGCGCAGGTGCCCCTTGAGGGCGCGCATGATTTCGGTGGCGTGTTCCGCCAGGCCGACGCTGTTGATGTCGCGCGGCCGGGCCAGCGGGATCTTGAACTCCTCCCGGATGCGGCCGGGATGGGGCGAAAACAGCGCCACCCGGTCGCCAAGGCAGGCCGCCTCGCGGACATTGTGGGTCACGAACACGATGGTTTTGCGGCGCTCGGCCCAGATGCGCTGCAGGTCGCCGTAGAGCTGCTCGCGGGTCAGGGCGTCGAGGGCGGCGAAGGGTTCATCCATCAGGAGCACGCGGGGATTGGGCGCGAGCGCGCGGGCAAGGGCCACCCGCTGCTTCATCCCGCCGGAGAGCTCATGGATATTGGCGTGGCGGAATTTTTCCAGCCCGACCAGATTCAGGTAGTACTCCGCCACCTCCATCCGCTCGCGCTTCGTCAGCCCGGGCTTGAGGCGCAGGCCGAAGAGGACGTTGCCGGCCACGTCCAGCCAAGGGAAGAGCGCCGACTCCTGGAACATCACCATGCGATCACGCCCGGGCCCGCGGATGGGCCCGCCGTCGGTCAGCACCCGGCCTTCATCGGGGGTCTCCAGGCCGGCGATGATGTTCAGCAGCGTCGATTTGCCGCAGCCGCTGGGCCCCACCAGGCAGACGAATTCGCCCTCGTTGACGAGCAGCGTGATGCGGTCGAGCGCATGCACGCGCCCGCGGTCCGTCTGGAAGGTCTTCGAGACGTTTTCCACCGCCAGTTTGGCGCTGGGGGCCGCGGCGAGCTCCTGCTGCAGGGTCATGGTTTTCCGGAAAAGAGCCGGTCGAGCGGGATGGCGTCGCGCAGGAAGCCGACGTTCTGCGCATCGGCGACGAGTTCAGCCATCCGGGCGGAATCGAGCTTGCTGGTGAAATGCAGCCGCGGCCACGCCGCGGCGATGAGTGCGGGGGCCACGTCGCGCCCGACCGCGGCGCTCAGGCCGGCGCGCACCTCCGCCTGCGCCTCCGCCTCGTGGGTCGCGACCCAGGTCGTCAGTTCGGCGTGCGCCTCCCG
This sequence comes from Opitutaceae bacterium, assembly GCA_035502155.1. GTDB lineage: Bacteria > Verrucomicrobiota > Verrucomicrobiia > Opitutales > Opitutaceae > Fen-1467. Next base: position 4,683 of record DATJUU010000265.1, read on the forward strand.
GAACCTGGCCGCCAGGTCGGGGTGCTCCCGCAGAAACCGGACGCTCGACACCAGGAGCGTGACCACGGCGTCGCGCTGCTCGAGGAACACCCGGCCGCCTCCATCCTGCACCAGCCGGGACACCCACGGTTCGACGGTCCACACGGCGTCGACCTGGCCCGAGGTCAGCGCCGCGAGCTGGTCCGGATTGGCCGTGGGGATGACGAGCACATCGCCGCCGGTCTGCGTCACCCGGAAGCCCTGCTTTTTCAGCCAGGCGCGCGCGGCGACATCCTGGGTGTTGCCGAACTGGGGCGTGGCCACACGCCGGCCGCGGAAATCCGCCGGCGTTTTGATCCGGCCGTCGCCCGCGACGACCAGCGCCGCGCCGCCCTCGACCGCGCCGGCCAGAACGCGGATCTCTTCGCCGCCCGACCGGATGTAGGCGTTGAGCGCGGGATTCGGACCGACGTAGGTCAGGTCGATCGAACCGGCGAGAATCGCCTCCATCGCGCCCGGGCCGGCGTTGAAAGCGAACCACTGCACGGTCACGCCGGGGCCGAGACGCGCCTCGAACCACCCGCGGCCCTCGCGCGTTGTCTCATAGCCGATCACGCCCTGGGCGTGGGTGACGTTGGGAAAATAGCCGACGCGCACCACCACCGGCGCGACGGCGGCCGCGGCGGAGCTCAGCGCGAGCAACGGAAGCAGGAGGACAAATTTCACGGGGGCGCAGGTCAGAAGGACAGTTGGAACCGGGAAATCAGCGCCTTCTCATCCTGGCGCAGGATCTGGGTCGAGGAAGACACCACCGGGGTGTCGAAGTGCGTCTGGAAATAATCCAGCGACGTTCGCACGACACCGTTGAGGTACCAGTTGAGGCCGATGCCGACGGCCGCCGCCCCGTCGGCGTTGGTCGCCGGCGCGGCGAAAAGGGGGAAGGTGCGGTCATCGAGCTTCAGGCGCGAATACCGGGCGACGACCTGCCAGGCGCCCCACGTGCCGTCCTGCCAGCTGAACGGATGCCGGGGCGTGATGCTCGCGAATGACGCGTCCTCGCCGGTGAGCACATACCCGGTGGCCACCTGCCAAGCCTCGTGCTGCAGCGCGACCTGGGCGCCAGAGGCGGAGGGGCGGACGTTGACGGTCGAGGCGGCGTATTCGCCCAGAACCCCCAAGGGCCCCACGTAGTAGTAAGCCTGGGGGGAGATCCGCCAGACCCGCCCGTCGCCCACCACGCCGCTGTTGTACTTGAAGAACGTCTGCTGCCCGTCGGTTTTATAGCCCGCCGCGACCGCTCCGGTGCCTTTCTCGCGGCCGACGCTCGCGGCCATGCCCACGCCGAGGCCCTGCCAGGGCGAATCGCTTGCATCCTTGAACGGCAGTGCGAAAACCCGCGCGGCCGCGTCCTTGTCGTTGTCGAAGTCCGCGTTGCTGGTGTTGGTCGCGTCCGGCACGCCGTTGAACACGCCCAGGCTGTAGGCGACCCGGCCGCCCGGCGTAGTGCCCCCCACCTGCACGCCGAGATCGCGGTTGGGAACCAGGTTGGAGACGAGTGAGCGCTCGGCGAAAAATGTCGCCGTGTCGGATTGCAGCAGCTCAAGGCCGACCGGGACCTTGAAGCGCCCGAACTTGATCTGCACGGCGCCCGTCGGCGCGACCGTCATGTTGGCGTCCAGCAGGCTCACCGTGCCCCCACCAAACTCGGGGATGATCTGGAAGGAATAGATCCCGCCGAGCGTGCCCTCCGAAATAAGGCGGGCGCGCCGCAAAACGAAGGAGTTGTTGTAGACTCCGCCGCTGTCGCCGAAGAACAGGCGGGAATCGAGCTGCACGAGCCCGCCGATCCGCACCGTGCTGGCCCCGTCGGCGGACGCAACGGTGAAGCCCTTGTCGCTGGCCGTCACGCGCGGCGCGGCCTTGGCGGCGGCCGCGGCCGCCTGCTCGTCGCGCACCTGTTTCTGCTCCAGCTCGCGCAGCCGCGCGTCGAGGGTGCGAATCTGCTCGCGCAGCGCCTTGATCTCGGCCCCGGTCTCGTCGTCGGCTGGCAGAGCGCTGGCCGCCAACAGCGCCGCGACGCCGGCCAAGAGGCGGGCCATCCGTCGAAACGTGGGCATCATATGGCGTAATCCCCGAGCAGATTGTCGATCAGGCCCTCGACCGGATGGAGGCGGTCGGAGGCGGAACGTGCCGGCCGCGAAGAACGCCGGGCGGGGCGACGCCGCGGCTGCGCGAACGGCAACGCCACGCCGTCCCGGCGCATCTTGCGCAGCGTGACTTCGACGACATCCGCCAACGAATAGCGGTCCAGGATGCTGGCGATGGCATTGCGCACATCCAGCATCAGCATCCGCAGGCCGCAATGGGTCTCGTCCGGGCAGGAGCACTTCTCATACGCGGTCTGGCTGACGCAGCCGATGGGAGCCAGAGGGCCGTCAATCAGCCGCACGACCTGCCCGATGGTCACCTTTTCCGCGGGACGGGCCAGACGGTATCCGCCGTATTTGCCCCGCCGGCTTTCCACGATACCGGCCTCCTTGAGGAGCTGCATGATCTGCTCGAGGAACTTCGACGGAATCCTTTCACTTTCAGCAAGTTCCGATACCTGAATCAGCGGCCGGCCAACCTCGGCCGCGACGCCCAGGTCAATCAATGCGCGGAGCGCGTACTCGCCTTTTTTCGAGACCTTCATAAAGCCGACCGGATTAATATAGATTACTTTGGTATACTATTGGCAAGCGGAATTCGCCGTTGGCAGCGTCCGCGCCCGGCGTGGCACCTGCCCGTTCGGCGTTCGCGTTCCCCGGCGCTCCCGCCGCCGTGTTACCGACGGCGCCGCGGGTTGCTGAAATGCCCGGGCCTTGCTCGCGTCTTGTAGGGCGTGGGCACAACTGGCTCACTAGGCGGACTCATTCGGCGTCGTTTGGGGATCCTGCCGCCCGCATGGACGATCAAACCCACCCTGCCACCAGCGAAACGCAGCCCGGCCCGCCGGCGGAAACGCCGCGTGTGGCCGCCGGGTTCTCCTGGGCGCGCACGTTTGCCGCGCTCCAGCACCGCAATTACCGCCTGTTCTTCATCGGCCAGCTGATTTCGCTCACCGGCACCTGGATGCAGAACATGGCGGAGCGGTGGCTGGTGTACCAGCTCACCGCCTCTCCCTTCAAACTGGGCGTGGTGTCCTTCGCCTCCGGGGTGCCGGTCCTGCTCTTCTCGCTCTGGGGCGGCGTGGTGGCCGACCGTGTGCAGAAGCGGCGGCTGCTGATCGCCACCCAGGCCTTCATGGCGTTGCTGGCCCTGACCCTGACGATCGACGTGCTGCTCGGAACCGTCCAGTGGTGGCACGTCGGCATCCTCGCCTTTCTGCTTGGCACGGCGAATGCGTTCGATGCCCCGGCGCGGCAGGCCTTCGTGGTGGAGATGGTGGGCAGGCGGGAGCTGCTGAACGCCATCGCGCTCAATTCCGCGATGTTCAACTCCGCCCGGATCGTGGGCCCGGCGCTGGCGGGCATCACCCTGGCCGCGTTCGGCGCCGCCTGGTGTTTCGCCCTCAACGCCGCCAGCTTCCTCGCCGTCATCGTCGGCCTGGCGATGATGGAGGTGGCGCCGTATGTCGGCGCCGTCCGCACCGAGTCCGCGCTGCGCCAGATGCGGGAGGGCGTGACCTTCATCTGGCACCACCCGTACGTGCGGCCGCTGATCGCCCTCGTCGCGGTGGCGAATCTGTTCGCGCTCGGCTACATGGCGCTGCTGCCCGCGTTCGCGCAGGACGTCCTGCACGTCGGCACCGTCGGCTACGGCTTCATGACCACCGCGATCGGCGTGGGCGCGCTCGGCGGCGCGCTGCTCATCGCCTCGCTCGGCGACTACCAGCACAAGGGCCTGATGCTCGCGACCGGCAACCTCCTCTTCCCGGTCATGGTCATCGCGCTGGCCTTCTCGAAATCCTACCATCTCACCCTCGGCTGCCTCGTCGTGGCCGGCCTCGGGTTCATGACCCAGAACGCCACCGCCAACACGCTGGTGCAGACGACGGTGCCCGACGCCCTGCGCGGCCGGGTGATGAGCGTCTACATGATGGTCTTCCAGGGCTTCTTCCCGATCGGCGCGCTGATCGCCGGGTCCGTGGCGGAGCGATTCGGCGTGCCGGCCGGCGCCGCCTTCGGCGGGGTCGTCGCCCTCGCCTACGGCCTGCTCCTGCACTGGCGCGTGCCGCGTCTGCGCGCGCTGGCCTGACCGCGCCGCGCCTGGCGGATCAGGTGCCGCCGCCCGGCGCGGGCGCTGGCGCCGCCGCCGGCTTCTCGTGCTTCTCGGGCCGCCGGTAATCCTTGTGATCGGCGTCCTGCAGCCGGTCGAGTTCGCGCGTCAGCTTGGCCGCGGCGTCGTTGTCGCCGGCTTTCAGCGCGGCGGCGAGCTGGTCCACCGTGTCGATGAACTCGCCCATCTTCTTCCGGTAGCCGGCCTCGAACGCGGCGCGATCCGCCTCGGGCACGTCGGCCGCCCGCAGCGGCGTGTGGGTGCGCGCGTCGACCGCCCCGGCGCGGATCGTGGCCACGAGCTCGAGCGATGACGCGTTCTGCGCCGGATCCTTGACCTGCTTGCGCAGCTGCCGGTAGGCGTGGCTGATCTTGTGCATGTCCTTTTCGATGTCCGTGTCCGGACGGTCCCTTTTCGGCTGGGCGAGGAGGACGGTGGGCGCGAGCAGCAGGGCGATGACGGGGGCGAGGCGGATTTTCATGAGCATGGGAATCGGCAGGAAGTCCGGTGATCTACGCGGATTTTCCGGGGCCGCAAGGCGCGGCGCGCTTTTGCGTTCCTACAGGACGAGCCGCAAGCCGTCGTACGCCAGGCGGATGCCGGGCGGCAGCGTGGCCTCGAAGGGCCCGTGGTCGATGGCGTGGGTGAGATGGGTGAGGTAGGTCACCGGGGCGCCAAGCCCGCGGGCCACCTCGATCGCCTCCGCGATGTTCAGGTGGGTCGGATGCGGCTCCGGCCGCAGCCCGTCGAGGACGACGGCCTTCGCGCCCCGGGCGAGCTCCTGCGCCTCCCGGGGCACGCGCTTGCAGTCGGTGTAGTAGACGAACTTGGCGCCGCTGCCGCGCTCCTCGAACACCAGCCCCAGCACGTTCAGCCCGCCGTGCGGCAGCAGGGTCGAACGGATGGTTCCCTGGGGGAGCTCCAGGGCCGCCGGCATCTCGAGCAGGTTGAAGGCGGGATAACCGCGCACCACCGGCCGCTCCATGATCGCGTACGGATACATCGCGATCACGCGGCTCATGCCCTCGTCGGTCGAGTAGATCGTCAACGCCCGGCCGCCGAGCAGGTCGCAGAACCGCCGCAGGTCGTCCATTCCCGCCACGTGGTCGGCGTGGCCATGGGTGAGGATGAAGAGGTCCAGCCGGTCGATGCCGTCCCGCAGGCACTGCTCGCGGAATTCCTGCGCCGCGTCGACCTGGACGTGCAGGCCGTCCATCACCACGTGGATGCTGCAGCGCGTGCGCCGGTTGCGCAGGTCGGTCGAGGTGCAGACCGGGCATTTGCAGGCGATCATCGGCACGCCCTGCGAGGTGCCCGAGCCGAGGATGGTCACTTCCATCGCTCCAAGCTGAACCGCGGCGGACGCCGCCGCCAAGCCTTAATCGGCGCCGGTCCCGGCGCGGCGACCGCTCACACCAGTTCGCGGTAGACGTCCGGGTGCGGCCGCGGGAGCACGACCGCGTTGACCAGCATGCCCTCGTCGGCGATCACCTTCCGCGCCGCGGCCACGGCGTCCTGCACCGAGGCGACGTCGCCGGTGAGGGTGAAGAACGCCTTGCCGCCGAGCGCCATCGCCAGCCGGATTTCCAGCAGCTGCACCGTGGCCTTCTTCGCCGCCGCGTCGGCCGCGCGCAGCAGGGTGGCGACGTTGAACGACTCGATGATGCCGAGCGCGCCCTCCGGCGGCACGACCGAGGTGCGGCCCAGCGCCGTGATGACGTCGGGATGGATGCTGGCGATGACGAAGCTGTCGATCACGCAGCCGTTGGCCGCCTCGACGCCGGCGGCGACCGCGCTCTCGACCGCGGAGGTGTCCCCCCCGATCAGCACCATGTATTTGCCGGAGCAGATGGAGCGGGAGAGGAAGAGGCGGACGTGGCCGGCCTTGAGCATGCTGTCGGCGACCTGGAACCCGGCCGCGACGCTCGAGAGCTCGATCATGCCGAGGGATTTTTCATTCATGGCGGACTCCACTCAGGAACGGTTGAGGACGATGTGGCCGGCGGTGACCTCGGCCACGGTGCCGGCGAAGGGGGCGTGGATCACGGCGCCGAGCGCCTTGTCCGGCAGGCTGCCGAGCGGCTGGCCCGCGGCCACGCGGTCGCCCGCCCTGACCAGCGGCTGGTTGGGCGAGCCGGCGCCCTGCTTGAGCGCCAGCACGACGCGGCGCGGCGCCAGCACCTCCTCCTGCAGCGGCGCCGGATGGTCGTACTGCAGGACGTGCAGCTTCTTCATCAGGGTCCTGATCGGCACGCGCCGGCCGTCGCGCATCGGGTGCGGCTTGACCGTCATCGACCCGGTCCACTTGACGTCGGCCTTCTTCATCTCGGCCTTGGACTGGTCGCAGGCCTCCTTCGGATAAAGTTCCTCCGGGCAGGCGTAGAGCGTGCACAGGCCGCAGGAACAGCACATCGCGGCCCACTGGTTCCAGTAGTCGGCGCCGGTGGCGGTGAAGGCGAGGCTGCGCATGACCTGGTGGGGCTCGACCGCGTAGCCGAGCAGGAAGCGCGGGCAGTACTCGGTGCAGTAGCGGCACTGGTCGCAGGCGGACTTGCCGATGGCGTTCTGGATCGCCGGGGGCTTGAGCTTGCGCTCCATGACGTGGTGGTCGCGCCCCAGCACCACGGCGCCGGTGGTGGTCTTGATGACGGGGCGGTCGAGGTCGGCGGTGGTCTCACCCATCATCAGGCCGCCGATGCACATCACCGGGTCGTCCACCGTCGCGCCGCCGGCGGCGGCGATGCAGTCGCGCAGGCTGGTGCCGATCGGCACCGTGAGCGTCCGCGGGGCGCGGACGGCTCCGGCGATGGTGAGCGTCTTGGTGGTGACCGGCCGGCCCTCGGCCGCCGCCGCGATGTTGGCGAAGGTCTCGACGTTGCAGACCACGGCGCCCACCTGCAGCGGGATGCCGCCCGGCGGGATCAGGCGCCCGGTGGTCTCGTGCACGAGGTCGTACTCGTCCCCGGCCGGGTAATAGTCGCCGAGCAGGTGCACGCGGACCGGCGTGCCGCGGCAGGCGGCCTCCATCGCCTCGACGGCGTGCCGGTTCTTGGCCTTGATGCCGATGATGCCGGCGCGGGCGCCCACCGCCTCCATCGCCAACTGCACGCCGCGGACAATCGCCGCCGCCTGGTGCTCCATCACCACGGCGTCCTTGTGCAGCAGCGGCTCGCACTCGGCGCCGTTGGCGATGACCGTGTCCGCCTTGCCCGCCAGCTTCACATGGGTGGGAAAGCCGCCGCCGCCGGCCCCGACCACGCCCGCCTGCCTGACTTGCTCAACGAGATTCATGGATGCTCTGCGCCCGGTTATGTCAACTCGGCCTCCGCCATGCCAAACCAAATTATAGCGCCACCGGCGGCGCCGCGCGAACGCCCCCGCCATGCGCGGACTAAACTTGCTCCCGCGCCGGGATCGGATTCACCTTAGGGGCATGAAACGGCTCGCGTTTGCGGTTCCTGTGGTCCTGCTGCTCGCCTCGTGCCAGACGCCCTCGCCCGAGGTGCCGCCGAACCGGGATTACGCCGGCCTCGCCGCCGCCGCGGTGGCCAAATACGTCGTCGCCGACAACAATATCTACGGACTGACGCCGGAAGGCCGCCTCGATCCGGGCGTGCCGGTGCTCGGCACCCGCAAGGCGGGCGACTGGACCGTGCTCACCATCGCGGACAAGAAGGGCGGATTCGACAGCGTCGACGTCACGGTGGACGGGGCCGGCACCATCCTCCGCCTCCAATTCCGCAAGCTCAGCCACACCTCCTTCGGCCGGCAGGACGAGTTCAACAACATCTACCAGAGCCTGAAATCAAAGTACAAGGCGGTGCAGACGCTGGGCGACCCGGACACCCGCGAGCTGTACGTCAACGTGGCGGCCGACGAGGGCGAATGGAAGCAGCACTACATCCAGTACCTGCAGCTGATGGACGAGCCGAACAATCTCGGGGCGCAGTTCTGCTGGATCCTGCAGCCGCACCTGAGCCTGATCCAGGCGACCTTCCGGCGCGAGGGCGACGGCGCGCGGATGGTGCTCGATTACCAGACGAAGCTTTACGCGGCGGCGATGAAGGCCCAGGCGGCGGCCGCGGCCCCGCCCGCGAACCAGCCGCCGCCGATGTATTCGCCCTGAGGCCGCGGCCGTGAGCCGGCGGCGCCCGACCGCTCCGATCCGGGGCGCGGCGGACTGCGTGCGGGATTGCCTCGGACGGAGCCCCGCCCCATCCTCCGTCCCTTTCCAACCATGGTTTTGATGGAAATTGCGGGCGCGATCGCCCTCATCCTCTTCGGCATCCGCTTCCTGCGCAAAGGCCTCGACCGCCTCGCCGGGGAGCGCATGCACCATTGGGTCGAGTCGATGCAGCAGCGCCGCGCGACCGCGCTGCTGGCGGGGTTTGCGTTCGGTGCCGTCGCCCCCTCCTCCACCGCCCAGACCCTGTTCGCCCTGCAGCTGCTCAACGCCGGCCGGATCGCCGCCGACCGCCTCGTCATCTTCCTGCTCGGCGCGAACATCGGCATCACCATCACGGTCCAGCTCATCTCCTTCCGCATTTTCGACTACTATTCGCTCTTCCTCGTCCTCGGCCTGCTCGGCTTCCAGTTCGGCCGGGCGGAGACGATCCGCGGCATCGGCCAGAGCATCCTCGGCCTCGGGTTCGTCTTCCTCGCGATGACCCTGACCAGCGCCACGGCCCGCGAGCTGGCGGGCAACGCCGACTTCGAGACCGTGCTCACCGTGGCGACCCACTACCGGGTGGCGCTCGTGCTCTTCGCCGCGCTGGCCACCATGCTGATGCAGAGCTCCACCGCCTCCATCGGCCTCACGCTGGCCCTGGGCGAGGCGGGCGCGGTGAACCTGCCCATGATGGTGGCGGTCGTCATCGGCACCAACCTCGGGCTCGGCCTGACCTCGCTCGTCGCCGGCTGGCGCACGTGGGATGGCCGGCGGTTGGCGCTGGCCAACCTCGTGCTTAAATGCGTCGTGGCGGGCGGCCTGCTGCTGGCCTGGGATCCGCTGGTGCGCTGGCTCACGGATTCGGGCGCGTCGCTGGCGCGCGTGGGCGCCAACCTGCACACCGGCTTCAATCTCGTCGCCGCGCTCATCGGCATCGCGGTCGCCGGCCTGCTCTCCGGCTGGCTCGGCCGCCTGCTCCGCCCGGCGCCCGTCGCCGCGCCCGCCGGGGCCGTGTCCACCCACCTCGACCCGCGCGCCCTCGAGCACCCGGCCTTCGCCCTGGCCAACGCGTCGCGGGAAATCCTCCGCCAGGCCGACGAGATCCGCGCCATGCTCGCCGGCGTCTGGGCCGCCTACCAGCAGGCCTCGGCCGACCTCGCCCGTCAGGTGCGGCAGCGCGACGACCACGTCGACGAGCTGCACACCGCCATCAAGCAGTACCTCAGCCTGATTCCCGCCGACGAGCTCAACCCCCGCGACAGCGAGCTGCGCTTCGGCCTGCTCCACTTCGCCAGCCAGCTCGAATCGATCGGCGACCTCATCGACCGCGATCTCTGCGCCCAGGTGCTGAAGCACGCCGAGCGCCCGGCGCCCCTGCCGGCGGAGGACGCCGCCGACGTGGCCGAGATGCAGCGCCGGGTGGAGCGGCGGCTCGACATGGCCATCTCGGTGCTGACGACCCGCGACCGCAACCTCGCCCGCCAGTTCCTGCGCGAGGGCGAGACCCTGAAGAATTGGTGCATCGACGTCCAGCGGCGCCACTACCAGCGCATCAATCCCAACGACGCCGGCGCGATCGCCTCCAGCACCTATTTTTTGGACATGTTCAACGCCCTGCGGCGCATCAGCGGCCATCTCAACTCGATCGGCCACACCTTCGCCGCGGCGCGGACCCCGTAGGCGGGACCGCCGCCGCGGCGCCGCGAATCGGCGCGGCCGTTGGACTCCGCGGAGGTTTGGTGCACCATTCGACGGCATGCACCCCCGCTTGGTCCTCCCCGCCTTGCCCCTGTGGTTTGCGCTGAGCGCCGGCGCCGCCCTGGCCGCCGCACCGGAGTATCCGCCGTTTGTCATCGCCAACTCGCAGATCCGCCCCCTGCCGCCCTCGGCCGACGGCCGGCATTATGAACTCGAAGTCCACCTGCCGGCGTCCTACGCCCGGAACCCCGGCCGCCGGTATCCGGTGCTGTACGTCACGGACGGGTACTGGGACTTCCCCACCGTCGTGGTGTCCTACGACAACATGAGTTGGGATCGGGCCATTCCCGAATTCATCATCGTCGGCCTTGGCTACGCCGGCGAGAATTTGAACTACAATGACCTCCGCCGCTGGGAGCTCACCCCGGTGCCGCTGACCAGCGCGGGCGGTCCATCGGGGCACGCCGCGGATTTCCTGCGCAGCCTCAAAGAGGAGATCATTCCCTTCGTGGAGCACGAGTACCGCGTCGATCCAACCCGGCGGGTGCTGGCGGGCAGCTCGCTGGGCGGGCTGTTCACTCTCTACGCGATGGACACCGAGCCCGACCTCTTCCAGGGCTACATCGCCGCCAGTCCGGCCGTGCGCGAAGCCGCGCCCTGGATGGCGGAGCACGCGGAGGCGCTAGCCCGCTCCGGCCGGCCGCTGAAGGCGCGCCTGTTCATGACCGCGGCGGAAAACGAGTGGCCGGACTTTCGCGCCGCCATCGAGCGATTTAACGGCCAGCTGGCCGGTTACCACTACCCCGGGTTCGCCTACCAGTTTCGCCTGATTGACGGCATGCGCCACTCGGGGGAGAAGGCGGAGTCCTACGCCCGGGGCATGGCGTTTGTCTTTGCCCCCGAAGCCCCGGAATCCGGATCGATGCAGAGTCATCCGTACTGAGGCGCCGGCGCATGAAAAAGGCGCTCCGGAAAACCGGAGCGCCTTGAAGGTGACGCGTTGCTGATTCAGCCGCGGCCGACTCAGTAGTCGCCCATGTCGCCGCCACCCGGGGGCATGGCCGGCTTGTCCTTCTTCTCCGGGATTTCGGTGATCATGGCCTCGGTGGTGAGCAGCAGCCCCGCGATGGACGAGGCGTTCTGCAGCGCGATGCGGGTGACCTTCGTCGGGTCGACCACGCCGGCCTTCACCAGGTCCTCGTAGTCGCCGGAGGCCACGTTGTAGCCGAAGTTGCCCTTGCCCTCGAGCACCTTCTGGACCACGACGCCGCCGTCGACACCGGAGTTGGCGGCCAGCTGGCG
>DATJUU010000266.1:0-3184 GCA_035502155.1 Opitutaceae bacterium
GCCCGGCGGCGCGCTAGCGTGCGGCCGTGAAAAGCCCCGTGTTTTTTCTCGCGCTCGGCCTGGCCGGTGCCGCCAGCGGCGTCCCGGTCCTCTCCGCCCAGCCGGCTCCGCCGCCCGCGGGGCCCGCCGCCCCCCGTCCGCCCGTCGACACCCACGGCCTCGACATGCGCACCCAGGCCGGGCCGCCCGGGCCGGAGAAGTATTCCCCGCCCTTCCCCGTCGATCCGAGGCTTCCCACCCTCTGGCTGATCGGCGACTCGACCGTGCGCAACGGGTCGGCCGGCGACGGCACCAACCTGGGCCAGTGGGGCTGGGGCGCGCCGCTGACGTTCCTCTTCGACCCGGCCAAGGTGAACGTCGTCAATCGCGCCCTCGGCGGCACCAGCGCCCGCAGCTTCCTCGGCGCCAACTGGCCGCGCATGGTTGACCTGATCAAGCCGGGCGACGTCGTGATCCTGCAGTTCGGCACCAACGACGGCGGCGACCCGGCGCGCAGCGTCGGCGAACTCCGCGGCCTCGGCGACGAAACCGAGACCATCATCAACCGCCGCGCCGGGCAGCCGGAAGTCGTCCACACCTACGGCTGGTACCTTCGCCAGTTCATCGCCCAGATCCGCGCCAGGCACGCCGCGCCCGTCGTCTGCTCGCTCATCCCGCGCAAGCGCTGGGAGGCCGACGGCCGCATCCGACGCGACCATGACACGTTCGCCAGCTGGGCGGAGCAGGTGGCGCAGGCCGAACACGCCGGCTTCATCGACCTCAACGAGCTGAGCGCCCGCCGCCTCGACCAGCTGGGCAAGACCGAGACCGACATCCTCTACGTGCCCAACCCGACGCCGGCGCGACCCCTGGGCGAGACGGTCCACACCGGCTGGGATGGCGCCGTGATGAACGCGAAATGCGTCGTCGCCGGCCTCAAGGCGCTGCCGGATGATCCCGTGGCCGCGTGGTTCTCCGCCCAGGGTCTCGCGGTCGCCCCGGCGGCCGCGCCGTGATCCGCGGCCCGCGCGGAGCAGGGCGTGGTGGCGGAGGAGCGCGTCCTCCGCCTCAGGGCTGCAGGTGCGGCGCCAGCACCCGCGTCCAGACCGCATAGCCGGCGGCCGACAAGTGCAGCCCGTCGGCGCGGTACAGCTCGGGGCGGAAACCCCCGTCCGGCGCGAGCAACGGCGTGGCCACGTCGAGAAACTCGCAGCCCGGCTGGGCCGCACAGTCGGCGGCGATCAGCCGGTTGGCCCGGCGGACGGCGTCGCGGACCCTGACTCGCGCCGGGCACTCCTTGATGGCGAGAAAGAGGATCCGGGTCTGCGGCAGCGCCGCGTGCACCTTGGCGCGGAAGGCGCGGAAGTCCGCCAGCACCGTCTCGGGCGACTTCCCGGCCCAGAGGTCGTTGTCGCCGGCGTAGAGCACGACGAGGCGCGGGCGGTAGGGGAGCACGATGCGGTCGGCGTAGTAGACGCTGTCGGCCAGCTCCGAGCCGCCGAAGCCGCGGTTGATGGTCGCGACCCCGGGAAAATCCGCGGCCAGCGTCGTCCAGAATTTGATCGAGGAGCTGCCGACGAAGAGGACCGCGCCGGCCGGCGGCGGATGCGTCGCATCGGCGGCCGTCAGCTGGTCGATCTCGGCCCGCCAGTAGCCGGGTGTGGCGCGCGCCGCGGGCGCGGCCGCCAGCAGCCCGGCGAGCAGGAGCGCAGCGAAAACGCGGAGGTGCCGGTTCATGGGGCGGGCGCCAGCCAGCCGCCGGCCTTGAGCCAGTCGGCGGCGCGGTCCGGCCAGGTGGTGGCGGTGGCATCGGTGCGGCGCAGGCCGTAGCCGTGCCCGCCGGTCGGGTAGAGATGCAGCTCCGCCGCCACGCCGCCGCGGTGCAGGGCAAGGTAATAGTAGAACGCGTTCTCCACGCGGATGGGATCGTCCTCCGCCTGGACGAGGAACGTCGGCGGCGTTTCCGGCGCATGCGGCGGCTTCACCTCCGGCGCCAGCACGTTGTCCTTGCCGACCAGGTAGGCGGGATAGATCAGCAGCGTGAAGTCCGGCCGGCAGCCGAGCCGGTCGGCGGCGTCGACCGGCGGATAGGCGCGTTCCGCGTAGTCGTTGCTCAGGATCGCGGCCATGTCGCCGCCGGCGGAAAAGCCGATGACGCCGACGCGGTGCGGGTCGATGCCCCACGCCCCGGCGTGGGCGCGCACGAGGCCGAGGGCGCGTTGGGCGTCCTGCAGCGGCGCGAGGTACCGCGGCTCGCCCTCGCGGGCCGGCACGCGGTATTTCAGGAGCACGGCCGTGACGCCCAGCGAGTTCAGCCAGTCGCAAATCTCGGTGCCCTCGAGGTCGATCGACACGATGCGGTAGCCGCCGCCTGGACAGACGACGACCGCCGTCCCCGTGTTGTGTCCGGCCGGTGGTGGATAGACGGTGATCGTCGGCGTCGAGATGTTGCCGAGGCGGATGTACGGGCGGCCGCCGGCGAGGTGGTCCGTGGACCGGGTCAGGTTGGTCTCCGGCGGCAGCTGGACCGTGTCGCCCGGCGGCGGGCCGGGCCAGAGATTGATGACTTCCGGCGCGGCCGGGAGGGTGGGGCCGGCCAGCAGGCAGGCGGCGAGGACGGCGGCACGGTAGGCGGGCTTCATGGCGGGGGCGTCGCCGTCACTAGTGCCGCGCCGAGGCCGGAAGTCAAAAATCGAAGCTGGGCTCCCACGAATGCACACGAATGGCCACGAATCCTTTTGCCCCAACGTTCCCAAGGCTTGGCGGGGCCCCTTTCTTTCCTGAGGAACTCCACGACCCTCCAGTTTCATTCGTGAAGATTCGTGTGCATTCGTGGGAAAAGGCGAATCCGGCATGGGGCACTATCGGCTTGTTGGCCGGAGCGCCGCGGCTAGCGTCGGCCCCGATGCCCCCCACCCCGCCCGGGCGCGACGACCGCCTGTCGCTGCGCGAATATCTCGGTTACGCGCTCGGCGACACCGCCTCGAACCTGTTTTTCCAGACGTTCAACATCTTCCTGACGTACTACTACGTCGACGTCTGGGGCCTGCTGCCGGCGGCGGTTGCGACGATGCTCTTCGTCATCCGCCTGTGGGACGCCTTCGCCGATCCGCTGATGGGGGTGATCGCCGACCGCACCCGGTCGCGCTGGGGCAAGTTCCGCCCCTACCTGCTCTGGGGCGCGCTGCCCTACGGCGTCTGCGGC
>DATJUU010000267.1:0-6970 GCA_035502155.1 Opitutaceae bacterium
GCGCCCGCGACCGACGACCAGGAGCTGCTGGCGGTCCACGAAACCCTGGAACTTCTCGCCCGCCACGACGCCCGCAAGGCCGAGCTGGTGAAACTCCGCTACTTTGCGGGCCTCACCATCGAGGAAGCCGCCGGGGTGCTGGGCGTCGCGGTGCCCACGGCCAAACGCGACTGGACCTACGCCCGCGCCTGGCTGTTCAAGGAAATCAACCGCAGCCGGCACGGCTGAGACCCCGCCCGACGGGTTCGGAGGCACGGCCGGCCGCGCCCGGCGGAAATAAATGATCCTTTGGGGAGGCGGATGGCGCATTGGGAGTTGAATCCACTCAACTCTCCCACCCGCAACCCCCCGCCCCCATGAAACGTCTTCCCGCTGTCATCTCCCTCGTCGCCTCCGCCGCCCTTGGCTTCCTGGCGGTCGCCACCTGCCTCGGTTTCTCCTCCGCCGCCACCCCCGCGGTCTGGCACGTCGCCGGGTTCGCCTGGCTCGTCGGCCTGCTGGGAATCTGCAGCACCGATTATTCCCCGCGTCGCCCCTACGAAGTCCGCGCCACCGCCAGCCCGCGCGCGTCCGTCGCAGCGGCGCCGGCCGTTGGCCGCCCGGCGCGGCGGTCCGTCGCCGTCGAGGCCATGGCCACCCTCGGCCTGGGCGACGACCCGGCGGCCGTCACGATGTCCTGACGGCCGACGCCCGGCCCCCCGCCTCCGCTGAAGCCCCATGACCGACCCCCGCGAACGCGAAGAGCGGATCTTCGCCGAAGCTGTGGCCCTCCCCGCCGGGGAGCGGCCACGCTTCCTTGACACCGCCTGCCAGGGCGACGCCGACCTGCGCCGCCGCCTCGAGGCGTTGCTGGCGGCCCACGACTCGGCCGGCGGATTCATGGCCGCGCCGGCGGCTCCCGGCCCCCCCGAGGCGCCGTCCGCCGCGAGCGAAGCCCCCGGCGGCCGGATCGGCCGCTACAAGCTGCTGCAGCGGATCGGCGTCGGCGGCTGCGGCACCGTCTGGATGGCCGAGCAGGAGGAGCCGGTGCGGCGCCGCGTCGCGCTCAAGATCATCAAGCTCGGGATGGACACCAAGGCCGTCATCGCCCGCTTCGACGCGGAGCGCCAGGCGCTGGCGCTCATGGACCATCCGAACATCGCCCAGATCCTGGACGCGGGGGCGACGGACTCCGGCCGGCCGTTCTTCGTCATGGAACTGGTCCGGGGGCTGTCGATCACGAAGTATTGCGACGAGAACAACCTGCCGACCCCGGGCCGCCTCGCCCTCTTCACCCAGGTCTGCCAGGCGGTGCAGCACGCCCACCACAAGGGCATCATCCACCGCGACCTCAAGCCCTCGAACATCCTCGTCACCCTCCACGACGGCGTGCCGGTGACGAAGGTGATCGACTTCGGCATCGCCAAGGCCACCCAGGGCCGCCTCACCGACCAGACCCTGTTCACCGCGTTCGAGCAGTTCATCGGGACCCCCGCGTACATGAGTCCCGAGCAGACCGAGCTGAGCGGGATCGACATCGACACCCGCAGCGACATCTACTCCCTCGGCGTCCTCCTCTACGAACTGCTCGCCGGCCGGCCGCCGTTCGATCCCAAGTCGCTCCTCCAGGCCGGCCTGGACGAGATCCGCCGGATCATCCGCGAAGTCGAGCCGCCCCGGCCCTCCACGAATCTCTCCACCCTCGACGCCGCCGACCGGATGACGATCGCCCGGCTCCGCGGCACCGACCCCGCCCGGCTGTCCCTGCTCCTGCGCGGCGACCTCGACTGGGTCGTGATGAAGGCGATGGAGAAAAACCGCGCCCGCCGCTACGAGACGCCGACGGCGCTGGCGGCGGACATCGAGCGGTACCTGCACTGCCAGCCGGTGACCGCCCGGCCGCCGAGCGGCACCTACCGCCTCGTGCGCTTCGTCCGGCGCCACCGCCTGGGCACCGCCGCCGCCGCCGGGGTGGCGCTGGCCCTCGTCGCGGGCACGGTCGTGAGCGCGTGGCAGGCGGTGCGCGCCACCCGCGCGGAGCGCGCCGCCGACCGGGAGCGGGCCCGGGCCGTCGACATCCTCGGCTTCATGCTCGGCGACCTCCGCACCCAGCTCGAGAAGGTCGGCCGGCTCGACGTCCTCGAGGCGGTGGGCGACCAGGCGCTGGCCTATTTCGCGACGCAGGAGGCGCGCGACCTCGACGACGCCACCCTCAGGCACCTGGCGCAGGCCCTGACCCAGATCGGCGGGCTCCGGCTGGAGCAGGCGCGCTATGCCGAGGCGCTGGCCTCGTATGCCGAGGCGTACCGCCGCGCCGCCGTGCTCGCGGCCCGGCACCCGGAGGACGGGGACATGCTCTTCACGCGCGGCCAGGCGGAATTCGGGGTCGGCCAGGTGCATTGGAAGCGCGGGGAGCTGGCCGCCGCCGCCGCCTGGATGACCCGTTACCAGAACACCGGCCAGGCGCTCGCGGCGCTCAACCCCTCGCGCCCCGCCTGGCTCAGCGAGCTCGCCTTCGGCCAGCACAATCTCGCCGCCGTGCACCGGGCGCGCGGCGAATCCGCGGCGGCCCGCGCCGGCTTCCTCGCCGAACTGGCGACCCGGGAGAAGCTGCTGGCGCCGAATCCGAACGACCCGGACCTGCGCTTCCAGATCGCCGACGTCCATTCCTGGCTCGGCAGCATCGCCGACGAGCAGGGCGAATTCGTGGAGGCGCTGGACCAGTATGTCGCCCAGACCACCGACCTCGAGGCGCTCACGCTGGCCGAGCCGCGCACGATGCCCTGGCGGTTCAACCTGGCGGACTCCCTGGTGTTCCAGTCCAACATCTACCTGGCCACCGGCCGGCTCGCCGAGGCCGGGCAGCGGCTGAAGGAGGCCTGCCGGCTGATGGACGCGCTCGTGGCCTACGATCCGGCCAACCGCCATTGGGCGGGGGCGCACCTCCATTACCGCCTGCAGGCGGCCCTGCTGGCCCGGCGGCAGGGCGACCTCCCGGAGGCGACCCGCCTGGTGGGCGACGTCCGGCCCTCGCTCGAGCACCTCGCGGCCGCGGAGCCCTCCGACCGCAAATTCGCCCGCTGGCTGGTGACGGCCTGGCGGCTCGAGGCCCAGCTGCGCGCCGCCGCCGGCCGGCCGGACGCGGAAACCGCCGCCGCGCGCGCGGTGGAACTGGGCGAACGGCTGATCCACGACGGCGGGGCGGCCGACGCCGACCTCGGCGAATGCGCCCTGGCCTGCGTGGTGGCGGGCGAGATCGTCTCCCGGGACGGCAACGGCGCCGCGGCGCTGCGCCACTGGGAACGCGCCGCCGCACTGCTCGCGCCGCGCCTGGCCGGCACCCGCGACCGGCGCTTGCTCGATCCCGCCGCGCGCGCCGCGGCCCACCTGGGGCGCCCCGGGGAGGCGCACGCCTGGATCACGCTGCTCACTTCCCTTGGCTACGTCCCGCTCGATCCCTGGCCCGAAACGGATTAGCGCGCCGCCGCCATGAGTTCCCCCGAACCCGCCCAACCCCGAAGATCCAGCCATGAAAACAACCCCACGCACCACCGCCCTGCTGCTCGGCCTGGCCCTGCTGGCCGGCGCCGTCTGCAGCCGTGCGCAGTCGACAACCGATCCGGGCACCAAGCCCGGCCCGGCGGTTCAACCGCCCGCGCATTCCCTGGAACCGACCGTGGTCACGCTCACCGTGACTGAATTCAACGAAGTCTGCGCCCCGGCCGCGCCCAACCGAAGCTGCTTCACCCAGGCCACGATGGGCCTGGGCATGGACAAGTCCGGCCGCGTTCGGCTTGAGGGGGAAGTCCTGCACGTCACGGCCCCCGGAGCCACGCTGAAGTTCGTCGTCAGCCCCAAGGGCGGCGCCGAGGTCTTCTACCCCGTCGGGATCGCGTTTGTCCGCCGGCATCCGCCGGCGGAGAAGGTCGAGGACCCCCTGGGGCTGGAGGTCTTCCACCGGCTCCCCAGCGTCGCTCCGGAGGCCCTGCTCATCGATGACCGCTTCGCCCCGACGCCGCGCCGCATGGCGGTGCAGTACGAGTTCTGGCTCGTCATCCAGCGCGGCTCGGATGGCAAGCTCGGCATCATCGATCCCGGGATCATCAACGAAAGCTAGCCCGGGCCCCTCCGGCCGGCGGAAGTTTTTTCACCACGGATCACACGGATATGCGCGGATGGATCCTTCCAGGGGATGATCCGTGCCCATCCGTGAAATCCGTGGTGGAAATGACTCCGCCCTCGATCTTCCGGATGCTCAGGAGCGCCAGAGCTTGAAGTCCTTCAGGATCGAGCCGCCGATGAACTCGCGCAGGATCGAGTTGTCCGGCACCCAGTCGGGCTTCACCGGCTCGAACCACTCGAGGAAGGCCAGCAGCCGCCGCGCCTCGATGAACGCGGGCGTGCCCGGCTCGACCTGCCGCAGCAGCGGCTCGGCCAGCGGCCCGAGCACCGCCATCTCGTAGACCAACGCCGAGTTGAACATCACGTCGGCGTTCTCCTGGAAGGGGAAGATGTGCAGCTTCTCGCCGCGGCGCACCGACTCCCACCGGCCGATGGTGTCGGCGGCGTTGTAGCCGCGGTCGCGGGCGTCGCGCACGATCCGCCGGATCAGCCGGGTGTCGGTGGTCGAGACGCGGTTGTGGCGGTCGAGGTTGAGCTGGGTCAGCGCCGAGGCGTAGATCTTGAACGACTGCCCGGCGAGGGCCGGCGGCAGCAGCCGCGGGTTGAGGCCGTGGATGCCCTCGAGGATGATGAGCTGCTCCGGCCGCAGGCGCACGGTGTCGCCCGCCTCCGGCCGCCCGGTGGTGAAGTTGTAGCGCGGGAGGCGCACCTCCGCGCCGCCGAGCAGGTGCTCGAGGTCGGCGCCGAGGCGCGCGAGGTTGAGGGCGTCGATCGTCTCGTAGTCGAGCTCGCCGTCCGCGTCGCGCGGGGTGTGCTCCCGGTCGATGAAGTAGTTGTCCAGCTCGAGCGCGAAGGGCGAGAGGCCGAGGGCCAGCAGCTGCACGGCGAGGCGGCGGGAGAAGGTGGTCTTGCCGGAGGACGACGGGCCGGAGATCAGCACCAGCCGCGCGCGGCCGCGGCGGTCGGCGATCTGGCGGGCGATCTCGGCGATGTGCTGCTCGTGCAGGGCCTCGGAGACGAGGACGATCTCGCGGCTGCGTCCGGCGTCGATGGCGCCGTCGAGCGCCCCCACGCTGGAGATGCCGAGGCGGTCGAGCCAGTCGCCGTATTGGCGGAACGCGGCCAGGAGCTTGGGGTAGTCGACCATCGGCCCGAGCTTGGTCGGGGAGTGCTGGCGCGGGTAGCGGAGCGCGAAGCCGTGGTCCATGGCGACGAGCTGGAACCATTTCAGGTAGCCGGTTGACGGCACCATGTAGCCGTGGTGGTAGTCGACGCAGGTGCCGAGGGTGTAGAGCGTGACGGTGGCCTTGCGGCGGTGGCGCATGAGGCGCGCCTTCTCCTGGTCCTTGCGCTGCTCGAACCAGGCGATCGCCTCGGCCAGCGGCGTCTCGCGGCCGGTGATCGGCAGGTCCTCGGCCACGAGGCGGCGCATCTCCGCCTCCAGCTCCCTGAGCTCGGCGCCGGAGAGCGGCGGCCGCCCGCCCACGTTGCAGAAGTACCCGCCCGAGGCGAGGGAGTGGTCGACGTAGAGCCGGGCGCCGGGGTGCAGCCGCATGTAGGCGGCCTCGAGCAGGAAGGTGAGCGAGCGGCGGTAGATCCGCGCCCCGTCGGTGTCGGCCATCGTCAGCGGCTCGACCCGCGCCTCCATCGCGACCGGAAAGGTGAGCTCCTCCAGCTCGCCGTTGACCACGGCGCCGACCAGCGGCGCCGGCAGCTCGGCGGTGAGGGGCGCGAGCAGGCGACCGACCGGCGCGCCGCGCGGCCCGCGCAGCGTGCGGCCGTCGGGCAGGTGGATCTCAATCTGGTCGCCGGGGGCGACGAACGGACTCTCGGGTTTTTGCGGCAAGCGGATAGAATTAGGGCAAATCGCCGCGAATTGGAAGTCGAGATGACGGGGAATTCTGAAGGCCGATTCCCTTCCACCACTGATTACACTGATTGGCACGGATCACTGCTGTCGGATGTAATCGCCCCATAACGGCCGTGCCTTCAGTGGAGATGAGTGTCCATCGGTGGTGAAAAGACATCCGTGCGCATCCGTGAAATCTGTGGTGGTGCCAATCCGAAATTCGGAATCCGGCACTGGCGCGGGCCGCCGAAGCGGATTCAGTGCGGGCAACCCCTCCTCACCCATGAAACGCAAAGCCTCCGCCGTCTGGCGCGGCAACCTCAAGGCCGGCCGCGGCACCATCTCCACCGAAAGCACCGTCCTGCGCGACGCGCCCTACTCGTTCGGCACCCGTTTCGAAAACGGCCCGGGCACGAACCCCGAAGAGTTGATCGGCGCGGCGCACGCCGGCTGCTTCTCCATGGCCCTGTCCGCCGCGCTCACCCAGGCCGGCTTCACCGCCGACACCATCGCCACCACCGCCGCCGTGACGCTGGAGAACCATCCGCAGACGAGCTGGACCGTGACGGCCGTCCACCTGGAGACGCGGGCGAAGGTCCCGGGCGTGACGGCGGAAAAGTTCGCCGAGCTCGCCGCCGGCGCAAAGGCCGGTTGCCCGATCTCGCGCCTGCTGAAGACCGAGATCACGCTCGACGCCCATCTGGAATAGGCGACAGCGGACTTCTTTTTTCACCACGGATTACACGGATCGGCGCGGATCTGTTTTCACAGGAGGCAACAGAGAAAACGGAGGGGCGAACAACCCAGACTTCGTTTTCGTTGTTCCTTCGGTAGGAGCAAAAATCCGTGGAAATCCGTGTAATCCGTGGTCAAAAAAGCATTCGTGACCATTCGTGCCTGCCGGCCATAGCTCGAAGAGCGACGGCCGTTGGATTCGTGGTGAAACGAATCCGCAATCGTGATTTTCAGCCGCCCGTGCGGCGGACGAGGAAGCCGGCCGCGACATCGACCAGGACCTCC
>DATJUU010000268.1:0-7030 GCA_035502155.1 Opitutaceae bacterium
CGCACGTCGACGCCGATCTCGCGGTGCCACATCTCCTGCACGGCCTCGGCCACCAGCCGCAGGTTCCCGGAGTTGTCGAAGAGGATCTCCAGTGGCGGCAGCCCGCTTCCGCCCGGATGGCCGGCCTCGGCGAGCAGGCGCCGCGCGGCGGCGAAATCGGTGCCGTCGCCCGCCGGCGGCGCGTAGTCCGGGAGCCCCGGCGGGGTGAGCGAGGCCGCCGGCTGCTGGCCGCCGCGGAGGATGTGGTCGGTGATCGCCGCGCGGTCGATGGCCAGCGCGAGCGCGCGGCGGACGCGTTCGTCGTCCAGGCCGGGCCGGCGCACGTTCACGCGGAAGAAGTAGGTGTTGAGGTAGGGGTCGATCCGCAGCAGCCGCGGCGCGTCGCGGCGGTAGGCGTCGACCTTGCCCGCCGGCAGCGTGTAGGTCACGTGGAGCTGCCCGGCCCGGAACGCGCGTTCCTCCGCCTCCCGGCTGTCGATCGGATAGAAATGGATCGCCTGCAGCCGGACGCGGGTCGCGTCCCAGTAAGTGGGCGACTTGGTGACCACGATCTCCCGGTTCGGCTGCCACGACTGGAGGGTGAACGGCCCGTTGCCGACGAGGTGGCCGGGCTTCGTCCAGGGATTGCCGCGCTGGTCGGCCGGTCCCTCTTTCGCGATCGCCGCCACGGGGACCGGCAGGAACGGCGTCTGGGTCAGCAGGGCCAGGAAGTAGGGCGCCGGGTGGGCCAGGGTGAACTGCAGCGTGTGCGCGTCGAGCGCCGCGCAGCCGACCTGCCCGAAATCGGCCAGGCGGCCCCGGTTGAAGGCCTCGGCGTTGAGCAGCACGTAGAACAGGGTCGCGTTGTCCGCCGCGAGCGACGGCGTGAGGATGCGCCGGTAGGAGGCGACGAAATCCGGCGCCGTGACCGGCGTGCCGTCGGACCAGCGGGCGTCGGCGCGCAGGTGAAAGGTGTAGGCCAGCCCGTCGGGCGAGACCTCCCAGTGGTCGGCCACGCCGGGCACGGGGTGGAGGTCGCGCGCGTCCTCGCGCACCAGGCCTTCGAACAGCGCCGAGGTCACGCACTGCTCGGCCAGCCCGGTGGCGAGCTGCGGATCCAGGTCGCCCGGCTCGGAGCCGATGCCGCGGTGGAGCACCTGCTCGCGGTCTCCGCGCTGGACGTTGGTCTCCCGTCGGCCGCACCCGGCGACCAGAAGCCAGAGGCCGGAGGCCAGCAGCCAGAGGACGGCAAAACGGCGCATGGCGGCTCGGGCCAACCCGCGGCTAGAGCTTTTCGATCAGCGCCACGGCGTGGGCGGCGATGGCCAGACCACGGCCGAGCTCGCCGACGCCCTCGTGGGTCGTCGCCTTCAGCCCGATCGCGGCCGCCGGCAGGCCGGTGGATTGCGCCAGCACCGCCTTCATTTCGTCCAACCGCGGCGCGATCTGCGGCTTTTCCGCGATGACCGTGGCGTCGACGTTGACCGGCACCCAGCCGCGCTGGCGCAATTCGGCGACCACGCTGCGGAGGAGGAGCTGGGAGTCGGCGCCGGCGTACCGCGGATCGGTGTTGGGGAAGAAATGGCCGATGTCAGGCAGGCCGGCCGAGCCGAGGAGCGCGTCGCAGATCGCGTGGGTCACGCAATCGGCGTCGGAGTAGCCCTCGAGGCCGAAGTCAGACTCGAAGCGCACGCCGCCGAGCACCAGCGGGCGGCCCGGGGCGGTGCGGTGGATATCGTAGCCGTGGCCGATTCTAGTCATCGGGGATTGTTGATACCGGATTGCGGAACGCGGGGCAAGAAAACCGCGTCCCCGGTGGAGCCGCTAGGGCGCCTCCCGTTGCAGCAGGAACTCCAGATACGCCAGATCCGCGGCGGTGGTGAGCTTGGGGTTGGCGAGGGGATTCTCGAGGAAGGTCACGGGCCGGCCGAGGAGCTCCACCGCCTGGGCATCGTCGGTGATGCGCCGGCCCCGGCGGGCGACGCGCTCGTAGGCGCGCGTGATGAGTTCGCGGGCGAAAACCTGAGGCGTTTCCATCGCCCACAGCCGGGAGCGGTCGAGGGTCGCGGGCCGCACCCGCGCCGGGGCGCGGCCCCGGGCGGGAAGCTGCTTGACCGTGTCGGTGACGCGGTGGGCCAGGACGACGGCGCCGTCGCGGTGCACGACCTTGAGCAGGGCGTGCAGCTGCTCCGGCCGGACAAGCGGCCGCGCGCAGTCGTGGATGAAGACGTAGTCGATGTCGCCGGGCACCGCCGCGAGCGCGGCCGCGACCGAATCCTGCCGCTCCCGCCCGCCGCGGACGAACAGGGCCGGGGTCGGGGCGTAGGCGGAAAGCTCGAGCGCCTGGCGGGCGTCGCGATGGACGATGAGATAGAAATCGGCGACGCCGCTGGCGACGAAGGCGCCGGCGGAGTGGGCGAAAACCGGCCGGCCGCCCAGGGACGCGAGAATCTTGTCCGGCACGCTCGCCGCCATGCGGCGGCCCTGTCCGGCGGCGAGGAGGATGGCGGCGGTGCGGCTCATTTGAAGGACGACAAGACCACGGGACTACGGGACAACAGGACCGCCAGGCCACAACCCGTCAACCAGCTGGTATGCCGTTGACGGCCCAACGGGCGATGCCGAGAGCAAGCAGGCTTGTTATTGTGGCGGCAAGCTTTCGACCGGTTCCGGCCTCCTTTTCGACCGCCCGAATTAAACCGTGCAGGCAGCCAAACGTCCGTTTCACCTGATCGTTCAGTAATTCGGCGGACTCGGTCGGCAGATAGTCCAGGCGATGTGCTAGGTGAATAAAATATTGGGACTCCGACAATGAGCCGCGGGCTATATAAAGAAAGTGCAAGTAGTCCCGTTTGCTCTCCCGGGATGAACCCTCAACAATATTTGCCGGAACCGAGTAGCCAGCTCTGCGGAGCTGGCTGGTAAGGCCAAAAAGCTCCTCACGAGGAAATGATCGGGTGGCTTCGTAGATGGCGATCGTCAGATCGTCCGCGAGTTTCCAGGCTTCGATTTTGGTGTAGTCTCTCATGGCTGGAGGTCCTGTTGTCCATGGTCCTGTGGTCAGTGGTCTCTTTGACCTGATTTGCTACCGAGCTCTTCGATAATCGCACCGGCGGCGGCCGCCGGATCGGGCGCTTTCAGCACGGGCCGCCCGACCACGATGAAATCGGCCCCGGCGCGGGCGGCCTCCGCCGGATTCATCACGCGGGCCTGGTCATCGCGACCCGCGGAGCCGACGGGGCGGATCCCGGGGGCGACCAGTTTGACGTTGGGGGAAAGTTGCGCCCGCAGCGGGGCGATTTCCAGCGGCGAACAGACGATGCCGCCCACGCCGGCGTCGACCGCCAGCCGGGCGAGGCGCCCGACCTGCGTCTCGGGCGAGGCGTCGACGCCGAGCTCGCGCAGGGCGGCGCCGTCGAGCGAGGTGAGCACCGTGACTCCCAGCAGGAGCAGGTGCGGCGCGGCCTGCCGCTGGGCGTCGACCGCCTGGCGCAGCATGGCGCGCCCGCCGGCGGCGTGCAGCGTCAGCATGCCGATGGGCAGGCGGCCGGCCGACTCAACTGCCCGCGCGACGGTGTGGGGGATGTCGTGCAGCTTGAGATCGAGGAAAACCTTGAATCCGAGGTCGGCCACCTCGCGCACGCAATCGGGCCCGCAGGCCGTGAACATCTCGAGTCCGATTTTGACCCAGCGCACCCGGCCGCCGAGCTGGCGGAGCACGAGGGCGACGTCGCGGGGCGCGGGCGCGTCGAGCGCGAGGATGAGTTCGCAGGCCATGGGGCCAACAGGTTGGGCGCTCGGCCGGCGGAATTAAACTCAAAAACCGCCCCGGCGCGGGCCGGCGCCGATTAGTGTTTATTCGGCGGCGGCGGCGGTTAAGTCCTTGAGTCCGGTGCATCCGCCGCAGACCCTGACGCTCTTCTCGCCGGCCAAGATCAACCTCTTTCTCGCCGTGACCGGCCGGCGCCCCGACGGCTATCACGACCTCCTGTCGGTGGCGGCGCCGCTGGACTTCGGAGACGAACTGACGGCCAGGGTCGAAGATCCCAAGGCCCAGGCCGCAAGTCAGTTCACCCTCGAGTGCGACGATCCGGCGGTGCCGGTCGACGGCGACAATCTGGTGCTGCAGGCGGCGGCGGCGTTCGCCACGGAGACGGGCTGGCGGGGGGCGGCGGCCTTCCGGCTGGCGAAGCGCATCCCGACGGGCGCGGGGCTGGGCGGCGGGAGCAGCAACGCGGTGGCGGCGTTGCGCGCGCTCAACCAGCTGGGCGGCGCCCGTCTCGGGGCGGACACCCTGGCGGCGCTGGCCGCGCGGATCGGATCTGATTGCCCCCTGTTTCTGCCCGGCGGGCCGGTGGTGATGCGCGGGCGCGGTGAGCAGGTCGAACCGCTGCCGGCGGCGGCTGCGGCGCGGCTGCATGGGCGGCGGGTGCTGCTGTTCAAGCCGGCCTCAGTCGGCGTGGCGACACCCTGGGCCTACGGTCGGCTGGCGGCGACGGGCGCCTACCTGCCGGCCGCGGAGGCCGAGCATCGGCTGGCCACCTGGCTTGACGGACGCGCCGGGGTGGAGGAGCTCCTTTTCAACAGCTTCGAGGCGGTGGTTTTCCGCAAATTCCTGGCGCTGCCCGCGCTGCTCGAGCGCCTGCAGCGCGAGTTCGCTCTCGCGCCGCGGCTCAGCGGCAGCGGCAGCGCCTGCTTCGCGTTCCTGCCGGCGGACGCGCCGGTGGCGGCCATCACGGCGGCCATCCGCGAGGCGTGGGGCACGGTGGCGTTCGTGCGCGAGGCGCGCCTCGTCTGAACCGCGACCCGGGCGGGCGCGGGAACGAAGCGGCGCGACGGCGGTCTGCGCTTGAGCGCACGCCCCGACATGGCCGCCACGACGGTAACCGCCCGTTTTCACCCAAATCCGTGTTGACCCTCCCCGGGCCCGGCCGGATAAAGAGCCGTCAGCGTCCTTCGCCGCGCCTTCCCCCCGCTTCCGCCGCCCGCAATGGATTCCCGTCCGAAACCCGAGTTCGTTGTGCAGGGCATTTCCGCCTCGGACGGCATCGCTTACGGCGAGATCTTCCTCTACCTGCAGACGGAGCTTGAGGTGCCCGCGTACCAGGTCGACGCCGACAAGCGCGTGGCCGAGATCGGGCGGTTTGAACAGGCCCTGGTCGTCACCCGGCAGCAGATCTCGAAGATCAAGAACGAGGTGGAGAAGAACCTCGGGCCCGACGAGGCGCGCATCTTCGACGCGCACCTGATGGTACTCGAGGACGAGGCGCTGATCGGCGAGACCGTGCGCGAGTTCGAGAGCAGCGGCACCAACATCGCGACCTGCTTCAACCGGGTGTCGCAGCGCTACATCAAGGCCTTTGACGAGATCAACGACGAGTACCTGCGCGAGCGCGCCGGGGACATCCGCGATGTCGCCCAGCGCGTGCTGCAGAACCTGCTCGGCACGGCCGCACAGCAGCTGAACGAGCTGGCGGAGAAGCGCATCGTCGTCGCCAACGACATTACGCCCTCCGACGCCGCCGGGATCAACCGCAGCGCCGCCCTCGGGCTCGTCACCGACTCCGGCAGCAAGACCAGCCACGCCGTGATCGTCGCCCGCTCGATGCGCATCCCCGCGGTGGTGGGCGTGCGCGACCTCACGACCCGGGTGGCCAACGGCGACCGGCTGATCGTCGACGGCTACGCCGGCATCGTGACCGTCAACCCCACCGAGCAGACGCTGCTCCGCTACGGCCGGATCCAGCTGGAGAAAAAGACCTTCGAGTCGCGTCTCCTCGCGGCCAGCCGCCTGCCGGCCGAGACGCTCGACCGGGTGCACGTCACGCTCCTGGCCAACATCGAGAAGGCCGAGGAGGCGGCGCAGGTGCGGGAGCACAACGCCGAGGGCGTCGGGCTCTTCCGCACCGAGTATCTCTACCTGAATTCGCCGCATCTCCCCACCGAGGAGGAGCAGTTCGCGATCTACAAGGCGGTGGTCGAGGTGCTCGCGCCGCATCCGGTCGTCATCCGCACCCTCGATCTCGGCGGCGACAAGCCGCTGGCGGGGATGCCGGGCCTGATCCACCACGAGGCCAATCCGTTCCTCGGCTTCCGCGCGATCCGCCTCTGCCTCGAGCATCCGGCGATGTTCCGGGAGCAGTTGCGCGCCATCCTGCGGGCGAGCGCCTTCGGCAAGGTGCGGATCATGTACCCGATGATCAGCGGCGCGGAGGAGCTGGTGCGCGCCAACGCCCTCCTGGCGGAGGCGGCGGCGGAGCTGCGCCAGCGCGGCGAACACTTCGACCCCGCGGTCGAGGTGGGCAGCATGATCGAGATCCCCAGCGCCGCGGTCACGGTCGACATCCTCGCCGAGCACTGCCGCTTCTTCAGCATCGGCACCAACGACCTCATCCAGTACCTGCTCGCGATCGACCGGGTGAACGACCACATCGCCCACCTCTACGAACCGACCCATCCGGCGGTCCTGCGCACGATCAAGGCGGTCGTCGACGACGCCCACCGGCGGAACCTCCCGGTCGCCGTCTGCGGCGAGATGGCGGGCGACCCCGTCTACGCCGCGCTGCTGCTCGGGCTCGGGGTCGACGAGCTGAGCATGTCGCCCCCGCTGCTGCCGGCGGTGAAATACTTCGTGCGGAGCATGAAGATGAGCGACGCGCGCAGGCTCGCGGCCGAGGCCTTGAAGCTGAACGACCCGAAGGAGATCCACGCCCGGGCCGAGGAGTTCTACGACGCGCGGGTGAAGGTGGAGTAGGGGACCGAAAATCGGGAGAGTGGGAAACCGGGAGAGCGGGAAAGAGGGAAGGCGGGAAACCAAGAGAGGCGAGTGATGACGTGGGATTTCAGAGACCTGATCCGGCGGGGCGGGGGACGGTGGCCGCGCAGCTGGCGGCGCGACGAGCATCGTCCGCTCCGCGCGCCCGACCTGGATGCGAACCCGCCTCCGCCACTGCAACCCCCGGCGCCGACTGAGGCCGACGAGCACTGGCTCCCGCCGCCGTGGCAGCCGCCGGCGGGAAAATCCGACGCTTGGCGCGAATCGAATTCGTAG
>DATJUU010000269.1:0-6039 GCA_035502155.1 Opitutaceae bacterium
ACCTATTCCACGACCACCGTCAGCGGCAGCCAGGTGGTCAACCAGGGAATGTATGACCAGCGCCAGCTCGCCGGGATCGACCTGGTCCAGCTCGACATGTCGGTCCTCCGCGCCGCGCTGGCCGACACCAATAGCAACAGCAACAGCGACACCAAGGCCATCACCGACAGCTCGGGCAACGTCTGGGGTTCGGGCAGCGCGGGCGGTTACAGCACCGACGTCTCCGGCTCCAGCGGCTGGAACGGCGGCGTCTACGTCGAGGTCAAGACCTCGGACGGCTCCACCAGCCAGGCCAGCGTCGCCGTCGGCAACGGGCTGGTGAGCTCGGGCAGCAGCCTGATCCCGACGGTCAACAGCACGAGCGGACTCACCATTGCGACCAACGCCCCGATGTACGTGGCGGGGGCGTTCAACGCCGATGGCTCCAACGCCACCTCCTCCACCAGCGCCACCACGCCCGACGATGGCAACACCGACGCTTCCGGCGGCACGACCAGCGCCGAGGTGCCCGTGGCCCTCGCCTCGGACGCGATCACGATTCTCTCGCCCGGCTATTTCGGGTCGGCGGGCACCAACGGCAGCGCCGCCGCCACCAGCAACGGCAGCAGCACCAATGCCTACAAGAGCTGGTCGACCGCGAGCCCCAGCGCATCCGGCAACACGGAGGTGGCGGCGGCGTTCATCACCGGACTGGTGTCAACCACCAGCTCCGCCAACAGCGGCGGGGCGCACAACCTGCCGCGGTTTCTGGAGAACTGGAGCGGGGACACCGTGGCAATCCGCGGTTCGCTCGTGTCGATGTACAAGAGCAAGACCGCCACCGGCACGTTCTCGACCCGCTATTACGGCGCGCCGACCCGCAACTGGGGTTTCGACCAGATCTTCCAGAACGGCAGCTACCCGCCGCTCACGCCCAAGGTGATGTCCTACCGCCGGGTCGATTTCTCCGACATGAGCGCGAGCGACTACACCACGACGCGCCACACCCTGTGGCCCTCGCTGCCCTGACCGCCGCGCGGCGCCGGCGCTACGCCGGCGCCTGCTCGTGCACCCACGCCGCCAGCTTCGCCCAGGCGCGGCCGCGGTGGCTGAGGCCGTTCTTCACCGCCGGGTCGAGCTCGGCGAACGTGCGGTCGTAACCGGCCGGCACAAACAGCGGGTCGTAGCCGAATCCCCCGCTCCCGGCCGGCTCCCGGCGCAGCGTCCCGTCGGTCCGCCCCTCGAAGATCCGCTCGCCGCCGTCGGGCGTGACCAGCACGAGCACGCACTGGAAGTGGGCCGCCCGGCGGTCGTCGGGCACCTCGCGCAGCGCCGCGACCAGCTTGGCGAGGTTCTCGGCGCCGCTGGCGTGCGGCCCCGCGTAGTAGGCCGATTCGACCCCCGGCGCGCCGCCGAGGGCATCGACGCAGAGGCCGCTGTCGTCGGCCAGCGCCCACGCCCCGGCCGGGAGCCGCGGCTTCAGGGCCCAGACCTTCTTGCGGCCGTTGCCCGCGAAGCTGCCCGCATCCTCGACCACCGGCGGCATGCCCCCGAGCGCGGCGGCCGAAATCACCTCCAGTGGCAGCGCGCTCGCATCCGCCAGGGCCTGGAACTCGCGCGCCTTGTGCGCGTTGCCCGACGCCAGGTAGAGCGGAATGGCCGGCGGGTTCATCGCGCGCGCGGCCGGCGCCTCACCCGAGGCTGAACGTCGTCTCGTCCACCTGGAGCCGGGTCGGATACGCCACCCGTCCCCGCATCAGCTGGTCGGCCCCGAAAAAGGCGTGGCGGACGTCCTCGAGGCGGACCGCGTTGGCCAGCTTCTCCGTGCGCAGCCCCTTGAACACCGATTTGGCCTTCTCGTCGCCCAGCAGGATCGGCGCCCGGTAGATGAAGAGGTAGTCGAGCTGGCGGAACTGGATGAGCTCGCTGATGATCTGCGCCCCGCCCTCGAAGATCACCCCGGGGATCCCGGCCTCGACGCAGCGCGCGCGGAACGCGTCGAACGGCGCGCGCACGGTCGAGGACGGCAGGTTCCAGACCTGCACGCCCTGCGCCTGCAGCTTGCGCACGTAGCCCAGACCGCCGTGCGGCGTGGTCACCACGATCGTGCGCTCCTTGTGCTCGTCGGTGAAGACCTTCGCGTTGGGCTTCTCCACCACGCTGCGCAGCAGGCCGTCGAACACGAAGCGGAGGGGGCACCAGACCTCCTCGCCCGTCCGGCTGGTGAGGGCGGGGTCGTCGGTCATGACCGTGCCGGCGCCCACGGCGATGGCGGGGAACAGGCGCCGCCAGTGGTGCACGTCCTCGCGCGCCGGCTCGCCCGTGATCCACTGGGAGTCGTTCGTGCGGGTGGCGATCTTGCCGTCGAGGGTGATGGCGGCCTTGGCGGCGAGCAGCGGCGTCTGCTTGGTGATCCAGTGGTTGAAGATCAGGTTCAGGTCGGCGCACTCCCCCGCCCGCACGCCGGTGGTGACCTCGACGCCGGCGGCGCGCAGGACCTCGAAGCCGTGGCCGGTGTGCACCGGGTTGGGATCGGTCGCGCCGACGACCACGTGCCGCAGGCCGGCGGCGATGATGGCGCTGGTGCACGGGCCGGTGCGGCCCTGGGTGCTGCAGGGTTCGAGGGTGACGTACATCGTCGCGCCGGCGCGCGGCAGGCGCCCCAGGCGCTGCAGGGCCATGATCTCGGCGTGCGGCTCGCCCGCCTTGGCGTGGAATCCTTCCGCCACCACCTCGCCCTGCTCCACGATCACGGCGCCGACCATCGGATTGGGATGAGTCAGGCCCCAGCCGCGGCGGGCCGCGGCCAGCGCGAGTTCCATGAAGCGCTCGTGCGGCGCAGCTGGGGCTGGGGGCTGGGTTTCGGGTTTCACGGCGGAAGGAATATCCCGGCGGCTAGGCGTGGACGAACGGATTCCCCTCCCGCTCGGCGCCCACGGTCGTCTCGGGCCCGTGGCCCGGATACACCACCGTGTCCTCCGGCAGGGTGAAGATCTGCTCGCGGATGGAGCGCTCCAGCACCTCCATGCTGCCGCCCGGCAGGTCCGTGCGCCCCACCCCGCTGTGGAAGAGCGCGTCGCCGACGAACGCGGCGTGTTGGGCGGCGAAATAAAACAGGACGTTGCCCGGGCAATGGCCCGGCACGTGGCGCACCTCCACCGTCTCCCCGAGCGCCGTCCAGCGCTGGCCCGGCTGCACCAGGAGGTCGATCTTCAGCGGCCCCTGGCGCGTGCCGGGGATCATGAACATCTCCATGACCTCGGGGTTCTCGATCAGCAGGCGGTCGGCCTCGTGCGCGCGCACCCGGGCCCCGGTCGCCCGCACCACCTCCGCCCCGCCCTGGGTGTGGTCCCAGTGCCCGTGGGTGAGCCAGATTTCGCCCAGGCGGCACTGCTCGGCGGCCAGCAGGGGCTCGATCTGCGGCCAGATTCCGCCCGGCGCGTCGACCAGCACCGCTTCCCGCAACTCCGGCGCTGTCAGCAGGTAGGCGTTCGTCGCAATGGGGCCGGACGGCAGGACGTGCACGTTCATCGTCTTATCAAAGCGGATTCCGCCCGGCCCCTGCAATGGCGAAGTGGCGGACGGCCCCGATCGAAGGGTTTTTTCACCGGGCTTTCGCGCCCGGGCCGCTCCATCAAACTTTCCCCTTCCCTTTCCCCCGCCCCGCGCTAGCCATTCCCTTTCCGAATCATGCCCACCACGCTCAAGATCGCGGTCCTCGCCGGCGACGGCATCGGCCCCGAGGTCATGGCCGAGGCCCGCCGCGTTCTCGATCACGTCGCCCGCCGGGAGCACCTGCGCCTGGACTGCACCGAGGCCGACGTGGGTGGCATCGCCATCGACCGCCACGGCCGCGCCCTGCCCGAGGCCACGCTCCAGGTTTGCGCCGCGGCGGACGCCATTCTCTTCGGCTCCATCGGCGGGCCGAAATGGGAAAAGCTCCCGCCCCACGAGCAGCCCGAACGGGCCGCCCTCCTGCCGCTGCGCCGGCACTTCTCCCTGTTCGCCAACATCCGCCCCGGACTGCTCTACCGCGAGCTGATCGGCGCCTCCCCGCTGCGGGCCGACCGCATCCCCGACGGCATCGACATCGTCTGCATCCGCGAGCTGACCGGCGGCATCTACTTCGGCCAGCCCAAGGCCACCACCGCGCTGCCCGACGGCGACGCGCAGGCTGTCGACACCTCCGTCTACCGCCGCAGCGAGATCACCCGCATCGCCCGGGTCGCGGCCGACACCGCCCGCGCGCGGCGGAAGCGGGTCTGCTCCGTCGACAAGGCCAACGTGCTCGAGACCTCGGTGCTCTGGCGCAAAACCGTGACCGCCTGGATGGCCGAACACGCCTCCGACCTCGAGCTCTCGCACCTCTACGTCGACAACGCCGCGATGCAGCTGGTGCGCAGCCCGGCGCAGTTCGACGTCATCCTGACCGAAAACATGTTCGGCGACATCCTTTCCGATGAGATGGCGTGCGTCTGCGGTTCCCTTGGCATGCTCGCCTCCGCCTCGCTCGGCACCGGGCGGAACTCACTCGGCCGGCCGTTCGGCCTCTACGAGCCCGCCGGCGGCAGCGCGCCCGACATCGCCGGCCGCGGCATCGCCAACCCCTGCGCGCAGATCCTCTCGCTGGCGCTGATGCTCCGCCACAGCTTCGGCCTGGAGGCGCCGGCGGCGCGCATCGAGGCCGCGGTCAGGGCCGCGGTCACCGGCGGCACCCGCACCGCCGACATCGCCTTCGGCGAAAAGCCGGCCGGCACCCGGGCCATGACGGACGCCATCCTGGCGGCTTTGCATTGAATCACCGGGACGCCTGGGAACAAAGGCGGCACCAAGTTGTGCTTGCTTGGCGCCTTGGCGTCTTGGTTGTGTACTTCCTCCCGTCATGACGTCGGCTGACATCCGCCAGAGCTTCCTCGATTTCTTCGCCCGGCACGGGCACACCATCGTGCCGTCGGCGCCGCTGCTGCCCGATTCGCCCGGCCTGCTCTTCACCAACGCCGGGATGAACCAGTTCGTGCCGGTCTTCCTCGGCGAGCGGAAGCCCGATGTCTCCCGCTGGGCCGGCGCGCGACCCGCCAAGGACACCCGCGCGGCCGACACCCAGAAATGCATCCGCGCCGGCGGCAAGCACAACGACCTCGAGGACGTCGGTTTCGACACCTACCACCACACGTTCTTCGAGATGCTCGGCAACTGGTCCTTTGGCGACTACTTCAAGCGGGAGTCGCTCGAGTGGGGCTGGGAGCTGCTGACGAAGGTCTGGGGCATGCCGCCACAGCGGCTCTTCGCCACCGTCTACCAGCCCGGCCCGGGCGAGCCGTCCGAGTACGACCGGGAGGCCGCCGACATCTGGACCGGCATCTTCAAAAAGGCCGGCCTCGACCCCAAAGTCCATCTGCTCACCGGCGGCAAGAAAGACAATTTCTGGATGATGGGCGACACCGGGCCGTGCGGTCCCTGCTCGGAGATTCATTTCAACCTCTCGCCCGCCGCCGATGAAGCCGCGGGTCGAAAGCTGGTCAATGCCGGCTTGCCGCGCTGCATCGAGATCTGGAATCACGTCTTCATCCAATTCAACGCCAACGCCGACGGCACCTTCTCGCCGCTCGCCGCGCGCCACGTCGACACCGGCATGGGCTTCGAGCGCGTCGCCGGAATCCACGCCGTCACCCGGGGATTCAAGGACTTCACGCCAGATCCCACGAACTACGCCGCCGACCTCTTCGCGCCGCTGTTCCAGAAGATCGCCGCCCTGTCGGGCAGAACCTATCGCGGCACGGTCCCGGCAAAACGCGAAGGATTGAGCGAACAGGAGAAGACCGATGTCGCCTTCCGGGTTCTCGCCGACCACGCCCGCTGCGTCGCGTGCGCCGTCGCCGACGGCATCCTGCCCAGCAACGACGGCCGCGGCTATGTCGTCCGCCGCATCCTCCGCCGCGGAATCCTCTACGGCCGCAAGGACCTCAAGCTCACCACCGGATTCTTCGAGCAGCTCGTGCCGGCGGTGGTGGAATCGCTTGGCGGTGTCTTTCCCGAGCTGAAGGAGCGCCAGGACACGAT
>DATJUU010000270.1:0-2292 GCA_035502155.1 Opitutaceae bacterium
TCACCAGCAACCAGCCGGCGCTCACCATCAAGCCCCTGCCGGACGGCGCGCCCGCCGACTTCGGCGGCGCGGTGGGGCAGTTCACCCTCCGAAGCAAGGTCGTGCCGACGACCGTGGGGGTGGGCGAGCCGATCACATGGACCCTGGAGCTCGCCGGCACCGGCAACTGGCCCGACATCCGCGGCCTGCCGGCGCGCGAGGCGTCCAAGGACTTCAAGGTGCTGCAGCCGCAGTCCAAGCGGACGCCGGTCGCGGGCAAGCTGTTCGACGCCACCCTGAGCGAGGACGTGGTGCTCATTCCGACCAAGCCGGGCACCTACACGCTCGACCCGGTGAGCTACTCGTATTTCGACCCGCGCAGCGGCACCTACCAGACGGTGAAGACCGCCGGAGTCACCGTGACGATCAACCCGGCGGGTGCGACGGAGCCGGGCGCGAGCTCGTTCTTCACGGCGCCGAACCTGGCGAGCGCGGAAGCGTCCGCCCCCGCCGCGCCGGCCGCGCCCGTGTTGACGGCGCCGCCCGCGGCCCCGGCCGCGATCCCGCGCGACCCGCTGCCCGGCGCCGAGCTGGGCTTCGTGCCGCTCAGCTCCCAACGGCTCACGCTCGCGGTCATCCTGTCCGTCCTGTGGCTGCTGCCGGCCTGGCTGCTGCTCGCCGCCCTGCGCTCCCGGCGCACCGATCCCTTGCGGCCGCGGCGGGAGGCGCGCCGGCGGCTGGAACAGACGCTCGCCTATCTGCGCGGCACGACCAGCGGCCCCGCCCGCCTCCAAGCGCTCCAGGCCTGGCAGCGCGACGCCGCGATCGTGCTCGGCGTCGGGCATGCCGCCCCCAGCCCCGCCGTCGTCAGGGCGCGCGCCGATCCTCCGGACTTCTCAACCCAAAACCCCAAACTCAAAACCCAGAACCTCGCCGCCTGGGCCACGCTGTGGGCGGAGGCGGACCGCGCCCTTTACGGCAGCGACGGCGCGCTGCCCGACACCTGGACGGTGCGCGCCGAGGCCGCGCTCGAGGCCACCCGCGTGCCGGGGTGGAGGCAGTCGTCGCTCTTCCAGGCGCGCAACCTGTTCCCGTGGTTCGGATCCGATTTGGGAAAGCGGATACCGGATACCGGAAAGGCCGCCGCTGCAGTCTTGGTTCTGATTCTCCTGCTATCCGGTCTCCGAAATCCCCAATCCGCAATGGCCGCGGGCGGGACGCCGCGATTAAGTTACTACCAAAGCCCGATCGCCGCCTACAACGCCGGCGACTTCGCGGCCGCGGAGCAGGCGTGGCGCGCGACCATCTCCCGCACGCCGGCCGACTGGGTCGCCCGGCACAACCTCGCGCTGGCGCTTGCCCAGCAGGGGCAGTGGCCCGAGGCCGCGGCGCACTGGACCTCGGCTTTCCTGCTCGATCCCCGCAATGAATCCGTGCGCTGGCACCTCGGGCTGGGCTACGAGCGCGCCGGCTACACGCCGCCGGATTTGGGCGAATTCGCCGTGCCGTCCGGCCCGCACCTGGTGGCGCGCCTGGCCTCGCCGGCCGAGTGGCAGTGGCTCCTCGTCGCGGCCGGCGTCGTCTTCGCCGGCGGCCTCCTGCTTCTCATCCTGCGCGGCTACCGCGCGCCCAACCGCTGGATGCGGCCCGCCGCCTTCGCCGGGATGGGCGCCGGCCTCGTCCTCGCCGTGGCCGCCGCCACCTCGCTCCATCTCTACGGCGACGCCGTCGATCCCCGCGCCGCGCTCGTCTGGCACCAGGTCCTGCTGCGCTCGATCCCGACCGAGGCCGACACCCAGCAGAAGACCTCGTCCCTGCCCGCCGGCTCGCTCGCCGTCGTGGACCAGAAATTCCTCGGCTGGGCGCGCCTGACCTTTCCCAACGGCCAGACCGGCTGGGTCCGGCAGGACGACATCGTCTGGCTGTACCGCTAGACGGTCTTCCGCACCATCCGCAGCATCGACTCCTCGGGGTTGAGCGCCGCGACGCGCTCCAGCCCGACCCATTGCAGGTCATGGGACTCGTCGCTCACGATCAGCTGCTCCGCCGGGTCGGCCTCGAGCAGGAAGCGCAGGTCCAGATGCCAATGCCCCGGCGTGTCGCCGCGCGCCGGGATCCAATGGCGGTCGACGTCGAACACCTCGGTGGAGACGGCGCGCAGCCGCGTGAGCCCCGTCTCCTCTCGGGCCTCGCGCAGCGCCACGGCGAGCAGGTCGGGATCGCCGTCGGCGTGGCCGCCGGGCTGCAGCCACTTGTCGAGCTTGCGGTGATGGGTCAGCAGCACCCGGCGCCGCGCGGCGTCGACGATCCACG
>DATJUU010000271.1:0-4162 GCA_035502155.1 Opitutaceae bacterium
GCGCCCGCCGGCGATTCGAGACTGGCGTCGGGCGCCGAAACGGAATCTGATCCCGGAAAGATTCCGAGCCATGAAGTCCGCCCGCCTTTGCTGCCTGATCGCCGCCGCCGTTCTGCTGACGGCCGTCGGGCGCGCGGCCGACCCGGCGCCGACGAAGTTCACCCGGATCGACCTGCTGGATGGCCGGACCCTCAAGAACGTCGAGTTGGTGTCCTACGACGCGGCCGCCGCCAGGGTGCTGTTGATCGCCGACCAGAAGGCGATGGTGGTGCCGCTCGCCCTCATCCCGCAGCCGTTTGCCGACCGCTTCAAACACGAGCTGCCGGAGTCCGGGGCCAGCGCCTCGGTCGTGCCCAATCCCCCGGCCGCCAATCTTCCGGTGGCAGCGCCGGCCCCCGCGCCCGCCGTCGCCCCGGCCCCGGCGCCGCCCGCCGCGGACCAGCCGCAGCTCGCGGCCCATAAAAAGGCCGCCGAGGCGCGCGCCGCCCGCTACTACCGCTTCGAGTACAAGGCCGGCTCCGATTCCATCGCCGTCACCGCCCTGCAGCTCGAGACCGACCCGCCGGTGGCGGTCGACGGCTGGACCGGACGTTACCGGATCGAGGGACGCGCCTTCATGGAGTTCTACGACAGCGTGGGCCGCAGTTTCAGCCGCGCCACCAGCCGGTTCGAGGTGCTCACCGAGCAGGCGCCGGGCAAGCCGGTTTCCGTCGTTGATTTCACCGTCAAATAGCCCTCCCAAGAATCCTTCCGCCTGCCATCATGCATCACGTCTTCGTCGACTTCGAAAACGTCCAGGACATCGACCTCAGCGGACTGGGCGACGACCCGGTCGAACTGACCATCCTCCTCGGCCAGGACCAGAAGCCGCCGCCGTCCCGCCTCCTCACCAGCCTGGTCGAGCGCGCCGGCAGCGTCCGGCTGGTCAAGATGCGCCGGTCGGGCCGCAACGCCCTCGACATGACCCTCGCCAGCCAGGTCGGCGCCGCCGCCGCCCGCGACCCCGGCGGCACCTTCCACATCATCTCCGAGGACACGGACTACGACCCGCTGATCGAGCACCTGCTGCACGTCGGCATCGATGCCGTGCGCGTCGGCAAGTCCGCCCTGCCGCCCGAGCTGAAGCCCGCCCCGTCGGCGCCGCCGCCGCCGGTCCGGCCCCCGCGCTCCGGCCCGCCGACGCGGCGCGCCCCGCCCGCCGAGCGCCGGCCGGCCGTCGCCGATGCCGACCGTTTTGCCGCCGTCGTCCAGTGGCTCGAGCGCAATGCCAAGAACCGCCCGACCCGCCACGTGCGGCTGCTGCGCCAGATCAACGACCAGTTCGGGCGCCGGCTCAAGCCGGGCGAGGCCGAGGCGATCGCCGACGCCCTGATCGAGCGCGGCCTCGTCGCCGTCGACGGGCAGAACCGGGTGACGTACCCCGGCTTCGAGGCCGGGGCCTGAAGGCCGCCCGGCGTTTCTTGGGGAACAACCAAGAAACCAAGACGCCAAGAATCACTTGGTTTCTTGGCGCCTTGGTTGGGAAAAACGAACTCCGCTCGCCACGGATCGTTTCCCTGGCATCTTGATCCGCGTCGCGCGCCATGACCCCCAATCCCGGACCCGACCTCCATCCGCGCCCGCCGAAACTGCGCCTGCCGCCCGACGCCACCGACTGCCACGCCCACGCCTTCGGCCCGCGCGACCGCTACCCGCTCATCCCCCACCCCGGCTATGTGCCCGCCGCGGTGACGTTCGACGATTACCTGCGGATGCTGCGCGTGCTCGGCGTGTCGCGCGCCGTCCTCGTCCAGCCCAGCCCGTACGGCCCCGACCACTCCGCGCTGCTCGACGCGCTGCGCTCGAAGCGCTTCCCCCTGCGCGGCGTCTGCCTCTACGACGAGGCGCTCACTGACCGTCAGCTCGAGGAACTGCACTTCGCCGGCGTGCAGGGCGCCCGCCTGCACATCCTGCCGCATGAGGCGGACGCGGTCCTCGCCGCGCTGCCGCGGACGGCCGAGCGGGTGCGCCAGTTCGGCATGCACCTGCAGTTCTACGTCAACGTCGGGCAGCATCCCGACCTCGACCGGCGGCTGCTCGCGCTGCCCGTGCCCAGCGTGATCGACCACTTCGGGCTGGTGCCGGCGGCCGGCGGCACGGACTCGCCGGGCTTCCAGACCCTGCTGCGCCTCGCCCGCAGCGGCCGCTGCTGGTTCAAGCTCTCCGCGCCCTACCGCATCTCCCAAAAGCCGCCCGGCTTCGCCGACGTCACGCCGCTGGCCCGCGCGCTCGTCGCCGCGGCGCCCGGGCGCTGCGTCTGGGCGACCGACTGGCCGCACCCCAACGCGAACTTCATCCCCAACGACGGCGACCTGGTGGACCTGCTGGCGGAGTGGATCCCGGACGAGGCCCTGCGCCGCCGGGTGCTGGTCGACAATCCCGCGGAGCTGTACGCGTTCTGAGCGCGGGACGTCGGCGCGGAGAACAACCGGGAAACCGGGGCGCCAAGTATCCCTTGGTTTCCTAGCGCCTTGGCTGTTCAATCCGTCCGCCGCCATGAAGGACCCGAAGACTGATTCGAAATCGCAGTCCCCCGATGCCGCCGGGCGCCTGCGCCCCGGCCACTTCGTGGTTTTGCTCTTGTTGGTGCTGCCGTCCGGCCTGGCCCTGCACCGGCTCGCGGCCGTCATCGATTACCGTTGGCTGCTGGCCTACGCCATCGTGATCTCCCTCGTCACCTACGCCGTCTACGGCGCGGACAAGGACAGCGCCGCCGACCGGGCCTCGCGCTGGCGGGCGTCGGAGCGCCTGCTCCACGGGCTCGAACTGGCCGGCGGCTGGCCGGGCGCGTTCCTCGCCCAGCGGCGCTTCCGCCACAAGACCGCGAAGCTTTCCTACCAAGTCGTCTTCTGGCTCATCGTGGCCCTGCACGTCGCCGTCGCGACGGACTACGTGCGCGACTGGTCGGTCACCCGCGCCGTCTGGCACCGCGTGACCCAATCCGCCCGCGCTGACGAACCGCCGGCATCCGAGACTCGGGCCGACGGGTCTGCCGCCTGACGCCAGTCGCGCCTCAAACCCGTAGGGGCGCAGGCTTGCCCGTTCGGCGAGCTCAGGGCCCAGAGCGCGTCGAGGGGCTGCGCCCTTATTCGAGGGCGCGACAAGATCGCGCCCCTACAGCTACACGTCGAAATGCGGTTACCGGACAGATTCCAGTCAACTATTAGCTGACAAGTTTCCCGGGCCTGGGCCTCCAGCAACAAGTTAACTAATAGTTGACATGCTCTCCGGGCGGGGGAGAGCGATTCCGTTCGAGGCGTCTGGGGACCGGCGCCGGGAGCGCGCGGCTTCCAGCCGCCGGCCCCAACCCAAAACCCAGAACCCAGAACTCACCTGGGCGGCGCGTCGCCGGTGCGCACGGCGATCGTGGCGTAGACCTTCGGCACGTAGAGGCGCGTCTCCACCGGCAGGGCCGGGGCCACCTCGGCGAAGGTCCGCGCGTGCCGCGCCGCCAGCGCCCGGCCCACCCGGCCCTCGCCCGCGTTGTAGGCCGCCAGCGCCAGCGGCCAGTCGCCGAACCGGCGGCGCAGGCGCGAGAGCAGCTGGGCCGCGGCCCGCGCGCTTTTTGCCGGGTCGGTGCGCTCGTCGGGCTGGAACGTGCTCAGGCCGGCCGCTTCCGCGGTG
Organism: Opitutaceae bacterium; assembly: GCA_035502155.1. Classification (GTDB taxonomy): domain Bacteria; phylum Verrucomicrobiota; class Verrucomicrobiia; order Opitutales; family Opitutaceae; genus Fen-1467. Next base: position 3,664 of record DATJUU010000271.1, read on the forward strand.
GCCGGCATGAGCTGGAACAGGCCGCGGGCGCCGGCCGGGCTGCGGGCCCGGGGATTGAGCCCCGACTCCACCTCGGCCAGCCAGGCGAGATCCGGCGGCACGCCCTCGGCCGCGAACGCTGCGCGCAGCCCGGGCATGAGTGCGGCCGCGCCCGCCGGCGCCGGCCGGTCCCGCAGGCGCCGCAGCCACAGGTCGTAGTACGGCAGCACCGGCGGCACGGGCCCGGGCGCCGGCGCCGGATGCGCCGCCTCCCCGGCGGCCTGGATCAGGTCCAGCCGCTCCTGCAGCCAGTCGGCGTAGTCCTCGTAGCCCGGGATCGTCCGCAGCGCCGCAAGCGCCGCGCGGGCCTGCGGCTCGTAGGCCGCGAGATCGTCGAACGAGTCGCCGTTCAGCGCCTGCTGCAGCTTCGCCGCAAAGCCGTCCCACTGCTCGCGCGAGGGGAACTCGAACTGCTCCTGGATCTCCGGCGGCGCGTACTGGTCGAACAGCGCCTTGCCCA
>DATJUU010000272.1:0-29262 GCA_035502155.1 Opitutaceae bacterium
GCTGCCGTTTCTCGCCTATGCCGCGGCCAACGTCCGGTGGATCACGCCGGTGCCGTGGCTCGGTTGGCGGGACTGGCTGGGCTGGGCCCAGATGGCGGCCCTCTTCGCGGTGGTGCTGCACGGGATTCGCGACCCGCGGGCGCGGCTGGTGCTGGTGGGCGGGCTGGTGGCGCTCGGGGTCGTGGCCGTGGCGATGGCCGCGTACCAGCATTTCGCCGACCCGCGGTGGCTGATGATGGGACGGGTGCAGGCGCCCCAGTTTCGCGAACGCTCCAGCGGGCCGTTCGGGATTCCGAATTCGCTCGCGGCGCTCCTCAACCTCCTGTTGCCGCCGCTGCTGGCGCTGATGCTGCAGCGGGGGGCGGGCGCGGCGCTGCGGATCCTCGCCGGCTATTGCGCGGCGCTGCTTGCCGCGGGGCTTCTGCTGACCGTGAGCCGCGGCGCGTGGCTGGCCCTGGGCCTCGCGCTGGCGGCGTGGCCGCTGCTCGTGGGCCGCACCGCCCGGCGGCGCTGGCTCGGCAGCCTGGGGGTCGGCGCCTTGCTGCTGCTGGTCGCCACGGTCGCCTACCGGCGCGAACCCGAGGTCCGGCAGCGGCTCGATGATCTGGCCCGCAACCGGGGCGAGGTCTCGCGGGTCATCCTGTGGCGGATCGGGTGGGCGCTGTTCCGCGAGCATCCGCTGGCGGGCACGGGCGCGGGCTCCTACGACGTCCTGCTGGAGCGGCACCGGCCGGCGAGGTTCTGGGACGACCCCGGGTGGGCGCACAACGATTATCTGAACACCCTGAGCGATTACGGCCTCGCGGGTTTCCTGCTTTCGTTCGGCGTGCTGGCCGGCCTCGGCGCCCGGGAATGGCGGCGGCGGCGGCGCGGGGGTGGGGCGGCGCCCGGCGCGGCCGGGGCGGAATGGCGGTGGGCCGCGCTCCGCGTCGGCATCGTGATCGGCTTGGTCGCGTTCGCGCTGCAACTGCTCGTGGACTTCAACCTGAAGATCCCCGCGCTGGCGCAAACCGCGGCGGTCCTGCTGGCCCTCGCGCTGGCGCCGGCCGCGGGCCGAGCGGACGCCGGCGGGCCTGGGCTTCGCCTGCCGCGGATATTCGCGGTTGCCACCGCTTTGGCCGTTGCCATCGCGGTGCCCGCAACCGTGTGGCCCATCTATCAGGCGGAAGCCCTGCGGTACGCGGCGCGCGAGACTCTCGACCGACTGGTCGAACGCCCGATGACGCCGGAAGCAGCGGCGCGACGGATCGGGGAGGCGCATGACCGGCTGGTCCTGGCCGTGGAGATCGATCCACGAAACGCGCAGGCCTGGGCCGATCTGGCCGACGCCGGGCTTGCCCAAGCCCGTCTCACCCCGGCGGATGCGCCCAGACTGGCCGGGGACGCAGAGCGGGCGGCGAGCCGGGCTTTGGGTATCTCACACGCTGTCGCCGAGTTCTGGGTGCGCCGGGCCCAAGCCTATGACTTGGAAGGGCGTTGGCGCGACGCGTGGGCCGATTTCGTTGAGGCACTTGCGCTTGCGCCGCACCGGGCGGATATTTGGTACTACTACGCTTACCATCTCAGCCTGCGCGACTTGGAGAGCGCAAAGGCTGCGCTGGCGACCTGCTTAAGTCTTGACCCATGGAATGGCCCAGCCCTAGCTTTTCAAAAGCACTTGGGTGGCAAAAACCACTGACCCCGTCGCGTTCACCTCGCCAAATCACATGAAAGCCCGGCTTCTCTCTGTTTTTGTGCTCGGCGTTATTGCAATGAGTTTGACGCTGAGCATCCGCGGACAGAACACACCGGCGCCGCAAAACGCGGCCCCGCAAAATGCGGCCCCGGCAGTCGGCCAAATCAAGGCCGTGCGCGTGGTCGGCGACGTCAAGGTCATGCACGCCGACAAGACCACCGTGGCGATCAAGGACAACGATTCGCTCACCCAGGGCGATTCGATCATCACCGCGAAGGAATCGAGTGTCGTGCTGGTCTTCTCCAACGGTTCGACGGTGAATCTCGCCCAGGACTCGCAACTCGCGATCGATCAGTTCCTGCAGGATCCCTTCGCGCAGGAGGTCAAGGTCGCCGAGCTCACGGCCGAACCGACGACGTCGCACACCAAGCTCAACCTCACCTACGGCGAGCTCGTCGGCAACGTGAAGAAATTGAAGGGCGACTCCAGCTTCCTGGTGCAAACCCCGGTCGGCGCCGCCGGCATCCGCGGCACGACGTTCATGCTGACCTACCGGCCCTCCGGCACCGGCCAGGCCTTCTTCAGTCTGAGCACGTCCACCGGCGAAATCATCTTCCAAGGCACCACCGGCGCGCCCGTGCCCGTCCCGGCGGACAAGGCGGTCACCGTCCAGGTTACGGTCGATTCCACGACCGGCGCCGTCACGGCGGTGCAGGTCCAGGCCACGGACATCACGCCGGCGGCGAAGGCGGCGATCGAGACGCAGGTCACGCAGGCGTTGGCGACGGTCGCGACGACCACGTTCACCAGCACGCCGGCGAACAACAATAATTCTGATCAGAACAATCAGCAGAACCAGAACCAGAATCAGAATCAGAACCAGAATCAGAACCAGCAGCAGCAGAATCTCCCGCGCACGACGCCGGGTGACGGCGGCACGGGCTGACGGCCGCCCAGCAGACGCTTTCCGCGCCCGGGCTCGAAATCGAGTCCGGGCGTTTTGTTTGGACGCCGGCGGGCGGGAATCTGCTTCCGTTCGGGACGCGGCTGGCTAGCCTGCAGCCTCGTGGCCAGGCCCAAGACCACCCTCGACTGGCGGCTCCTGTTCCTCCTGCCGATTCCGCTGCTGTGGTGCGTGGCGAGCGGCTCCGACTGGCTGCAATTTCTGGAGAACCGGATCGTCGACTGGCGTTTTCGCTACCGCGGCGAGATCGCCGCCCCGGTCAAGGTGGTGTACGTCGACGTCGACCCGCGGACGATCGACGACATCGGCAACTGGCCGTGGAGCCGGAGCTATTTCGCCGAGGTCGCCAGCACGCTCGTGAACGTGGCCCACGTCCGCGCGGTGGGCTTCGACTTCGTGTTCTCGCCCAACGGCCAGGCCGAGTCGGCCGACCGGAAAAAGCTGGTCGAGGGCGACCTGGAGTTCGGCCGGTTCCTGTTCCGCGCCCCGCCGGTCGTGCTCGGCGCCTCCTTCACCGCCGGCGAGTTCCGCTCCGCCGAGGGCCGGATCGAGCACCGCCAGCTGCCCCGGGTGGCCGACGGGCTGGAGCACCTCGACAAGATCGAGCCGCCGGAGGTGACCGCGCTGCAGATTCCCGGCCGGCCGGCCTGGTCGCCGCCGTTCGTGGGCCTGATCGACACGCTCGGCGGCGGGACGCGCACGGTGCCGGTGTGGGCGCCGTGCAGCACCGGCGAATTTCACCACGTGGCCGTCGAGCTGGCGCGGCTCTACTGGGGCCTGCCGGTCGGCAGCATCAAGATCGCGGGCGACCACCTCGACTTCGTGAAGCCGGACGGCGGCCTGCGGGCGCGGGTGCCGCTGCGCGCCGGGCAGTACGTGGACGTCAATTGGTTCTCGCACTGGGAGTCGCCATACAATCCCCGCCAGAGCTTCTCCATCGTCTATAGCTACGCCGAGATGTTGCACTCGGACAAACCCGCGGAGCGCAAGAGCGCGCAGGAGTTCTTCGCCCAGGACGGCTTCAAGGACGCCGTGGTGCTCATCGGCCCGACCGATCCGCTGCTGCAGGACGTCGCGCCGACGCCTTTTGACGACGGGCCGGTGCCGCGGGTGGGCGTGCACGGCAACCTCCTCAAGACGATCGTCAGCGGGCTGTACCTCCGGCGCCTCCCGGCCTGGGGCGGCTACGCGCTGCTCTTCCTGCTCACGGTGGCGATGGCGGGACTGTCGGTGGCCGGCGGCGCCCGCAGCGTGTTCACCAAGATCCTGGCGGTGCTGTCCGCCGGCGTCTACGTGGCGGTCGCGTTCCAGCTGTTCAAGTCCTGGCAGCTCCTGCTCCCGGTCGCCGCGCCGGTCGGCTCGGCCTTCACCACCAGCTTCGCCGCGCTGGTCTGGCAGGTCATCCGCGAGGAGAAGCAGAAGGGCCGCATCAAGGGCCTGTTCGGCACCTACCTCTCGCCCGAGCTGGTCAACCGCATGGTCGAGTCGGGCGAGGACCCGAAGCTCGGCGGCCACGAGGAGATCATCACCGCCTACTTCTCCGACATCCAGTCGTTCTCCACCTTCTCGGAGAAGATGACGCCGGCCCGCCTCGTCGAGCTGATGAACGAGTACCTCACCGCCTGTACCGACATCGTCCAGGAGGAGGGCGGCACGCTCGACAAGTACATCGGCGACGCGGTGGTGGCGATGTTCGGCGCGCCCGTGCCGCTGCCGGACCACGCCCTGCGCGCCTGCATCGCCACGCAGCGGGTGCAGCAGCAACTGGTCGAGCTGCGCGAGAAGTGGCGCGCCGAGGGCGACCGCTGGCCCGACGTCGTGCCGAAGCTCCGCGCCCGCCTCGGCCTCAACACCGGCCCCGCCATCATCGGCAACATGGGCAGCCGGAGCCGGTTCAGCTACACCATGATGGGCGACAACGTGAACCTGGCCGCCCGCATGGAGTCCGGCGCCAAGCTGCTCGGCGTGTACACGATGGTGACCGATTCCACCAAGAGCGAATGCGAGAAGCATGCCGGCGCCGACCGCCTGGTCTTCCGCTACCTCGACCGGATCGTGGTCAAGGGCCGCTCGCAACCGGTGGCGGTCTACGAGGTCGCCGGTTTCAAGGAGGACATCGCGCCGCGCACCTTCGACTGCCTCGGGGTCTACGCACAGGGCGTCGAGCGCTACCTGGCGCAGGACTGGGACGGCGCCGAGGCGCTGTTCCGGAAGAGCGCGGAGCTCGAGCCCAACCAGCCGCACGTCACGCCCGGCATCGAGAGCAATCCCTCGCTGATCCTCACCGAGCGCTGCCACTACATGCGGGCGCATCCGCCCGGCGCCGGGTGGGACGGCGTGTACGTGATGAAGGAAAAGTGAGCGCGGCGGCGCCGCGGCTCACTTCAGGATCATGTCCTTCACCGTCCGGCCGCCGGGGATCATCGGCAGCACGTGCTCGGTGTAGGGGACGATGACGTCGAGGACGTACGGGCCGTCGTGGTCGAGCATCTCCCGGATCGCGGCGCGCAGCTCGCCCCGCTTGATCACGCGGCGGCCCTTCACGCCGAAGCCGGCGGCGATCTTGACGAAGTCGGGATAGAGCGCGTCGGGATTGTCCGGGCTGCCGATGTTGTCCTCGTCGCCCAGGATCGTGTTGCCGCGCACCGAGTCGTAGAAGCGGTCCTCCCACTGCACCACCATGCCGAGGTGCTGGTTGTTCAGGATCATCGCCTTGGCGGCGATCTTCTCGATCTTCGCCGTGGCCAGCTCCTGCACGTTCATGAGGAAGGAGCCGTCGCCGTCGATGTCGATGACCTCGCGGTCGGGGCAGGCGACCTTGGCGCCGAGCGCCGCGGGATAGCCGAAGCCCATCGCGCCGAGGCCGAGCGAGCTGATGAAGCGGCGCGGCCGCGCGAAATCGTAGTGCTGCGCGGCCCACATCTGGTGCTGGCCGACGCCGGTGGTGATGATGGCGTCGCCCTTCGTCAGCTCGAACAGGACGCGCACGGCCTCCTGCGGCTGGATGTGGGTGTTGGCGTCGAAGCGGAGGGGATAGTCGCGCTTCCAGGCGTCGATCTGGTCGTGCCACGCCTGGATGTCGGGGGCCTTGGACTTCTGCGCGGCCAGCAGCGCGTTCAGCCGGCCGAGCGCGTACTTGATGTCGGAGCAGATCGCGAGGTTGACGCGCTTATTCTTGTTGTGCTCCGAGGCGTCGATGTCGATGTGGGCGATCTTGGCGTGCTGGGCGAACTTGTGGACGTCGCCGGTGATGCGGTCGTCGAAGCGCGCGCCGCACACCAGCAGGAGGTCGCTCTGGTCGACGGCCCAGTTGCCGTAGGCCGTGCCATGCATGCCGAACCATTTGAGCGAGCGGCGGTGCGTCTCCGGGAAGGCGCCCACGCCCATGAGCGTGCTGGCCACCGGGATGTCGGTGCGCTCGACGAAGGCGAGGAGCTCCTTCTCGGCCCCGGCGGAGATGATCCCGCCGCCGACGTAGAGCATCGGCCGTTTGGCCTCGGCGATCAGCGGCAGGAGGGCGGCGAGCTGCTCGTCGGCGGCGTGCGCGGTCGCCGCCGCGTAATTGCTGCGAAACTGAATCTTGTCCGGATACACCGGCGTGAACCGCGCCTGCTGCACGTCCTTGGGAATGTCGATCAGCACCGGGCCGGGGCGGCCGCTCTTCGCCAGGTGAAACGCCTCCTTGAACACCCGCGGCAGGTCGTGGACGTTCATCACCAGGTAGCTGTGCTTCACCACCGGCAGCGTCATGCCGAAGATGTCCGTCTCCTGGAACGCCATCTTGCCGATGTACTTCGAGTAGACCTGGCCGGTGATGGCCACCATGGGAATCGAATCCATGTACGCGTCGGCCAGCCCGGTCACGAGGTTGGTGGCGCCGGGCCCGCTCGTGGCCATGCAGACGCCGACCCGGCCGGTGGCGCGGGCATAGCCCTCGGCCTCGAAGGCGCCGCCCTGCTCGTGGCGGGGCAGGATCACGCGGATCTTGTCGGTGTGCGCCAGCGACTGGTGCAGCTCGAGCGAACTGCCGCCCGGGTAGGCGAAGATCACCTCCACGCCCTCGCGCACCAGGCACTCGACGACCGCGTCCGCTCCCTTGATCTCCTGCGGGGCGGGCGTCGGGGCGGCGGGCGGGGACTTCTTCTTTTTCATGGCGGGTGGCGGGGAAAAGGCCCGCCACTAAAACCCACCCGTTTCCAGAGTGGCAAGCATGGTTTTCCGGGGCGGGAGCGGCCGCCCGTCAACCGGGGCTGAGCCGGCAGGCGTGCGCGCTGAAGCCGGCGCCGAAACTCACCAGCCAGAGATCGCCCGCCGGCCGCGGCGCCGTGCGCAGATGTTCCTCCAGGACAAAAAGTACGGACGGGCTGCTCATGTTGCCGTGGGCGCGCAGCACCGCGTGGCTGGCCGCCAGCCCGGGGTCCGGCAGGCGGGCGCCGACCGCCTCGAGCACGTCCCGCCCGCCCGGGTGGACCAGCACCGCGGCGGTCGGCGTGCCGTTTTCGGCGGCGCGGAGCTGCGCCACGGCGGCGGCGGCCTCTGCGGGCACCGAGCGGTCGAGCAGGTTGCGCAGCTTGCCGCCGCGCATCTCGAACCGGAGCAGGTCGCGCTTGTCGGGCCGGTGGAGCGAGCGGAAGCCGTGGCAGCGCAGGCCCGTCGGTCCGGGCTGGCCCCGCCAGATGGTGGCGGCCGCGCCGTCGCTGAACAGGCAGGCGCTCACCAGCACGCCCTCGTCGTCGTCGAGGTAAAACGCCGCCGAGCAGACCTCCACCGCCACGCAGGCGACGACGGCGTCGGGCCGTTCCGCCAGGAGGCTGTTCCCGGCCCGCAGCATGGGGATCGCCGCGCCGCAGCCGAGGCCGACCACGTCGTGGAGGATCGCGTCCGGCCGGAGGCCGAGCTGCTCGGCCACGTAGCTCGTGACGCCGGGGCAGAGGTAGCCGGTGCAGGTGCAGATGAACAGGGCGTCGATCTGCCGCGGCTCGAGCTGCGCCTGCGCCAGCGCCTGCTCCAGCGCCGCCCCGGCCAGGCGCGGCGCCTCGCGGCGGAACGCGGCGTTCAGCTCGTCGGTCGAGAGGTCGAACACCCGTTCGATGTCCCCGATCGCGAAATGCCGCGTCGCGATGCCGCTGTCGTGGGTGAGGATCGAGCGCAGGATGAGCTGCGAGCGCCGGCTCAGCCGCCGCAGGGCGGGCGACTCGCGTGAGATTTCCCAGCACTGGCGCTGGGTCAGCACCCGGGGCGGGACGGCGGTGGCGAGGGCGTGGAGGTGCATGGCCGGCGCGGGTTCAGTGCGTCAGCGCGTAGAGCGGGCGCAGCGGCAGCAGCCGGGCGCGGCTGGCGGCGGTCAGCCACGACTGCAGCCGCCCCTCGAGCAGGAAGGGATGGAGCAGCCGGGCGGAAAATAGCCGCGCGCGAAACCGCTGCCGGAGGCGACGATTGACCTCGTCCACGGTGTCCACCCACGTCCGCGCTCCGGCGGCCCAGGCCTGCAGCGGCCCGGCCGCGAGCGCGGCGCTTTGCAGCGCCATCGCCATGCCGTTGCCGGTGAACGGCGGCGTCATGGCAAGGCTGTCGCCGAGGCAGATGCGGTCGCGCGCCGGGGGTGCGGCCCGGAAGCTCAAGGCCGCCACGGCGCAAAACGAGTGGTCGTCGAGGTCGGCCGCCTGCAGCCGCCGGGCCAGCGGGCCGAGGCCCGCTCCCTCAAGGTACCGCAGCAGCAACGGCGGGCCCGGCGGCGCCGCCTCCCCGGTCGCGCCCGCCTGGCGGCGGAACAGTCCGCAGACATTGATCCGGCCGTCCTCGACCCCCGAGAGCCCGACGTACGCCTGTCCGCCCAGATGCACCTCGAGGTCGCCGTCGAGGCGGAGCCCGCGGGCGTGCACCTTCAGCCCCAGCCACGGCGACGGCTGGCGCCGGCGCCCGAGGGCGAAAACCCGCCCGGCGGGTGCGGGATCGGACGGCACGCGGATTCCGGTGCGGAGGTCGCCTCCGGCGTCGACGAACGCGGCGGCCAGCCGCGTGTCCAGCGCGTGGCGGCTCAGCCCGAGCGCGGGCGCGGGCAGCCGCTGCCGCCGCACGGGGAACCCGCCGCGGAACCAGGTGACCTGCCGGAGGCGCAAGGCGTCGCGCAGCAGCGGCTCCAGGCCGAGGTGCGTCACGGTGGCCGGATCGAGGCCGGCGATGAACTCGCCGCAGACGCGGTGGCGGGGATAATGGTGGGCTTCGAGCACGGTGACCGGAACGCCGGCCCGCTGGAGCGCCAGGCCCAGCCCCAGGCCGGCCAGGCCGCCACCGACGATCTCGACCGGTCGCGGGTCGCCGCGGCTGACGTCCGCGTTCATGACGCCTCCCGGCGCCATGCCACCAGTTGGTAGGCGCCAACCCCGGTGGTGGTCTGGCGCCACGCCCACCGCGCGGGGTCGAGACCCAGTTGCCGGGGCAGCTCGTCGCCCAGGAATCCGGCGGCAATGCTCAGGCGGCCATCATGCCGGGTGACGTGGTTCGCGCCGAGCACCGGCGCGAGGAAGCCGAAAAGCCACTGGGACCGGCGCCAGCGGGCCGGTTCGCAGGCCACCAGCAGGCGCGCATGCTGACTGATCTTCGTGCCGAGATCGAACAGTTCGTCGCCCGAGAACTGGTGAAAGATCAGGTTCCCGCAGACGACCGCATAGTCGCGCCAGCCCGCAAAACTCCGGAGGTCGGTGCGATGCCAGCGGGCGTGGCCGGCCCAGCCCTCCGGGGCGGGGCACCGGTCCAGGCCGTCGACCGGGAGGCCGAGGCGGGCCAGGCTGAGCGCGAGTTCGCCGGTGCCGGCGCCGACCTCGAGCACGCGCTCCCCGGGCTGGACGTGCCGGAGCAGGGCCGACACCAGCCAGCGGTGGTTGCCCATGATCCGGTTCGTCAGCCGCAGGTCGCGCCGGCTGTGGCGGGCCGCCGGATGATCCGGGGGCAGCAGATCGAGGAGCTCGGCCTGGACGGCGCGGGGAGGCACCCGGCAAATTGCGGAGGTTCGCGCCGGGGTCAAACGCCGCCGGCCGCGCGATCGTAACAGTCCGGTTGGATTCGGCGCCGCGGCGGGCGCTTCTTGCGCTCGCCAAACGGTGGCGAAGCGTTCAACTCTTGCCTTCGCCCATGAGCGCTGCGCCCGATCCGATCGACCTCGTCCAAAAGGCCGCCGCAGCCTTCCCCCGCCGCCCGTCGTGGGACGAATATTTCATGGCCACGGCCGTCCTCATCGCCTCCCGCTCCAACTGCGAGCGCCAGCACGTGGGCTGCGTGATCGTCACCAGCGGGGAGCGCAAGAACCGCATCGTGGCCGCGGGCTACAACGGTTTTTTGCCTGGCACGCCCCACACCTCGCACGTGCGCGACGGCCACGAGCAGGCGACAGTGCACGCCGAGCAGAACGCCGTGGCCGACGCCGCGCGGCGCGGCAGCAGCGTCGAGGGCTGCGTGGCCTACGTCACCCACTATCCGTGCATCAACTGCGCGAAGATTCTCGCCGCCGCCGGCATCCACGAGGTCAAGTACCACGAGGACTACCAGAACGACCCGATCGTGGCCAAGATCCTCGGCGAGGCCCGCATCAAGGTCACGAAGCTGTAGGCGCCGGCGCGGCGGCGCGTTCCGGGCCCCGGCGTTGACGCGGAGGGGATTTGGGCGATCATGGGGGCATGCGCGAACCAGGGAAGCCGAGCCTCGAGCTGGCGGGGTCGCTGCTGCTGGCCCACCCGGCCATGCGCGACCCGAATTTCCGCCGCTCGGTCGTGCTGCTGTCGTCGCACGGGAACGACGGGGCGATGGGGGTGGTGCTCAACCGACCGCTGGGCAAGCGGCTGGGGGACCTCAATGCGCAGTTCGCGGCGAGCACGCTGGCGGCCGTGCCGGTCTACCAGGGCGGACCGGTGCAGACCAAGCAGCTGATCCTCGCCGCCTGGCAGCCGGATCCGCTGGCGACGGGCTACCGCCTGTATTTCGGCATCGACGTCGACAAGGCCGAGATGCTCAAGGCCGAGGACGGGGTGAAGCTGCGCGCGTTTCTCGGCTACTCCGGCTGGGGGAAGGGCCAGCTGGAGATGGAACTCCGCCACAACACGTGGGTGATCACGCCCGTCAGCCCCGAGCTGCTCGACCAGGTGGAGGGGCAGGGACTCTGGCGCTCGATCCTCGGCGGGCTGAGCCCCGAGTGGAAGCTGATGGCCGACGAGCCCGAGGATCCGGGCGCGAACTGATCCCGCCGGGTCCGCGGTCAGTCCGTGGCGACGTGCAGCGCGACGATCGCGAGGATGCCGGCGGCGGCCAGCGTGGCGGCCGCCACGAAGAGCGTCGCCAGGTGGGCGCGGACCGCGGCGAGCGCGTGCCGGGCGTCCTGACGGAGCGCGGCGTCCTCCCTCCAGCGCTGCAGCAGCATGATGCCGCCGGTCACGAGCACGGCGAAGGGCAGGCCGATCAGCAGCCCCCAGAGGCCGACGCGCGGCCGCGCCGCGTACCACGCCACGATCTGCTGGGCGCTTCGGGCGGGCTCGTACTGCCGGGGCTGGAGATCGCGCACAAACAGGGCGGCCATGAAGAGGACGGCCGGGGTGACGAGCAGAACTTCCACGGCCGCAGCCGTGCGTTTGAGCAAGTTCATCGCGTAACTTACGCCATCTCGGCGGGACAGGCAAATCGGCCCGACCCCTGGTGGCGCAGCCGTTGGCGGCGCCCGGCCGGCGGACAATTGGTTTGACAGGGTCCGGGCCCGTTCCTCACCTAGTCGCCCCTTATGAAGGTCGTTGCCTCCCTCAAATCCGCCAAGAAGCGTCACCCGGACTGCCAGGTCGTCCGGCGGCGCGGCAAAGTGTACGTCATCAACAAGACGGATCCCCGCTACAAGGCGCGGCAGCGCTGAACCCCCGCTTTTTCCCGTGAAACCCGAAGGTCATCCCTCGCTCAACAACGTCTGCTTCCTGGACGTCGCCACCGGCCGGCGCTTCCTGACCAAGTCGACCATAAAGTCGCCCCGCAAGGAGACGATCGACGGGGTGGAGTACTTCGTGATCCTCCGCGACGTGACCATGGACTCGCATCCCGCCTACACCGGCGAGAAGCGGCTGGTCGACGCCGCCGGCCGGGTTGAGAAGTTCACGTCGAAGTTCAAGCGCGGCACCAAGGCGGCGAAGAAATAGCGTCCGCCCGATCCGCGCCTCCCTCGTCCGTCCGGGCTGCGGACTGATATGCTCACCGGCTTGACGCCGCCGCGCCGCGCCTCCTGAGTGGCGCCCAACATGCGCCTGCGTGCCTTCCAGGGCCTGGTGCCCGATCCCGCCCTCGTCGCCGAGGTGGCCTGTGTGCCCTACGACGTGGTGGACACCGCCGAGGCCGCCGCGCTCGCGGCCGGACGGCCGCGCAGCCTGCTGCACGTCGACCGCGCGGAGATCGACCTGCCGCCCGGCACGGATCCCTATTGCGACGCCGTCTATGCCCGGGCCCGGGAGAACTTCCTCCGCCTGCAGCGCGACGGCGCGCTCCGGCGGGAGGCGGGTCCGAGCCTCTACCTCTACCAGCAGCAGATGGGGGCGCACCGGCAGCGCGGGCTGGTCGCGCTCTGTCACGTCGACGACTACGACGCCAACCTCATCAAGAAGCACGAAAAGACGCGCCGCGACAAGGAGGACGACCGCACCCGCCTGATCGACACGATCGGCGCCAACACCGGCCCGGTGTTCCTCACCTACCGCGACGAGCCGGCGGTGACGGCGCTGGTCAACGCCAAGGTGGCGGAGGCCCCCGCGCACGATTTCACGGCGCCGGACGGCATCCGCCACACGGTCTGGCGGGTTCCCGGCGGGGCCGCGTGGCTGCGGGCGTTCGAGGCGGTGCCGGCGCTCTATATCGCCGACGGGCATCATCGCGCAGCCAGCGCGGCCCGCGTGGCGCGGCTCCGCCGCGAGCGCAACCGGCGGCACCACGGCACCGAGGACTACAACTGGTTCCTGTGCGTCATCTTTCCGGCGGGCGAGCTGAAGATCCTGCCCTACAACCGGCACGTGGCCGACCTGCACTGGCGCTCCGCCGCGGAGCTGCTGGAGAAGATCCGGGCCGCGGGTTTCGGCGTGGAGGAGTCCGCGCCGCCGGCGCCGGCCGGCACCGGCCGGATCAGCATGTATTTCGCCGGACGGTGGCACGGGCTGCGCTGCCCGGTCGACCCGCAGGCGGACCCGGTGGCCCGGCTCGACGTCAGCGTGCTGCAGGACCGCCTGCTGGCGCCGGTCCTCGGCATCGACGATCCGCGCACCAACAAGCGCATCGAGTTCATCGGCGGGATCCGCGGCACGGACGAGCTGGTGCGCCGCGTCGACGCCCGCGGCGGCGCGGCCTTCTCGATGTACCCGGTGACGGTGGCCCAGCTGATGGCCATCGCCGACGCGGGGCAGATCATGCCCCCGAAGAGCACCTGGTTCGAGCCGAAGCTGCGCTCGGGACTGTTCATTCACACGTTCTGACGCCGGCCCGCGCCGGCATTTGACGCCGGGCGGCCGGGGGGCGATGGTAGACGGCCGCTCCCCCGCTGACGGAAACCCTGTTCCTCCCACGATGCGCCGCCCCCTGCTGCTCCCCGCCCTGCTTCTGCTCCTCGTCGCCCCCGCCGCCGGACGCGCCGCGGAGAACCACACCAAGGGCGCGACCCCGGCGCGCATCGCGATGGGCGAGACGATCGACCTCGCCGACTACCTCGTGCCGGGCAAGACGACGGTCTTCGATTTCTTCAGCGACTATTGCCCGGACTGCCGCGCCCTGGCGCCGCAGATGACCAAGCTGCACGCCACGCGCGACGACGTCGCGGTGGTCGAGGTCGACATCAACCGGCCGGGGGTCAAGCGCATCGACTGGAAATCCCCGGTGGCGCAGCAGTACGACCTGCATTCCATCCCATACTTCAAGATCTTCGGCCCCGACGGGAAACTCCAGCTCGAGGGCGATTTTGAGAATGCGAAGGTGATGGCCCGGTTGAGGTGAGCCGGCGGCGGGGTTGACGCCCGACCGGGATCGCCGGATATTGTCGGCCGCCCAAGGCGCCGGATTCGCGCGCCCCGTCCCTCAACCCTCAGGAGTCCCATGTCACGCTGTTCCCTCATCGCCACGCTCGCCCTGACCGCCCTCGTCGCCAGCCCGGTGGCGTTCCCGGCCGAGAACCACACCAAGGGCGCCACGCCCATCCACATCTCGCAGGGCCAGACCGTCACCCTCGCCGACTACCTGGTGCCCGGCAAAACCACGGTGTTTGACTTCTTCAGCGAATACTGCCCGCCGTGCATGCGGATTTCGCCGGAGTTGGAGAAGCTGCACGCCCGGCGCGCGGACCTCGCGGTGGTCAAGGTCGACATCAACCGGCCGGGCCACAAGGGCATCGACTGGCAGTCGCCGGTCGCGCGCCAGTACGACCTCCACTCCATCCCGCACTTCAAGATCTTCGGGCCGGACGGCAAGCTGATGGCCGAGGGCGACGACGCCTACGAGATGGTCCTGAACTGGATCAAGTAGGCGGGGCTGGCGCCGGCGCGGCGCCAAGGCGATCCAAGTCGATACGGTGGGGCGGGGTTTATCCCCGCCATTCCCGTAGTTATTCAAGGCCGATGGCGGGCATGAAGCCCGCCCCACCAAGGCCACGAACCGCGCGCTGATCGTCCGGGCCGGCCCGCCGGCGGGAGGTCGGTCGGCGTTGACGTCGGCTGGCATTGCGCTTGCATCGCCGGCGGCATGCGTCCGTTCCTGCCGATAGCCGCGGGCCTGGCGGTGGACGTCCCGGACGTTCCCGCGCTCCTGGTCGCGCCGTTCGTCCTCTTGCTCGCGCTGATCGCGGTCATGCCGCTGACGCCGCCGGGGGCGAAGCGCCTCTGGGACCGCTATTATCCGCAGGTCGCCATCGGCCTGGGCCTGCTGGTGGCGGCGATTTACCTGGGGCGGTATCCCGGCGGCGGCGCGATGGTCGGCGGCATGCTGCGGGAGTACTTCTCGTTCATTTGCCTGATCGGGTCCCTCTATGTGGTCGCCGGCGGCATCCACCTCACGGTGAAGGGCGAGGCGACGCCGCTGGAGAATGCGGCGTTCCTGGCCGTCGGGGCGGTCGCAGCCAACCTGATCGGCACCACCGGGGCGTCGATGGTGCTCATCCGCCCGTGGATCCGGATGAACCGGATCCGCATCAGCGCGTACCACGTCGTCTTTTTCATCTTCCTCGTCTCCAACTGCGGGGGTGCCCTCACGCCGATCGGCGACCCGCCGCTCTTCCTCGGCTTCCTGCGCGGCGTGCCATTCTTCTGGCTGATCGGCCATGTGTGGTCCCAATGGCTGTTCACGGTCGGCGCCATCCTCGCGGTCTTCTACCTGTTCGACCGGCGGAGCTTCGGCCGGGCGCCCCCGGGCATTCAGGAGAAGATCCGGGAGCCCGACACCTTCCGGTTCGAGGGCGGCGGCAATGTCCTGCTGCTGCTCGTCATCATCGGCGCCTTGTTCCTGCCCGCCGTGCCCGGGCTGCGCGAGGGGGTGATGCTCGCCTCGGCCGTGGCGTCCCACCGGCTCACCCCGCGGGTCGTGCACGCCGAGAACCATTTCGACTTCGGGCCGATCAGGGAGGTGGCGCTGCTTTTCCTGGGCATCTTCCTGACGATGACGCCCGCGCTGAACTACCTCGACCGCCACGGCCGCGAGTTCGGCTTTGCCCAGCCGAAGCAATACTATTTCGCCTCCGGCGGGCTCTCGGCGGTGCTGGACAACGCGCCGACCTACCTGAGTTTCCTTGAGCTCGCCGAGGCCACCTTGGTCGACCGGACGGCGTCACCGGACGCCGGGCCGGCTGCGGTGCAGTCCGATGCCGGCGTGAAACAGATGCTCGCCAGCGAGGTCATGCGACGCTTCGTGATCGCCATCAGTCTGGGCGCGGTGTTCTTCGGCGCCATGACCTACATCGGCAACGGCCCCAATTTCATGGTGAAATCCATCGCCGAGGACGCCGGCGTGAGAGTGCCGACGTTCTTCGGTTACCTCCTCAAATACAGCTTGCCGATCCTGCTGCCGATCCTCGTGCTCGGCGGCTGGTGGTTCCTGTAGCATGCCCGGTGCGCGGCAACAGATTGTCGGGCCGGCGCTGGTCGCCGCGCCGATCCGCGATGACCAATTCGGCCCGCCGTCGAGCGGCGGCCCTGCGAGTCGGACGTCCGGCTATTTCGCCTTCGCGATCTCGACCGCGAAGACCTGGGTCGGGCCGAACATGTTTGAGCGGAAAATGATCCACTTCTGGTCGGGCGAAAAGGTCACGTTGGGCTCCAGCCGGTAGTCGTGCTTCGCCATGTTCACCAGCCGCTCGGCGGCGAACGTGCCGGCGTGGATCAGTTTCGGATCGTCGGGGTTCTGGATGCCGGCGACGTTCGGCAGCTCCTGCGGCCGGAACAGCCAGATCCACTTCCCGTCGGGGGCATGGGCGACCATCTCGTTGTCCCCGCCGTCGCCCGCGAACAGGGTGCCGTCAGGCGAGACGTTGAAGTGCACCGACCACTCATTGCGCTCGAGGTGGTACCAGGTGCGGCGCCCGGTCGCCAATTCGTAGCCGGCGACCCAGAAGTCCTCGCCACGCGGGGTCTGCAGGTCGTACCAGATGGTGCGGCCGTCGGCGCTGAAGAACTCGTGGCCGGCGATCTCCATGTTCATTGTGCGGGTGTGGAGCTTGGCCAGGCCGGTGCCGTCGGTGCGGATGGTCCAGACGCGGTCGACCTCGTGCCACGGGCCCTCGTGGCAGAACAGGATCAGCCCGGGATCGGTGGGCGAGAACTGCAGGTGGTTGAGCCACTCGCGCTCCCGGTACACGTCCCGGACCGCGCCGGTCTGCGTGCTGATGGTGAAGATGACGTGCGGCGGCCCGGCGTGGATCCGGGCGAGTTGGTTATGGAGCATCAGTTCCTTGGCTTGGGCGAAGGTCATTGGCTTGCCGTCGGCGCCCTTCGCCTGGTAGTCGGCCTGCTGGAAGCGCGGATCCATTCCCGGCCGTCCGCCGCGCGGTCCGCCGCCCGGGCCGGCCTCCCGCGGCGCGCCGCCCTCGACGTAGGAGCCGAGGAGCAGCGTCTCGTCCGCGTTGAGTGAGGCCACCATCCGCCCCGGGGGCAGGGCAACCACCTTGCGGGTCTGCAGGGTGTCCACGTTGGTCGCGAAGACCACCGCGCGGTTGACCGTGGTCATGGTGCCGTCGGCGCCGGTCTCCTCCTGCGGCTCCCATTTGGTGTAGTAGACGTCGCCGGACTTGCGGCCCGTGACGAGCACGTTCACCGGGCCGGGGACCACGGGCTTGATCGCCCGGGTGGCGAGGTTGATCGCGGCGACGCCGCGGTCCGGGGTCGTGACGATCAGCTCGGACCCGTCGGGGGTGTAGGCGTTCTGGTGGAAATACAGGCTCGCTGTCCCGCCCTCGCGCGACAGGCGCACGATGCGGTGGCCGGTCGCGGGATCGATCCATTCCACCGGCGGCTCCGGGGCGGGGGGCGCCGGTGCATCGGCGGCGCGCAGGTGGAGGCCGGCGAGGCCGGCGGCGAGGACGAGCCCGGCGAGGAGCGAAAGTGGGTGGCGGCGGCAGCGGTGGATCAGGTGGTGGCGGGTCATGGTGAGAGGGCGAGAGAGCGGGGCATTGCAACGGGTTGGGTTGCGAGACAAGACGCGACGGCGGCGCCCGACGTTACGGCCCGGGCGCCGGGCGGCAGGCAACTCCGGCCCCCGCCTGACAGTCAATTGCGGAGAATTTTGACGGGACGTGTCATCGGCGCAACCTTGGGGACGTCCTTGATCAACTCGCGTGGACATCTCTCAATCCGGTGGTGCCCGCGAACCGCTTTCGCCCCATGAATCGTCACTTCCTTCCCGCCGGTCTTGCCCTGATCGTCTGCCTGCCCGCCGCGCTCCGCGCCCAAGGCGCCCCGCCATCCGTCCCGGTCGCGGCCCCGACGGCCCCGGAGCCCGGCCCGACGGCTCTCATCGGCAGCGCGTTCCAGCCGCCGGATTACCCGGTGCCGTACCGCACGCCGACCGCGGCTGAGATCACCGCGGTGCTGGAACGCGTCCGCGCCTACCAGGAGGCGGCGTGCCCGGCACGCCTCATCAACCGCCGGACGCGCGAGGAGATCACCGATCTCAGCCACGCCAACCCCGAGGCGTCCTTCGACCGCGGTGAGCACAATGCCTTTCCGCCCCTGAGCTACGAGGCCGGTGTGACCTACGCGGGCATGCTTGACGCCGGCGCCGTCACCGGCGACCCGAAGTTCAACGAGTTTGTCGCCCGGCGCTTCCAGTTCGTCGCCGATCACCTGGCCTTTTTCCGCCTGCAATACGAGGCCGCCCAGGCCGGCGCCGCGCCGCCCACGCCGGGCCTGCCGCCCTCGCCGGCGCAGATGCGCCGCTACGAATTCCGCTCCACGATCGATCCTCAGACGCTCGACGAGTGCGGCGCGATGTGCGCGGCGATGATCAAGGCCCGCCGCGCCGGCATCGGCCCCGACCTGCTGACCGTCATCCACAGGTACATGAATCACGTCAGCCACGGCCAATTCCGCCTCGCCGATGGCACCCTCGCCCGCCAGGTCCCGCAGCCCCAGACGCTCTGGCTGGACGACATGTACATGAGCATCCCGGCGTTGGCCCAGATGGGTAAGCTGACCGGGGACGCCAGCTACTTCGACGACGCCGTCCGCCAGGTGCGCCAGTTCTCCGCCCGCATGTTCGACCGATCGAAGGGCCTGTATATGCACGGCTGGGCGGCGGACACGGATGACCATCCGGAATTCTTCTGGGCGCGCGCCAACGGCTGGGCGGCGATGGCGATGGTCGAGTTACTCAGCGACCTGCCCGAGGACCATCCCGGCCGGGCCGAGGTACTCGAGCAGCTGCGGGCGCACCTGCGTGGTCTGGCGGCCTGCCAGTCGGGCACCGGTCTCTGGCACCAGCTGCTCGACCGCAACGATTCCTATCTCGAGACCTCCGCCACCGCGATGTTCGTGTTCAGCATGGCCCGCGCGGTCAACCGCGGCTGGGTGAGCGGCGTCACCTACGGGCCCGTGGCGCAGCTGGGCTGGAACGCGCTGACCACCAAGGTCAACGCCCAGGGGCAGGTGGAGGACACCTGCGTCGGCACCGGGATGGGCGCCGACCCGGCGTTCTACTACCACCGTCCGCGGAGTCCGTTCGCGCAGCACGGCTACGGCCCGGTGCTGATGGCCGGCGCGGAGATGATCCGGCTGCTCCAGAACGAACACTACATGATCACGCGGGGGACCATCCAGTACGTGCCGCGGGCGGCGAAGCCCTGATCCCGCCGGGGCCGACAGAAAACCCGCCGCGGTCGGCGGCGGGCGCAGGGGAGGCGTGGGCTGCGGAGGTCAGGCCTTCTGCACCAGGCCGGCCTTCATCGCCTTGACCGAGACCCACACGCGCTTGGTGCCGCCATTGGCCAGCTTGATGCGGATGCGCTGGAGGTTGGGGCGGAACTTCCGGGGCGTGATGCTCGTCACGTGCGTGCCGATGCCGCCGCTCTTCTTGCTCTGCCCCTTGCGGTTGATGATGCTGCCTTTGACGGGGCGTCTGCCGGTGACGTAGCAAATTCGTGCCATGGGTGTTCGGTTGGTGAAGGGGTCGGAGTAAAGAGCGGGGGGCAGGCGAAGCAAGGGAAAACTCGCCGGCGGCGCCGCGGCGGTTTCAGGGTCCGCGCCCATCGCCGCGGCGGCGGCATCGATTGGGCTGGAAGCCCGGAGGATCCGAACGAACATCGGCTTGGACCGTTCGTCACGTAATACGTGACAAACCTCTGGGAAACAGCTCCGGATCTTTTGTCACGTAATACGTGACAAACCGTGGAAACGGGCGGGGATCAGGCGCGCCGGGCCCAGAGGACCTGAAACTTCTGGCCCATCTGGGCGGGATGGAGCAGCTGCATCACGCCGCGCTTGCGCGCGCTGAACCGGCCGGCCTCCGCCGCCGCGAGCCGGCTCAGCGCCGGCGCGGCGTGGTGCACGAAGAACGCCTCCTGCGACTCGAGCACGGGCGTGCGGAAGCCGCGGGCGGCGAGCTCGCCGCCAATCCAGTCCCAGCAGACATGACAGGTCAGGTCCTGCGCGCCGGGCTGGGCCAGGAGGTCGCTGCTTTGCCGGTGTCGCGAGTAGGCGCGGGCGGTGCCGGCCGGCGTGTCCGCCGTCAGTTCGGCCCAAGACTTGCCGTAGTCGAACGCGAGAAAAAGTCCCGCCCAGGGCAGCGCGGCGATGCGGCCGGCGAGCGCGGCCGCGGCCAGCGGCAGGTCGAGGCGGTAGCCGTCCGGCGCCTCCGCCGGCAGGCGGGCCGCCACCGCCCGCACCTCCGGCGTGAGCTCCGGCAGCGCGACCTCGGCCAGGGCGCCGGCGCGCAGCGCGACGCCGGTCTCCCGCCATGCGCCGCCTTGGCGGACGAGGCGGTGGAACGGCTGGGCGTCGAACAGCTCGTTGGAAAAGACCACCGCGCGCGGCGGGAGGGCGAGCGCCTGCCCCCGGCCGACGGTCGCGGCCGCGGCGAAGGAGTGTGCCACGCCCGCCAGGATGCCGCCGGCCGCTGGTTCCGCGCCGATCTCGACCCAGGCGTGCGCCGCCGCGGTCGCCGGACCGAGCAGTTCGCCCGCCGCGGCCGCCACCAGTTCGCCGAAGACCGGCCCGAGGGAGGTCGCGGTGAAGAAATCGGCGCCCGGTTCGCGGCCGATCCGCCGCTGCGCGCCGGCGTAATAGCCGACCGCCGGATCGTACAGCGCCAGCGCCACGAAACGCGCGAACGGGAGCACGCCGCCGGAGCCGGCCTCCCGGCGGAAGGCCGCGAGAAACTCCGGGGATGGATGGGCGGGGGCGGTCATCGCGGGGCGGCAGCAGAAGCCATTTACATCAAGCACCAGATGCACACAGTGGGGGCATGCTCAAACGCATTCTCATCGTCCTCGCCGGGGCGGCCTGCGGCATCCTGCTGGCGACGGCGGTGACGCGCTGGCGGCCGGCGTGGAGCCTGTGGCCCAACCGCGACCTGGCGCGCGACACGGCCTATTTCCGGAAGGTGCTCGACCTCGTGGCGCAGAATTACGTCCATCCGCAGGACGCCGACTACGACAAGCTGACGCTTGCGGCGCTGGAGGGGATGCTCAAGTCGCTCGACCCGCACTCCGAGTTCATGCGGGCCCCGGCGTACCGCGAGCTGAAGGAGGAGATGGACGGGCGCTTCGGCGGCATCGGCGTCCAAGTCGAACGCCGGGATGGCCGGGTGACGGTGATCGCGCCCATCGCCGACACGCCGGGCGAGCGCGCCGGCATCCAGCGCGGCGACCAGATCGTCAAGGTCGACGGCGAGTCGATCGAGAAGCTGGGCATGGACGGCGTCGTCGACCGCCTGCGCGGCCGCCCGGGCACCAAGGTGGTGGTGACGCTCTTCCGGCCCTCGAACCAGCAGACCCTGGACGTGCGGATCACGCGCGAGATCATCCGCGTGGAGAGCGTGCGCGACCCGCACATGCTGGGCGACGGCATCGGCTACATCCAGCTCGTCCAGTTCTCCGAGCACAGCGGGGCGGAATTCAAAAAGGCGCTGGAGCAACTGCGCGCCCAGGGCGCCCGGGCGCTGGTGCTGGACCTGCGCAACAACCCCGGCGGGCTGCTCGACGCCGCGGTCGACGTGGCCGAGCCGTTCTTCCGGCCGGGCGAACTCGTGGTCTACACCCAGGGCCGGACGCCCGACAGCCGGCAGGACCTGCGCGCCGGCGCCGGCGCCGCGGATTTGCGCCTGCCCATCGCGGTGCTGGTCAACGCCGGCACCGCCAGCGCCGCGGAGGTCGTGACCGGGGCGCTGAAGGACACCGGCCGCGCGGTCGTCGTGGGCGAGCGCACCTTTGGCAAGGGCTCGGTGCAGACGGTCTTCCAGCTCCAGAACGGCGAGGCGATGCGCCTGACGACCGCGCTCTACTACACGCCGAGCGGCATCAGCATCCAGGAGAAGGGCATCGAGCCGCAGATTTCCGTGCCGGTGTCACTGGACGACGAGGCCAAGCTGCGCCTGCAGCGCCTGCGGCGCGACCTGACGGACCCGAAGGATTTCGCCGCCCGGTTCGGCTTCGAGCCGATCGCGGACCAGCCGCTGCAGACGGCAATCGACGTGCTCAAGGGCACGGAACTGTTCGACCAGCGCGCCCGGGCGGCGGCGGGCGCGGCGGCGCGCTGACCCCGGCCATGATCCTGGCGCTGGAGAGCTCCTGCGACGAGACCGCGGCGGCGGTTTTCGACCCGGCGCGCGGGCTGACGCACGAGCTGGTGCACAGCCAGATGGTCCTGCATGAGCGCTATGGCGGCGTGGTGCCCGACCTGGCCACCCGCGAGCACCTGCGCAACTTTCCGCTCCTGCTCCAGCAGCTGCGCGCCCGCGGCGCGCTCGAGGGCGTCACCGAGGTGGCCGTGACCTGCGGGCCGGGACTGGCCGGGTGCCTGGCGATCGGGGTGGCGGCGGCCAAGGCGCTCGCGCTCGACCTCGGCGTGCCGCTCACCGGCGTGAGCCATCTGCGCGGGCACGCGTGGTCGCCGTTCATCGCCGAGCACGCCGCCGCGCCCGCGGCGTTCGCCGCCCGGCTGGAGCCGTTGCTGCCGCACCTCGGCCTGATCGTGTCGGGGGGCAACACGCTGCTATGCCGGATCGCGCGCGACCGGACGATCGCGCTGCTGGCGACGACCCGCGACGACGCGGCCGGCGAGGCCCTGGACAAGGGCGCCAAGCTGCTGGGCCTCGGCTATCCGGGCGGGCCGCTGATCGAGGCGCGCGCCGCGGCCGGTCACGCCGACGCCCATCGGTTTCCCCGGGGCCTTTCACCCGACGATGGCCTGGCGTTCAGCTTTTCCGGCCTGAAGACGAGCCTGCGCTACCTGGTGGAGAAACTGAGCACCGACGAGGTGGCGGCGCGCCGCGACGACCTGTGCGCCAGCTACCAGCAGGCCGTGATCGACGCGCTGGCGGCGAAGACCGCCGCGGCGCTGGCGGAGGGCGGGTATGCCAGCGTCGGGCTGTCGGGCGGCGTGGCCAACAACCGCACCCTGCGCACAGTGCTGGCGGAGCGCGCGCGCGCGCGCGGCGCGGCGTTCCTGGCGGCGCAACCCGGACACACCGGCGACAACGCCGGCATGATCGCCTTCGCCGCGTGGTGCGACCCGGCGGGGTGCAACCGCCGCGACCAGCTCGCCCTCCGGATCCAGCCCGATCTCGCGCTGGCCTGAGCTTGCGGCGGGCCGGATCAGCTGTATTCCCGGCGCAGGTTGCTGGGGAGCAGGCCGAGTTCCTCGCGGTACTTGGCCACGGTGCGGCGCGCGACGTTGAGGCCTTTGGCCTGGAGCTGCGCCACGAGTTCCTGGTCGCTCATCGGGTGCGCCTTGTCCTCCGCGGCGATCAGGTCGGCGATCATCTCCTTGACGCTGGTGTTCGACACGGCGCTGCCGCTCTGCGCCTGGTAGCCGGGGGTGAAGAAATACTTCATGTCGAAGACGCCATGCGGCGTCTGGATGTACTTGTTGGCGATCGCCCGGCTCACGGTCGTCTCGTGAACCCCGACGGCGTCGGCGATCTGGGTCATCGTCAGGGGCTTCAGCTTCGACACCCCCTCGTCGAAGAACTCGGCCTGCACCTTGATGATCTCGCGGGTGATGCGCTCGATGGTCTGCTGGCGCTGCTCGATGGAATTGATCAGGAACCGCCCGGAGCGCATCCGTTCGCGCAGGTAGTCGCGCTCCGCCGCCGTCAGCGTTCCCTTGGCGATGAGCTCCTTGTAGGTCTGGCTGATGCGCAGCCGCGGGATGTAGTCGTTGTTGAGGTGGATCTGCCACTTGTCGCCGTCCTTCTCGACGGTGACATCGGGCACGACGACGCGGTTGCTGTCGTCGGCGAAGCGGCGGCCGGGCGCCGGGTCGAGCGCGCCGATTTCCTCGAGGGCGGCCTGCACCTCCTCGAGCGAGGCGCCGAGCCGGCGGGCGAGATCGGGAATGCGGCGGCGCGTGAGCAGCTCGAACTGCTCGCGGAGGATGCGGGCGGCGAGGGAGTCGCCGCGCCCCTTGGCCTCGAGCTGGGCGAGGAGGCATTCCTCGAGGTTCTGCGCGCCGATGCCGGGCGGCTCGAAGGTCCGGAGCAGCTTCTGGGCGGCCTGCACGTCCTCCAGCGCCAGGCCGGACATGAGGGCGATGTCCGCCGGCGTGGCCGTGAGGAAGCCGCGGTCATCGAGGCTGCCGACAAGGTAGCGCAGCGCCGCGAGGCGGCCGGGCGGGCAGTCGGAGAGCTCGGCCTGCTGCATGAGGTGTTCCTGCAGCGAGGTCTCGCTCACCAGCGAGTCGAAGAAGTGCTGGCGGCGCTCGGCCGCCTCCGAGGTGTAGGGCTGGGCGCCGCCGGCTTGGGCCATGTAGTCGCGCCAGTCGTCGTCGAGCTTGCTCAGCACCTCGAATTCCTTCGAGAAATCCAGCTCCTCCCGTTGGTCGGGCGCGGTGTTGGCGCCGCCGTCGGCGGTGGCCGGCTCGTCGTTGGCGTTCTGCTCGAGGCTGACGCCCTCCATCGGCAGCTCCTCGAGCGTGGGGTTGCTCTGGAGTTCCTCCTGGATGACGGAGCGCAGGTCGAGCGCGGCGACCTGGAGGATCTTCAGCGACTGGCGCAGCTGCGGCGCCAGCACCATCTGCTGGGTCTGCCGCTGGCTGAGATGTTGCTGGAAACCCGGCCCGCTCATGGTCGATGGGGGCTGCTGGCGCGCATCCGGGCCGGCGAACTCACGCCGTCGGCGAGGTCGGCGAGGCGATCAGCGCTCCCGCCGGCTCGAGTTGTCCGAACAGCTCGCGGAGGTAGACGCCAAGCTTTTCATTGGTGGGGCCGTAACGATCGCTGTAGAGGTAGAGTTCGAGATCGGTCAGCAGCTCGAGCGCGGTCTGGTAGCGCTGGTCGCGGTTCCGCTCCAGCACCTTGCGCAGGATGATCTCGAGCTTGGCGTCGATGTCCGGCCGGAGGTCGCCGAAGCGCGGGATCGGCATGGAGAGGACGTTCTTGCGCGACAGCAGCCGGTCGTCCGCGCGGAAGATGTTCCGGCTGAGCAGGAGTTCGGTGAGCACGATGCCGAGGGAGAAGAGGTCGGCCCGCGCGTCGGTCACCGCGTAGCTGGCCTGCTCGGGCGAACAGTACTCGTCCTTGCCCGGGATGACCTTGCCTTCCTCATTGTACATGAGGTTCAGCGCCTTCGCGATGCCGAAGTCGGTCAGCTTCACGTCGCCCTCGTAGGCGAGCATGACGTTCTTGGGGTTCACGTCGCGGTGCACGATGTGGAGCGGGCGGCCCTGGCGGTCGGCGCGCTGGTGGGCGTAGGTCAGGCCGCGGGCGACGCGCGAGGCGATGAACACGGCGAAATCGATCGGGATCGGGCGCCCGAGCTGGTGGTGGCGCTCGATGAACTGCTCGAGGTTCACCCCGTTCACGAACTCCATCACCATGTAATGCTGCCCGCCGACGAGCCCGAGGTGGTAGGTCTGGACGATGTTGGTGTGGATGAGGTCGGCCACGAGCCGCGCCTCGCCGATGAAGTTCTTCTGGAACTCCGGGATGCTCGAGTATTCCTCGCGAATCAGCTTGATGGCGACGACCTTGCGAAAATTGCCCACCCCATATTGGAACGCCTCATACACCACGCCCATGCCGCCCTCGGAGATTTTCCGGACCAGCTCGTAGTGGAGTTCGCTGAGGATGAGCTTCAGTGCAGCCACGGCCCGAGGGAAGCGAAGGAGGGCATCGGAGGCAAGTGCGCAGATGCCAAGTTAGCATGAAACCTGCTTCACCGGACGGCGGGCCCCGCTTTCCGGGAGGATTTTGCGGTTCCGTCCGGGCGGCCGTTACCGGGCGGCCGCCGGCGCCGTCTCCAGCGTCGCGCGCCCGCCGTCCCCGCCGATGAACCACCTCAACGTCCTCAAGATCGCCCTCCGCGCCCTGCGCCGCAACAAGCTCCGCTCCATTCTCACCGCCCTCGGCATCATCATCGGCGTTGGCGCTGTGATCGCCATGGTCGGCATCGGCAACGGCGCCAAGGCGCAGGTCGAGGCCCGGATCGCGGCGATGGGCGAGAACGTGCTGCTGGTGTTTCCCGGCAGCTTCCGCAGCGGCGGCATGCGCTCGGGGTGGGGCGGGGCGGCCACGCTCACCGCCGCCGACGCCGAGGCCATCGCCCGCCAGGTCCCGGGCGTCGTGGCCGTCAGCCCCGAGGTGCGCGACCGCGCCCAGGTTTTCGCCAACGGCCTCAACTGGAACACGCAGCTGATGGGGGAGTCGCCGGACTTCGCCTACATCCGCAACTGGCCCGTGGCCCGGGGGGCGATGTTCTCCAACCGCGACGTGCAGGCGCTCGCCAAGGTCGCGGTCGTCGGCCAGACCGTCGTCGACCAGCTCTTCCCGAACCAGAATCCGCTCGGCAAGCTCATCCGCATCCGCGACATCCCGTTCGAGGTCGTGGGCGTGCTCGCCGCCAAGGGCTTCAACCTCTTCGGCGCGGACCAGGACGATTTCGTGCTCATCCCGTATTCCAGCCACCTGCACCGCTTCTCCCGCCGGCCGTTCGTCAACTCGATCCTGGTGCGCGCCGCGCGGCCCGAGCTGTCCGCGACCGTCATGCAGGGCATCACCGACCTGCTGGTGCAGCGGCACCGGGTCAGCCCGGCCAGCCCCGATTTCACCGTGCGCAGCCAGGTGGAGATCGAGCAGGCGGTGAGCGCCAGCGCCAACACGATGACCCTGCTCCTCGGCGCGATCGCCGGCGTGTCGCTGATCGTCGGCGGCATCGGCATCATGAACATCATGCTCGTGAGCGTGACCGAGCGCACGCGGGAGATCGGCATCCGGCTGGCTGTCGGCGCCCACGGGCGCGACGTCCTGCTGCAGTTCCTGATCGAGGCCGTGATCCTCAGCCTGATGGGCGGCATCCTGGGCGCCCTGCTCGGCGTCGGCTCGTCGGATGTCATGGCGCGGGTCGACGGCTGGCCCGTGCTTGTCTCGCCCGCCTCGGTCGTGGTCGCCGTGCTCTTCAGCGCGGCGATCGGCGTGTTCTTCGGTTTCTACCCGGCGCGCAAGGCCGCCCAGCTCGATCCGATCGATGCGCTGCGCTTTGAGTAGGCGGGGCGGGCCCGGGAGAGAATGGGAGAACAGGAGAATGGGATGAATGGGGGACGTCGTCGGGCTCGGCCCTCATTCTCCCATTCTCTCATTTATCCTATTCTCCCATGACGTCCCCGCCGCGGCGCGCCGCGCCGGCCGCGGCTTCGTGCAGCGCCACGATGCCGCCGGTCATGCCGGCGGCCTGCACCGCCGTGAAGCCGGCCGCCCGCAACTCCCGGCTCAGGCCCTCGCGATCGGGGAACTCCCCGATGGTCGCCCCGAGGTAGTCGTAGGCCGCGCGGTCGCCGGTGATGGCGCCGGCGAGGCGTGGCAGGAGGTGGCGGAGATAGGCGTAGTAGAGCGGCCGGAGCCACCGCTGCGGCTGGGAGAACTCGAGCACGAACAGCCGGCCGCACGGCGGGCGCAGGACGCGCCGCATCTCGCGCAAGGCGCGCGGGCGGTCGGCCATGTTGCGCAGGCCGAAGGCGATGGTGACGGCGTCCTGCGAGGCGTCGGGCAGCGGCAGGGCCAGCCCGTCGCCGCTGCGGAAGCTGACATTGCCCGGGCGGCCGGCGCGCGCCCGCTTCGCCTCGGCCTCGGCGAGCATCGGCGCGCAGAAGTCCATGCCGACGATCGCCACGTCGGCCGGCAGCGCGCGGGCGAGCGCCAGGGCCACGTCGCCGCTGCCCGTCGCGAGGTCGAGCACCGCCCGCGGCCCGGCGCGCCGGACGGCCGCCACCAGCCGCCGCCGCCAAAGCCGGTCCGCGCCGCCGCTGAGCAGGCGGTTGGCGAGATCGTAGCGGCGCGCAATGCGCGCAAACATGGTCTGGACCGCGGCGGCTTCGGGCATGGCGGGGCGCCTAGGGCTTCGGCTGGCGGAAGCTCTCCACCACCCAGCGCGAGAGGACCTTGTCGGGCGCGTCGATGACCTCGCGCGTGATCTGGAAGCGGCGCGGTTCGCCTTCGCGCGCGATCAGCTTGAGGCCGTGCTGGAAGTCGCGGAACTTCTCCTCGCACAGCGCCCGGATCGTCTTGTCGGCCGCCAGGCTGAGTTCGATGAGGCGCGCGATGGCGCCGTCGTCGAAGACCAGCTCGAAGCCGTAGTCCTTCTGGAAGCGCGCGGCGAAGGCGGCCACGTCGGCCTTGAGGACGTCGCTCTGCTGCGCGGCGTTTTCCTTGAGCAGCCGCATCAGCGTGTCCTGCGGGCGCGCGACGGTGTCGCCGCCGATCTGGAACGCCTTGATCGCGGTCGAGGGGAGCTCGAACTTGAAGTCGCGCATCACGTGCTCGAGCACGGTCATCAGCCCGCGCGCGCCGGTCTGCTCGGCCTGCGCCTGGCGGGCGATCTCGTGCACCGCCTCGGGGGCGATCTCGAAGTCGATCCCGTAGCCGGCGAAATCAGCGCGGTACTGCTGGAGGATGCTCCCCTCGGAGGTCAGCAGGATTTTTTCCAGGTCGTCGGCGCTCAGCGGCGCGCAGGGCACGCGCACCGGCACGCGGCCGATGAACTCGGGTTCCATGCCGTAGTCGATGAAATCCCGGCTCTGGGCGAGGCGCAGGAAGTCGGTGTCGCCGGCGGGCTGGTCGCGCCCGGCGGCGAACCCGATCTGGCTGCTTTGCACGCGGCGGCGGACCTGGTCGGCGAGCTTGTCGAAGGCGCCGCTGACGATGAAGAGGATGTGGCGGGTGTTGAGGGAGCGCTTGCGCGGGCGGGCGCCGCGCTGGAAGTCCATCAGGGCCTGGATCTGGCCCGCGATGTCCGTCTGGCTGTGGAGGCTGACGTCGGTCTCCTCCATCAGCTTGAGGAGGTTGATCTGCACGCCGCGGCCGGAAACGTCGCGGCCGACCGCGTTGCCCCCGGCGGAGGCGATCTTGTCGATCTCGTCGATGTAGATGATGCCGTACTGGGCCAGCTCGACGTCGCCGTCGGCCAGCTTGACCAGGTCGCGCACGAGGTCCTCGACGTCGCCGCCGACGTAGCCGGTCTCGGAGAACTTGGTCGCGTCGGCCTTGGCGAAGGGCACGCCGATGAGCTTGGCGATGCAGCGCATGAGGTAGGTTTTGCCGACGCCGGTGGGGCCGAGGAGCAGGATGTTCTGCTTGGCGTAGTCGCGCTCGCGCAGGGCCGGGTTCTCCAGGCACTGTCGGACGTGGTTGAAATGATCGCAGATGGCGACGGAGAGGACCTTCTTGGCCTCGGCCTGCTGGATCACGAATCGGTCGAGGTAGTCGCGGATCTCCCGCGGTTTAAGGTTGAATTCGCGGATGCGGCGCAGGGCGGCCTCGTGCTCCGGGTTCGTCTCCTCGTCGGCGCCGGTCCCGCCGGGGGCGCCGGCGGCGGCGGGCGGTTTAACCGTGGACCCGCGAAGGAGTTCCTGAATCTGCTTGGGCAGCTGCTCAAAGGGGTCCGGAGGCGGTTTCTCGCTCATTTTTTTCGTGGAATTGTAAGCCTTTGCTGTTGACC
>DATJUU010000273.1:0-3531 GCA_035502155.1 Opitutaceae bacterium
CGGATTGTCCTGGCGCTGGCCGCAGATCGACTGCGCGCACCCGCTCGATACCGGTGAGGCTGGCCTGCTGTACCGGTCGGTCGAGGAGACCGCGGCCGGGCTGGGCCGCGACGGAGCCCGCTGGCGGCTGGCCTTCGGCCGTCCCTCGGCCGGGTTCGACAACCTGGCCGACGACATCATGCGGCCGCTGCTGCGGGCGCCCAGCCACCCGCTGGCGCTGGCCAGGTTCGGGCTGCCGACGCTGCTGCCCGGCTCGGTGTTCGCCCGCCTGTTCGCCACCGAGAGGGGACGCGCGCTGTTCGGCGGGGTGGCCGCGCACGCGTTCCGGCCGCTGCACCAGCCGCTCACCTCGGCGATCGGCGTCGGCATCATCACCGCCGGGCACCGCTGGGGCTGGCCGGTCGCGGCCGGCGGCTCCGGGTCGATCACCGCCGCGCTCACCGCGCTGCTCACCGACCTGGGCGGCAAGATCGAGACCGGCACGCGGGTCACGACGGCGTCACAGCTGCCCGCGGCGGACGTAACGTTGTTCGACCTCGCCCCGGCGGCGGTCGCTGACCTGCTCGGCGACACGTTGCCCGCGCTCGTGGCCCGGGCGTTCCGCCGGTTCCGCCGTGCGCCGGGCGCGTTCAAGGTCGACTTCGCGGTCGAGGGCGGCGTGCCGTGGGCCAACCCCGACGTGGGCCGGGCCGGCACCGTGCACCTGGGCGGCAGCTACGCCGAGATCGCCGCCACGGAGCGGGAGATCCACGCCGGGCGGATGCCGGAGCGGCCGTTCGTGCTGGTCGGACAGCAGTACCTCGCCGACCCGGCTCGTTCCGCGGGAAGCGTTCACCCGTTGTACAGCTACGCGCACGTGCCACACGGCTACGCCGGCGACGCGACCGAGGCGATCATCAGCCAGATCGAGCGGTTCGCCCCCGGGTTCCGCGACCGGATCGTCGGCCAGGCGCCCTGCGGCCCGGCGTCCCTCGCCGCCGCCAACCCGAACTTCACCGGCGGCGACATCATCACCGGAGCCAAGGACGTGCGCCAGCTCGTCTTCGGCCCCCGCACCACCCTGTCGCCCTACCACCTCGGCATCCCCGGCATGTACATCTGCTCAGCGGCAACGCCACCCGGCCCCGGAGCACACGGCATGTGCGGAGCGAACGCCGCCGCCGAAGCGCTCCGCTACCTCCACCGCGAGAAAAGCTAGCGCCACTATGCCCCGACTTGGTGGCCGACACCAGCGGCTGGGAACCCCAACCATGCCCAGCTCGCCGCCAGGCCATTTGAGACGACGGACTTGGCAGCGGACCCGTCCTTGACCATGTTGACCCAGAGCTGGAGGGACTGAGCGAAGGCCGGAGTATCCACGTCCGTAAGGCTGCCGCCGTTGCTCCAGAAGAACGGCTCGAGCTGCCACGTCGACTGCTCATCGGCGGTCGCGTCGAAAGCGATGCCGTAGGTGCTTCCCCTGGTCAAGGCCTTGGCATCCGATTGCAACTGCGCCCATGTGGTGGGTGGTGACAGGTGGGCGGCGGCGAGCATGGCCTTGTTGTAGAAGATGCCGATCGTGTTCGTGCCGATCGGATAGCAGTATTGCTTGCCCTGGTACGTGCATTCGCTGATCGCCCCCGGGTCGTAGCCGCTGGTCGTGAAGCCGGGCAGGCCATTGAGCGGTTTGAGCTGGCCAGTGGCCGCGACCTCGGGGACGTTCGGGTTGTCGAGCATCACGATGTTCGGCAGGTCCCCGGCGCTGGCCTCCTGGAGCACCTTCGTGATCAGGTTCGCGAAGGGGACGACCTCGCGATTGACCGTGATGTTCGGGTGGGACTTCTCGAACTGCTGGTTGTACCAGTTCACGGCCGTGTTGGCGCCACTGGAGGTGAAGTAATCGAGCTCGGTGATGGTGATCTTCCCGCCGCTGCTCCCCCCGCCCGAGGAGGAGCTGCAGCCCACACCAGCCAGGACGATAAGCACCGCGGCGCTCACGGTGGCGGCCTGCGACGGCGGAGGCCCGGCCGCCCGGCGCAGAGCCGAGGGCGCCAGCTCGGCGGGTTCCGGTCGCAATCTTGGTCAACCAGGGTCACCTCCCGGGAGACCCGGCGCCGCAAGTCCGGACGCCGGGCGGGAATGAGCGGAACCTCATACCTGCCGCGCCACTCCAGACTCGCACGGTTTCCGCGAACACATCCATTCCAGAAGAGCCTTCCAGTGGAGGGTTCCCTCTCGCCGAGTATGCGCTTCACGATTGTCATGCGCACGTGTCCTGACCTTCGGCCGTATCGATCAGATTTATGCACTTCATCAGCTGGGCGCCGTGAGCTCAGGAGGTGTCCAGAACGAACGCTTCTGGGCCGTGGGAGGCGTACTTCGGCCTAGCGGAAGGTGACACTGCCGTCCGCGGTGGTGAGCGGGAGCTCCACGCGCAGGATGGTCCCGGCCCCGCGCGGGCTGTCGAGAAGGATCCGGCCGCCGAGCGCCTCCACGCGGTCTTTGAGCCCGGCCAGGCCGGTGCCGCCGGCAATGTCGGCGCCGCCGACGCCGTCGTCGCGGATCGCGACGCGCAGGACGTCGCCGGCGATCTCGACGGTGATGGTGACGGCC
This sequence comes from Opitutaceae bacterium, assembly GCA_035502155.1. Lineage (GTDB taxonomy): Bacteria > Verrucomicrobiota > Verrucomicrobiia > Opitutales > Opitutaceae > Fen-1467. The sequence goes on from DATJUU010000273.1 coordinate 2,593, forward strand.
GAGGCGCACGCGTGCTTGGCCGCGTTGGTCAGCGCCTCGGCCACGACGTAGTACGCGCTGACCTCGACCTGCTCGGGCAGCCGCCCTCCGGCACCGACCTGGAGGTCGACGGGGACCGGGGAACGGCGGGCGAGCACGCGCAGCGCCGCGCCCAGGCCGCCCTCGGCCAAGACGGCCGGGTGGATGCCGCGGGCGATGTCGCGCAGCTCATCCAGCGCGCCGGCCGCCGCGGCGGCGGCGCGGTCGAGGTCCGCGGCGAGGTCGCCGAGCCCGGATGGCGCCGCCGCCCGCGCCGCGCGCAGTTGCAGCGCGAGTGAGACCAGCCGCTGCTGGGCGCCGTCGTGCAGGTCCCGCTCGATTCGCCGCCGCGCCTGGTCGGCGGCGGCCACGATCCGCGCCCGCGAGGTGGTCAGCTCGGCCTGGCTTTCGGCGTTGGCGATGGCGGTGGCGACGAGTTCGGTGAAGTCGGCCAGCCGCTGCTCGGTGTCGGCGGGCAGCCGTCCGCGCCGCGACCCGGCGCCGATCGCGCCCCAGACCCGGCCCTCGACCACGATCGGGCTGCCGACTGCGCAGCGAACACCCTCGGGAGTGGTCACGGGCGGGCTCACCGATGAATCGCCCGCGTCGCGGCGGGCCGCCCGGCCGGTGGCCTGGACCGACGCCAGCGCCCAGCGAGGGTCGAGCGTGCCGCGCCAGCCCGGTGGGGAGTGCTCGAACCCGTGACCGCCCATCACCGTGACCTGAGCGTCCGGCTCGAACCGCACGATCGCCGCGGTGTCTGCGCCGAACAGCGCGCTGACCTCCTGGGCTACCGCGGCGAACACGATATCCGGCCCCGCCCCGCGGGCGACCAGCGTCGCCACCCGCCGCAGGGCCGCCTGCTCATCGGCGATCCGGCGGAACCCGGCGTATAGCTGGGCGTTGTCCAGGGACACGGCG
>DATJUU010000274.1:0-3648 GCA_035502155.1 Opitutaceae bacterium
CGCCGAGGTGCACGTCGAGGCGCAGGTGCGCAACGAGTCCGGCGACCAAGCCTCGATCACGCTGTCGGCGGTCGTGGTGGACGCCGCCGGCGCCGTGCGCGTGCAGTTCATCGGCGACACCTTGGACCTCGTCGGCGGCGAAACCGAGACCCTCACCGCCGCCGGCCCGCTGGCTGGCGCGCGGTTCTGGGACGTGGACGACCCGTATCTCTACGACGTCTACTCGATCCTCACGGTGAATGACCAGGTGGTGGACGTCAGCCGCGTGCGCACCGGCTTTCGCCAGGCGGAGTTCCGCGGCGGCGCCGGCACCGGCGGCGTGTGGCTCAACGGTCGCTTTGTCTGGCTGACCGGCTACGCCCAGCGCTCGGTCGACGACTGGCCCGGCCTCGGCCAGGCGTATCCCGACTGGATGCACGATTGGAACGCGCAGTTGGTGCGCGCCAGTCACGCCAACTACATCCGCTGGATGCACATCGCGCCGCAGCCGGTGGACGTGCGCGCCTGCGACCGGTTCGGCATCGTCGAGGCCTGCCCCGCGGGCGACAAGGAGAGCGATCCGGCCTTCGACCGCCGCCTCACGCCGGCCGCGGCCGAGCGGCAATGGCAGCAGCGCGTTGAGGTGATGCGCGATGCGCTGATTTTCTACCGCAACGACCCGAGCATCTTCTTCTGGGAGGCGGGCAACAACGTCCTCACCCCGCCGCACATGGCGGAGATGGTGGCGCTGCACCACCAGTGGGACCCGCACGGCATGCGGGTGATGGGCACGCGCCACGGCGACGACAACGCCGCGGCCGCGGCCATCACCGACATCGCCGAATACTACGGAGTCATGATCGGCCAGGACCCGCGCACCGACGCGGTGAAGGGCGACGAGGTCTTCCGCGGCTACTCGCTCGCACGCCGCGACCGGGCGCCGCTGATCGAGACCGAGGATTTCCGCGACGAGGCGCCGCGCGGCATCTGGGACGACTATTCGCCGCCGCACTTCGGCTTCAAGAAGGGCCCGGAGGACACCTACCACTGGAACTCCGAGACCTTCTGCCTCGCCGCCGCGGTCCGCTACCACGACTACATGGTCAACCGCATCGACAACCCCGATCCGGCGCACTCCAAGTGGTCCGGCTACGCCTCGATCTACTGGTCCGACTCCGACGCCGACGGGCGCCAGCAGAGCAGCGAGGTACTGCGCGTCAGCGGCAAGGTCGACGGCGTGCGCCTGCCGAAGGAGGCGTTCTACGTCTACCGCGTTATGCAGAACCCGGCGCCCGACCTCCATATCATCGGCCACTGGACCTACCCGGCCGGCACGAAGAAGACGGTGTACGTGGCGGCGAACCACTGCGACGCGGTGGCGCTGTCGCTCAACGGCCGCCCGCTCGGCGAAACGACCAAACCGCTCGATTTCGTCGATCCATTTGACCACTCGGACAAGGGCGACACCGGTTTCATCTACGCCTTCCCCGACGTTGCCTTCGAGCCCGGCACGCTGCGCGCCGTCGCGATGCAGGGAGCCAAGGTCGTCGCGCAGGACGAAATTAAGACCGCGGGGGCTCCGGCGGCCCTGCGGCTGACCGTGCACACCGGCCCGCGTGGCCTGCAGGCGGACGGCGCCGACGTCGCCCTGGTGGACTTCGAGGTGGTGGACGCGGATGGCCGCCGCTGCCCGACCGACGAGACGCGCGTCGACTTCAAGGTCGAGGGGCCGGCGATCTGGCGCGGCGGCCTGAACAGCGCCGTGCTCAACTCGACGAACAACCTCTACCTCGACACCGAGTGCGGCATCAACCGCGTGGCGGTGCGCTCCACGCTGGCGCCGGGCACGATCACGCTCACCGCGACCCGCTCCGGCCTGCCGCCGGCGACGGTGACGATCGATTCGCACGCGGTGAGGGTCGAAGCGGGCCTGATGACCGCGAGGCCGCAGCGGATTGACGGACCAGAGATGTAACCAGCGACTGTAGGGCTGCCGTCCCTCGACCTTGCTCGGGACCCTGAGCGGAGTCGAAGGGCTCGTCGGCAGGCCGCTCTGCAATTGCGGATCCGGCTCGGCGTCGAGCGCCGGCCCTACATTATCGATTGGCGCAACCCGCCCCTACTTCCCCTCTTCGGCGAAGATCTCCTCGATCGGGCGCTTGAAGAGGCGGGCAATCTTGAAGGCCAGCGGCAGGGACGGATCGTACTTTTCCGTCTCGATCGCATTCACCGTCTGCCGCGACACCCCGAGCTTGTCCGCGAGGTCACCCTGCGACCAAGTGCGCGCCGTGCGCAGCTCCCTGAGCTGGTTTTTCATTGGTAGCGGCGGCAGGCGCGGATCCAGCCGGCAAACCATAGGAGGCACATGGCGACGACCAGGCCACTCCAGCCCCAGTGGACGGCGGGCAGGACCTTGGCCTGCTCCAGCAGGTCGACGGCCATCACCAGGATCGCTGTCGCCGGAAACGCGAAGCCGAGCGCCTCAAGCTGGATGCGCCGCTGGAGTTCGTCCACCTGGCGGAACATCCGCACGACGCACCCCACGTAGCACAGACTCGGCAGGATGGGCAGCAGGGCGATCACGAGGCGCAGCGGCACCGGCAACTTGAAAAGGACGAAAAGCACCGTGGCCGCCGCCGCGGACAGACCCGCGGCCAGGCCCCAGAGCGTGGGCGACACCCAGGCGCGAGGCCCGAGGCCGCAGGAGGATTGGGAGACGGAGGGAGAGTTCATGACGGGGATAAGGTGTAAAGCATACTTGTCAGGTGTCAAGCATACTTGTCAGGTGGGTGGCATGCATCCGGTATTGTAGGGCTGCCGCTGGTCGGCAGGCCGCTTCGTAAATACGGATCCGGCCCGGCGGCTAGCGCCGGCCCTACACAGCCGAACCAACAAACCGCCAGCCTACCCCAGCACGGCCACGATCTTGGACCCGTCGCGCAGGTTCTCCGGTGGAACCACGCAGCCCGACACCGGCGTTCCGTCGACGGTCAGGCGCTTCACGCCCTGGCACACGCCGGCGGGATTCTGCACCTCGATGTGGACGGTCCGGCCGCGGAAATGCCGGCGCATCGTGAAGCCCGGCCATTTTTTCGGGATGCAGGGATCGATGCGCAGGCCGTCGGCCTCGGGGCGCACGCCCAGCAGCCAGTGGGTCGCGGTGTAGTAGCTCCACGCCGCCGCGCCGGTGAGCCACGGCGTGCGCGCCCGGCCCTCGTTGGCGTTGTAGCGCGAGTAGGTCGTCTGGTTGTGCACGTAGGGCTCGATCTCGCGGAGCTCGGCGCGGTCGTTGTACGCCGAGGGCATGAAGTCGCGGTAGTACTCGTAGGCGCGGTCGCCGTGGCCGAGCATGGCCTCGGCGATCACGGCCCAGCTCTGGGTGTGGTTGAAGATGCCGGCATTCTCCTTGATGCCGTTGTTGAAGAGCGTGGCGCGCATCACCTCGGGATTGGCGTGCACGAACGGCGGCGCGCAGAGCATGGTGCCGTAGGGCGTGGCGAGCCGGTCGCGGACTGTCTGCATGCAGGTGCGCGCCTGTTCGGGCGTGGCGGCGCCGCTCATCACCGCCCACACCTGGGTGTTCACGTACACCTGCCCCTCGGGGAAATTCTTCGTGCCGTAGACCGCGCCGTCCTCGCCGATCGCCCAGATGAACCATGCGCCGTCCCA
>DATJUU010000275.1:0-4256 GCA_035502155.1 Opitutaceae bacterium
ACTTGTCGTTGTAGGGCGTGGAGGTGCCGTGGGCGTTGATGTAGTCGATCTGTTCCGGCCGCAGGTGCGCCGAGGAGAGCGCGCGCGTCATGGCCAGCGACAGGCCGCGGCCGTCGGGGTCGGGCTGCGTGATGTGGAACGCGTCGCAGGTGGCGCCGTAGCCCACCAGCTCGCAGTAGATGCGGGCGCCGCGGGCCCGCGCGTGCGCCAGCGTCTCCAGCACCAGCACGCCCGCGCCCTCGCCCATGACAAAGCCGTCGCGCTGGCGGTCGAAGGGCCGGCAGGCCTTCTCCGGGGCGTCGTTGCGCGTGCTCATCGCCTTCATCGAACAGAACGCCGCGTAGGAGAACGAGGTGATGCCCGCCTCGCTGCCGCCCGCGATCATGACGTCGGCCTCGCCGCGGCGCATGGCATGGAACGCCTCGCCGATCGCGTGGGCGGAGGAGGCGCAGGCGCTGACGACGCAGAAGTTCGGGCCGCGGGCGCCGAATTCGATCGCGACCAGCCCGCTGCACATGTTGCTGATCAGGGAGGTGATCGTGAAGGGCGACACCTTGCGCGGCCCGCGCTCCCAGAGGATCTTGAGCTGCTGCTCATAGGTGTGCATGCCGCCGATGCCCGAGCCGATGATCACCCCCACGCGGTCGCCGTCCTCCGCCCCGAGGTCGATCCGGGCGTCGTCGCGCGCCATCTTCGCGGCGGCGAAGCCGAAATGCGTGTAGCGGTCGTTGTGCCGCGCCTCCTTCGGATCCATGAACTTCGTCGGGTCGAAGCCGCGGATCTCGGCGCCGATCTGGCACGGGAAGCCGGTGGTGTCGAACTGGGTGACGCGGGAGATGCCGTTCTTGCCGGCGATGACGTTCGCCCAGAAGGTGTCCACGTCGGAGCCGAGCGCCGTGACGACGCCCAAGCCGGTGATCACGACCCGCGGAGGTGAGGAAGCTTCCATCAGCACAAAAAAGGCGCCCTACCGGCTCGTTCCCGGAGGAAACACGGTAGAACGCCGCAAGGGCAATTCGGGGAGGGAATTATTTCGCGGCCGACTTTTCCTCAATGTAAGCGATCACGTCGCCCACCGTTTGAAGCTTTTCGGCGTCGGACTCCGGAATCTCGCCTTTGATCTCGTCCTTGAACTCCTCTTCAAAAGCCATGATCAGCTCGACCGTGTCGAGCGAATCGGCGCCCAGATCGTCAAGGAAAGACGCTTCCGGGGTGATCTGCTCTTCGTTAACATTCAATTGGTTAACGATGATCTCTTTGACGCGTTGTTCGATGGTTTTCTGGTCGGCCATGTTTGTGTGGTCAAGGGTTCGGGCTGTTCTTTGGCATCACATCACCATCCCGCCGTCAACGGTAAAAACTTGTCCAGTAATATATCCGGCTTCCTCGGAGCACAGGAAAGCGGTGAGGGCGGCCACGTCGGCGGGTTCGCCGAAGCGCTGCAGCGGGATGAATTGCAGCGCGGCGGATGTGACATCCTGGCCCAACCCTGCGGTCATGTCGGTCCGGATGAAGCCGGGGGCCACCACGTTGCAGGTCACGCTGCGGCGGGCGAACTCGCGGGCCACGCTCTTGCTGAAGCCGATCAGGCCGGCCTTGGCGGCGGCATAATTGGTCTGGCCGGCGTTGCCGCTCAGGCCGGCCACCGAGGCGATGTTGACGATGCGACCCCACCGCTTCTGGGTCATGGCCCGGCCGAGCAGCTTGGTCCAGTGGAAGGCGCTGGTCAGGTTGGTCGCGAGCACCGCGTTCCAGTCCTCGTCGGACATGCGGAACAGCAGGCCGTCGCGGGTGATGCCGGCGTTGTTGACGAGGATGTCGATGGTTTCGAACTCGGCGAGCAGCTCCGCCGTGGCTTTGGCGATGGCGGCGCCGTCGGTCACGTCGATGGGCAGCGCGCGGGCCTTCCCCCCGGCGGCCTGGATCTCGGCCGCGACCGCGCCGCAATTCGCCGGGTTCTTGCTGGCGCAGATGACGTGCACGCCGCCCCGGGCGAGTTCCGCGGCAATGGCCTTGCCGATGCCCCGGCCGGCGCCGGTGACGAGAGCAGTCCGATGGTTGAAGGTCATGCCGCCAGTAGCACGGATTGGAGGTTGCGGGGCGAGCCGATTTTTCGCGGACGCCTTCCCCCGCCGGGCGGATCCGGCGGGCGGGCCCCGGGTCGCCCGCCTCGAGGATTTCCTTTGCGCGGCGTGAAACAACTTTCTATCCAAGGGATCGAATACCGCCACCGCCCCCTGCGGTGGCGGAGCACTTGCCGCCATCACCACGCCTGTCCGCCATGAAGATTCACTCCTGCCTTTGCCCCGCCGCCCTCCTGTGGGCCGCCACGCTGGCCGCCGCACCGCTCATGGAGACGACGGCGATCCATTCCCAGGCCGACGCCGGCTCGCCCGCCATCGGCTATCTCAAGGCCGGCACCGAGCCGGTGGCGGCGCCCAACGTCACCGCCCCCGACGGCTGGATGGCCGTCGCCCTTCCCGGCCCCCATGACGCCTTCGTGGCCAACCGCGACCTCAGCAAGGACCTCAATGTTCATCCGGGGGCCCCGCTCCGCCTGCAGCCCGCGGCCGACGGGCCGGTGCTCACCACCGCGCAGGACGGCGATTCGATTGAAATCATCGGGCTCCGTCCCGGCTGGACGCAGGTCAAGCTCACGCGCGACGTCATCGGCTATATCCGGATCGGCGGCGCCAGCGCCGCCGCCCCCGCCATCCCGCCGCCGGCCCCGGCCGCCGCCGTGCCGCCGGCGCCCGCGCCCGGCTTCGCCCCGCCCGCGGGCGGCGCCGCCCCCGCCGCCATTCCCCACACCTACCAGGGTATGCTGACCGCGACGCATCGCCTTCTGTTGGTCGGGCCGCGGCCCGACTACGACTACCAGCTCGAGGACCTCGACGGCAAACGCATCGCCTTCCTCGACGTCTCCCGGATCCTCGCCACGGTCAAGGTCGAGACGCTGGTCGACAACCCGGTCACGGTACGCGGCGTGCTCCGGCAGACCGACGACGGCAAGAACCTCGTGATCGCGGTCGAGAGTCTGGACCTGAAGTAGCCGCGGGTCCGCCGCCCCCGGCCATGGCCATGGAACTGATCGACGGCAACCGGATTGCCGCGGACATCATCGCGGCGCTGAAGGCTGAGGTGGCCGCGCTGCCGGGTCGCAAGCCCTGCCTCGCGCTGGTGCGGGTGGGCGATGATCCCGCCTCGGTCTCGTACGTCCGCAAGAAGGAACAGACCGCCGCCGAGATCGGCATCGCGAGCCGCGTCCTCCTGCCTCCGGCGACGATCACCCAGGAGGAACTGTTCGCCCTGATTGACCGCCTCAACGCCGACCCGGGCGTCGACGGTATCCTCGTGCAGTCGCCGCTCCCGGACCCGCTCGACGAGCTGGCGGCGTTCCGGCGCATCGCCCCGGCCAAGGACGTCGACGGCCTTGGCACGATGAATCTCGGCAAGGTCGCGCAGGACGACCTGACCGGCTTCGTCTCCTGCACTCCCGCCGGCATCCTCGAACTGCTCGAGCGCAGCGGCGTGAAGCTGCCCGGCCGGCACGTCGTGGTGCTCGGGCGCAGCCTGCTCGTCGGCAAGCCCGTCGCCCTGCTCGCCCTGCAGAAGCGCGCCGGGGCCAACGCCACCGTGACCGTGTGTCACTCGCAGACCAAGGGCCTGACCGCGATTACCCGCCAGGCCGACGTCTTGATCGCGGCCATCGGCCGGCCCGAGTACGTCACCGGCGACATGGTCAAGCCCGGGGCCGTCGTCATCGACGTCGGCATGAACCGCGTGCCCGACCCGACCCGCAAATCGGGGTACCGGCTGGTGGGCGACGTGCAGTTCGCCTCCGTTTCGACCGTCGCCAGCAAACTGACCCCCGTCCCGGGCGGCGTCGGTCCGATGACGGTCGCGATGCTGATGTGCAACACGCTGCGGGCCTTCCGGCAGCAGCATCCGGGCTGACCGCTCCACGGCAAACTTGCCACCGGCGCCAACTTCCGCTCCAATCCGCCCGCGATGCCCGCGTCCAAGATCCTGGTGGTCGACGACCAGCCGATCAACGTCCAGCTCCTCAAGCGCAAGCTCGAGCGCGAGGGCATGCAGGTGGCGGCGGCCTACTCCGGCCAGGAGGCGCTGGACCTCGTCGCCCAGGACAAGCCCGACCTCATCCTGCTCGATGTCATGATGCCGGAGATGGACGGCATCCAGGTGTGCCAGCGGCTCCAGGCCAGCGAGGACACCCGCTCGATCCCGATCATCTT
>DATJUU010000276.1:0-15948 GCA_035502155.1 Opitutaceae bacterium
GCCCAGGCCCTCGCCGTAGAAGGCCCTGGTGTTCGGCCGCACCGCGCGGCGGAAGGCGTCGGGATCCTGGGCGTCGACGAACGACACCTCGATGCCGATCTTGGGCAGCGTGTAGTGGAACAGGTTGTAGGTGCCGCCGTAAAGCTGCGACACGGACACGAGATGGTCGCCCGCGCCGGCGAGATTCAGGATCGCATCCGTGATCGCCGCCTGGCCCGAGGCGTGCGCGAGCCCGCCCGAGCCGCCCTCCAGCGCCGCCACGCGCTGCTCGAAGACGTCGGTCGTCGGATTCATGATCCGCGTGTAGATGTTGCCCAGCTCCTTCAGCGCAAAAAGATTGGCCGCGTGCTCGGGGTCGCGGAATACATAGCTGGTCGTCTGGTAGATCGGCACGGCGCGCGCACCGGTCGTGGGGTCCGGCTGCTGGCCGGCGTGGAGGGCCTTGGTCCCGAGTCCTTGGAAGTTCATGGGATGAAGTCCGTCAGCGTAGATGGCCCGGGCCGGAACGCAACCGGCCGCCGGGGGAATTCCGGCCCCCGTCCGCCCCGCCTCAGGGCGTTGGCGGCGCCAGCGCGCTGATCTTGCGGTTGTTGGCGGGCACCTGGTCGACGAGGCCCGGGGGATTGGTCAGCTGCGTCTGGAACACGAGCGTCTGGCCGGCCTTCAATTTCGCCTGATCGACGGGCGTCGCGACGACGGTCGAGGCGCCGGGTCCGAGCAGCGGCAGGGAATAGGAGGTCGTGGCGCCACCGGCGTCCACGTTCAGCACCAGGCCGCTCACGCCCTCGCCGCTGCGATTCTGCACGACGAACTCCATCTGACCGGTGGCCGGGTCGTAGTAGTGGCCGGCGATCGCGGTATCGACGTACAGGGCGTTGTTGCGATTCAGAGCCCAGCCGAGGTTGACGATGCCGGCGCCATAGTCCGGGTCCGGACCCGGAGCGCCGCCGTCACTGGCGTACTGCTCGAGCACCTGCGCCGCCTGGGTCGCACTCAGTCCCGGCGTGGTCGACATCAACGCCGCGATGGCCCCGGCGGCGATCGGCGCGCTGGCGGACGTGCCGTCGAAATAGATGCGCTGGCCGTCGAGCCAGGCGGTCTGCACGCCGTAACCCGGCGCGGTGAGCTTGAGTTGCGGGCCGGCGTTGGAGAAATAGACCTGCTGCTCCAGCGCGTCGACCGCGCCGACGGAGACCACGCGCGGGTCGGCCGCGGGCCAGGTGAGCTGCGCGGCCTGGTCGTTGCCGGCCGACGCGACCACGACCGAGCCGTGCTGCGTCGCATAATCGATCGCCTGCGTGAGGAGTCCGCTGGTGGCGTAGCCGCCGAAGCTGATGTTGATGATCGGCGCGCCGGCGTCGACCGCGGCCACGATGGCCTGCGCCACGGTGAAGATGTCGCTCTGGCCGCCGGCGTCGGTGATGCGGATGCTGAGGACGGTGGCGGCGGGCGCGACGCCCGGGGCGTCGGGAGCCTGGCCGGCCGCCAGCGCCGCGACGGCGGTGCCGTGGCCGTCATCCGTTCCACTGCCGGGGGCCGTGCCGAGGCCGATGTCCAGGGACTGCAAGCGGCCCGAACCAAAGGTCGCGTCCGGCGCCACGCCGCTGTCGAGCACTGCGATCACCACACCGCGGCCCCACTGGCTGCGGTCGCCGGTGGCGCCGAGGAAGGCGAGGGTGTTGTTGCCCAACGGCACCAGCATCTGCGCCGCCCGGTCCTCCTTGGGCGGAACCGCGGGGATGCTGACGAGATAGTTGGCGCCCGCGTCGGCGTAATCGGCGGGGTTGTTCAGGAGGTCGTCCTGCAGCGCGGCAAGCGAATCATAGCGGACGCGGACCGAGAGCAGGGCATCCAGTCTGCCGAGAATCGTGAGGCCCAGCCGCGCCGCCCGGGCGAGAAAACGCTGGTAGGCCTCGGCGTTGGCGAAGGTGAGCAGGGCCTCGTGGGCGCGGGCACCCGGGGCGCGGGGTAGATCCCGGAGGGCGCGCACGACCGCCGGGACCGGTCTGGTGACCGGGACGGATGCCGCCGCGGGGCCGCCGGTCATGGGCGATGCCGGCGCGCCCAGACCCGATCCGGCGGCGGAGGGCTGCGGAGCGGGGATATCCTCCCGCCGCAGGAGCCAGAGCAGGAGGAGCAGGGCGACGAGGCAGCCGCCGGCGAGGGGGATGACAAGGGAGGGTCTTTCGCTCATGGCTGCGGGCCGGCTATCCGTGATCAGACGCGCATTGCGGCGCAAGGTTTCCGCGGCCGGTCAGGGATGGCGGTTGCGGTGAATCTGCCAGGAGTTCCACAGGTTGTGCCAGACCACGTAGCACGTGGGGCCAAGGGCGACGAGCGGGCCCGCGTAGGCCAGGGCGAGATAAATGGTGAGGGACGTGTTCTTCTGCCCCAGCGCTTGGCTGGCCTCACGGGAGAATTCCTGGCCGCCGACGAGGCGGCCGAGCGCGAAACCGGCGGCGCAGATCACGGCGGTCACCGCCGCGATCCGGCCCAGCGCCCCGGCGCCCAGCCCCGGATGGCTGTGGAGGAAGTGGGAGCCGTTGGCAGTGACGAGAAAAAGCACGACGACCCACAGGCCGAACGAGACGTCGCGCAGGCGGCGCGGCCACGCCGCGGCATCGGGGTGCGCCGCGCGCAGCAGCCACGCCGCGGCCATCGGCGCAAACACGACCCAGCCCACGCTGCCCAGCACCGCGGCGAAGACCGCCGGCGCGGCCCGCCCCAGCACGAGGGGCAGCAGGGCGGGCAGGAGCGCGGCCACCGCGAGATTGGTCACGAGAAAGGCCGCGACGACGTACTCGACCCGCCCGCGCAGGAAGCCCGTCACCACCGGCGCCGCGGTTGCCGTCGGCGCGATCCCGGCAAAAAACGCCGCCAGCGCCACCTCCCGGCCCCCGACCAGCCAGCCCAGGCCCCAGGCGGCGAACCCCAGCGCGACGTTCACCGCCAGCAGGACGAGGTGGCTGCCTCGAACCGAGGAGCGGGACAGGCGCGTGTCGAGAAACACCACGAACAGCATGCCCATCACCAGCCACGGGATGGCCGCGGCCGCGGCGTGGGCCTGCGGCACGATCGTCCCGAGGCCCATGCCCAGGACAAGCGCCGCCGTGCGGAGAAGGCCCGGTCTCATGCGGGAAGGGTCCCGACAGAACGCGAACCGCCCCGGTGACGCAACGGTGCAGTGGGCGCCGATTGACAGGACGGCCCCGCCGCGGAATCGTGGGCGGCACCGTGAACGAGGCGACACGCAAGATCCTCCAGCGAAGCCGCGCGGCGGCGGCGCTGCTGTGCGCCATGATCGGCGGCCGCGCCTTCGCGGCGGACGGCGCCCCGATCATCTGGCGGCTCGACAACCTGCAGGCGATCGGCGGGGTGAAGCCGGAGCTCTGGGGCGCGCCGCGGGTCACGGCGGAGAAGGCGGTGCGCTTCAACGGCGTCGACGACGGCGTGGTGCTGCCGGTCGATCCCGTGGCGGGCTGGCGGGAATTCACGATCGAGGCGCTCATCCGTCCGGATGCCACCGGGGAGCCCGAGCCGCGTTTCTTCCATGTCGAGGACGAGCAGGGGCACCGCGCCACGCTCGAAATCCGCCTCACGGCGGACGGCCGCTGGGCGCTCGACACGTTCCTGCTTTCCGGTGACAGCCACTGCGCGCTGCTCGACCGGACGCGGCTCCATCCGGCCGGCCGGTGGACGTGGGTGGCGCTGCGCTATGACGGCCGCACGATGACTTCCTTCGTCGACGGCGTCGAAGAACTCGCGGGCGCCGTGACGGCGACCCCGTTTGCCGCCGGACGCACGGCGCTCGGCGTGCGCCTGAACCGGATCGACTGGTTCAAAGGCGACATCCAGGAGCTGCGGTTTCACGACCGCGCGCTGGCGGGGGCGGAGTTGCAGCTCGCCCGGTGACGGCGGCCCGCCGAGGCGCTACAAACCGACGGCGTTGTTGACTCTGGTGATCTCGAGCAGCTGATCGTCCGGATCGATGATCACGGAGCCGCCGGCGGTTGGCGTGCCGCGCGGCAGCTGCAGCGTGGCCACGGTGGTGCGGGGGAAGAGGTCCACCGGCGCCGGCAGGGGCGGGATCACGGACGAGGCGACGATGCGGCCGTCGGCGGTCCGGAAAACGATCCGCGCCTCCGGGGTCGGCACCGAACCGAGGCTGTGAACGGTGACCAGGAGCGCGTCCATGCCGATGGTGACGTCGCGGCGGCTGATTCCGAGATCCGGGCGCTGCCAGTACGGCACTCCCGGAGCCTTCAAGGTGAACGTGAGCACAGTGGTCGCCCGCGGGGCGAGGGTGAGTTCCAGGGAGCTGGAGCGTTCGAACGGCGCGGTGCGGGACTCCAGGGCCTGGTCGGCGGTGTCGTCGTTGTTGGTGTCGATGCCCTGGGTGACCTCCCAGACGCCGGGGTCGACATTCCAGCCGGTCATTGTCGCGTGCACCGGCACCGACTCGAGGTTGTAGGCGATGACCTTGAACCCGGTCGGCGTCGCGTTCGGGATCAGGATCGCCACGCTCCCGTCGTCGGCCGGCGCGGCGAAGCGCCAGCTCACGGTGTGGCCGGGATAGAGCTCGTTGCGGAGCAGCGCCACGCCGCCGAGCCGGGCGCGCTGCAATTCGGCGTACGGCACGCCGACGCGGTCGATCCAGAGGCTGCCCTCGGTGTTGATGTACTCGAGCAGGTCGCACTGCTCGATCTGGTCGGCGTAGAGGCGCTCGAGATAGCCCTTGTCGCCGGTGAGCTGCCAGAGGAAATGCGCGTCGGCGGTGTAGCGGTAGGCGTTGGAGCGGGCGCTGCCGCGGCCGTCGTTCGGCCGCGTGTCGAGCGCGCGGCCCTTCTCGCCGTCCACCATGCGCTGGCCGAGCGTGGCGCGCTCGCCGAGCCAGTCGAGCGCGTTGGCATTGACGGCCATCAGGCCGCTCACGCCCTCGTCGAGGATGGGCGCGAGGTATTTGCGGTCGCCGGTCCACCGCCAGGCGCCCCAGAACACGTGCCAGGGGAAGTAGCCGCGCGTGGCCCGGGCGTCCTGGTCATCCGCGAAGTGGATCGCGGTCGGCAGGGTGTAGTGCCCGTGGCCGTCCGACTCGCGGTGGGCCAGGAGGCCGTCGGCCATTTGCAGCAGCACCTGCCGCGCCTCCGGATTGCCGTCGAAATCGACCAGCAGCTGCCCCGGCTGGAGCACGAGGTACGAATAAGCCTTGGCGTAGCCCCACGGATCCTCGGTGGCCATCTTGTTGCCATTGTAGTACGAGGTGCGGAAGTGGCGGTGGCCGGCGGCGTTGATGCCCGTGATGCGCTCGATCCCGCGCTCGGTGACCATGGCGCGCTCGAGCTGCGTCGGGTTGCCGTAGTCGAGGATCAGGTTGGCGCTCAGGCAGTCGATGCCCTCCTCGTAGCCGTGCAGCTCGTCGGCCTGGATCGTGGCCAGGCCGTTCGTGAACATGCCGTTGGTGATCGCGGCCTCGAGCAGGCGGTGGAGCGAGCGCTTGAGCTTGTCCGGATCGCAGCCCATCAGCGCCACGCCCGGCCAGGTGTTGAGCAGGTCGACGTCGTCGGAGATCCCGCCGCCGAAATCGCCGTAGGCGACCTGGCGGTGGTCGATGTACCAGTTGACGAAGTGCTTCACGCGGGTGAGCAGCTGCACCTGCCGGAACGCCCACAGCGGCACGCCGGCGGGCGGCACCGGCTGCTGGTAGGGTGGCCGCGGCCAGCCGAGGTCGACCGCCGCGTACTGGCGGGCCAGACGGTTGTCCGGATCGACCCGCAACAGATCCTCCAGGTCGCCCTTGAAGCGGTTCCAGAGGTTGAACTTCTCGTTGTGCGGATGCTCCTCGACGAGCATCGCGTAGCTGTCGCGCGCCTGGGTGAAGCGGTCGAGCACGTGCTCGGCGAGCGCGGCGGCGCGCGGCTTGAAGACCAGCCGGACCTGGGCGCCGGCGAGCGCGCCGGCATCGAAATCGGCGCCGGCGCCGGCGATCGCGAGCCACAGGCCCCGGCCCGGCGGCAGCAGCCGGTCGCGCAGGTCGAGCCACACGGTCTTGGCCTCGCCCGGCTTCACGCTGAACGTGAAATCGCACATGTTGCGCATCGGCCAGAGCGGGTCCTTGACCTGGATGTTGAGCGGGAAGCGATCTCCCTGCGTGGGTTGCACCCGCAGGGCCGGCAGATCGACCGCGATGCCGTCGAGGCCGTCGGTAAATTGGTCCCACGTGTCCGGAATGAGGATGTGGACCAGCGGGAGCGACGCGGCGGCGGGCACGGCCGGCACAGCCGCGGGGGCGGGGCCGGAGCGCGCGAACAGGGTGGTGCGCTCGTCGGGTTCAAACCGGCCGCGGATGAACGTCTGGAGGGGCGCCAGGCCGGCGGTGGCGGCGGCGTCCGGCGCCGGCGCCAGCCAGTAGGCGAGCTTGCGGCTGCCCGCCGGTTCGGCGCCGGCGGTGACATCGTAGGCCGCGAGTTCGCCGATCGGCTCCTCCTGCTCGACGTTGGTGAAGCGGATCATGCGCCCCGTGATCGGGGTCGCGAGGTCATGCACGGTCTTCTCCTGCCCCTCGGGACGCTCGAACAGCAGCCGTTCGGCCGGGGCCAAATAAGCGTTCTCGGCCTCGGTGCCGGCGGGCAGCAGCTCCATCTTTCCCCACGCGGCGCCGGAGATCTCGAGGTGGTTCCACGGCTCGTCCGGCATCACGAACGTGATCGCCTTCCCGGATTCCACGTAGCAGTCCCAGTCGGGCAGCTGGAAGTAGTCGTTGCGTCCGGGCAGACGCGAGCGGTTGAAGACGCCGGGCCACGTGGTCTCGCGGATGCCGTCGCAGGCCTTCCACCACCAGCGCTTCAGGTCGTAGGTGTCGTGGATCTCGACCTTGCGTACGCTGATCGCCGGCCCGGCGTAGTACGGCGGCGGATCCCCGGGCCGGTTCCAGCCGTAGCGCCACCACCACTCGTCGCGCCAGCGGGCGGCGGCGAGATCGCGCGCCGGGAGCGCCGGCAGGCCGGTCACCGCCGCGCCGCGGGCCAGCGCGGCGACGTCGTCGTCGTCAAGCATGCGGTCGTAGACGCGGAGCTCGTCGAGGTCGCCGCCGCGGACGAAGTTATAGTCGCTCTGGACGTTGTACGGGCTGATGATGCGCGAGAACGGGCCGAACTGGTCGAGGGCGGCGTTGTAGACCGCGGCGGTGTCGACCTTCGCCGCGAGTTTGCCGTTCACGTAGAAGCGGATGCCGCGCGTCTCGTCCCACGCCAGCGCCAGGTGGGTCCACTGGTCCGGTGCCGGGAACGGCGCGACGGAAATCGAGACGCGGGTGCGCGCCAGGCTGGCGTCGGTGACGAAGGCGTCGTAGCCGTGGCCGTTGTAGTCGATGCGGAGCCAGACCATGTCCCAGCTGGAGTGGTCGCCGTAGCCGACGCGGAACAGCGGGAACGGGGTCGGGCCGACCGGGTAGCGCGAGCGCCAGAAGAAGGCGAGGGTGCCGCGCTGGGCGTAGATGTTGCCCGGGGCGGACCAGGCGAGCCGCTGGAGGTCGCCGCACTGCAGCGCCGGCCCGCGGGCGCCGTCGGGGATGCCCTTGACCTGGTAATCAAAGGTCGGCGCCGGGGTGCCGGCGGCGGAGAAGTCGGCGGTCGTGCCGTGGTCGGCGGAAAGGTAGAAGAGGAGTCCGTTCTCCGCCGGCGCCGCGGCGGCGGCTGCGAGACCGAGGAGAAAACACAGACCGCACCACGACGGTTTGGCGGGAGGGAGGGGCAGGAGGCTCATAGAGGCGTGGCCCGCTGGCAGAGCTGCAAGGGGAGGCCCCACGGGTCACGCATCATGATGAGCATCGAGCCGTCGGGCTGGGGTTCCTCGAGGAACAGCCGGGCGCCGGCCTGCTCCAGGCGCCGGCACTCGGCGCGCGCATCAGCCGCCACGACGGCGAAGTGGAAAACCAGGGGGTGCTGCGCGGCATAGTCGGGCACCGCCGCCTTGGGGTTGGAGTATAACTCCACCGTCACGCGGCCGGTGTCATCGGCGAGGAAATGGGTGTACGGCGCGTCGTCGCGCCGGCGCACGACCTTGAACCCGAGCTGTTCGACGTACCAGCGGGCCATGGCGCGCGGGTCGGGGACGTTCAGGGCGAAATGCTCGAATCTCATGGCTGCAGTTCTGGGGCTCGGGGATCGTGGAGCAGCCGCCGGCGCGGGGCGAGCCCGCATTCACGCCGCCGCCGTTCAGCGATTTTGCCGCGCGCCCGCGCGTTCCCGGTCTTCGGCCGCGGGCCGGTCCGCGGCGGGTGGGGCCGGCGGCTGGCCGGGCTTTTGGCGCAGCAGGGCGTCGACGGTGGAGTGCACCATGACCGCCGAGGACCGGAGAAACGCCGTGGGGCGGAAATAGACGGCCGAAGCCATGATCTTGTCGGTGTGCGCGTCGCGCAGGCTGAGACTGAGCGAGATGAGGTAGTCCTTGAAATCCCAGTCCCACTGATCCTGGTAGGTAAGGTAGGCCGTGGCCGCGTCCGGCATCAGGGTGAGCGGCCCGCTCTCCGCCTGCAGGCCGCGCGCCTGCAACTCGCGCACGATCATCGCGTCGAGACCGTGGTTGTCGTTGAGGTTCGACTGGACGAAGACGTGCTTGAGCTGGGTCAGGTCGACCGCGGGTTCGACGTGGGTGTCGAGCGTCGAGCAGCCGCCGAGAAACGCGGCGGCGAGCAGGAGGACGGCGGGTTTCATGACGGACCGGCGCTGGGCCACGCCGACAGGTTTAGGGCCGGGCGGCCGGCCCGCGAGCCAGAACATTGAGCCGGGTCAGGCATTCCGGGTGAAACAAATCGGGCGGGTTGAGCGTCTATGCTGCTGTCAGAGACATGAACGCCAACCCAGGTTCCTCCATGAAGCCTTTTTCTCCGCTCGCCACCCTCCTGCTCGCCTCTGTCGTCGGCGCCGGCCTGGCCGCCCCGGCGGCCCTGCGCGCCGATCCGCATTTCGACGTCGGGGTTTCCGTCGGCGTCCCGCTGCCGCACGGCTATCTGGACGTGGTTGTTGGCCACGAGCATTATTACTCCTACCGCGGCGTGTTCTACCGCCGGGGTCCCCACGGGTACATGGTCGTCCGCGCCCCGCGCGGCGCCCTCGTGCGCGAGTTGCCGCCGCATTGCGCCCGGATCTACGTGGGGCACGTCGTCTACTACCGCTTTGGCGACGTGTTCTACCAGGAGGCGCCGGGCGGCTATGTCGTGGTGGATGCGCCCACGGCGGTGCGCGTGCCGCCGCCGCCCGCCGCCGAATACCAGTCGGTGTGGGTGGGCCAGACGGAATACCTCTTCAAGGACGGGCAGTTCTTCCTCAAGACCCCCGACGGCATGGTGTGGACTCAGGCGCCCCTCGGGGCGGTCACGGCGGTCCTGCCCGCCGATGCGACCAGCGTCTGGTATGAGGACAACGAGTATTTCGAGTGCGGCGACGTCTACTTCCGCAAAACCCCCCAGGGCTACCGGGTGGTGACGGCGCCGTGGAAGAAATGACCCCTTCCCCCACCGGCGACGGTAAGGCGCCGGCAGGCGGATGCACGCGAGGGCGGTGACGCCCGCCGCCGTGCCGGCTACTTGCCGGCCAAGGCCTCGAGCGCGGTGGCGGCCTTGTCCGCGTCGGCCGCGCTGTCGAAGCCCAGATAGGCGACGAACTTTCCGCCGAGGGCCAGCGCGGAGATGCCGCGCAGGTTCACGCCCGCGTGGCCGATGGCTTGGGTCATCTGGGCGCCCAGGCCCGGACGATCCGACCCCTCGACCCGCAGCGAAGCAACCCGCTGGGTTTCGCGAAAGCCGGCCGCGGTGGCCGCGGCCCGCGCCTTGTCGCCGGCGAGCGGCGAGATGAACACCACGCCGGTGCCGGGTTTGTCGGGTTGGCGCCGGGCAATGACGCACTGCAGGTTGGCGCCGGCCGCGGCGACGGTTTGCATGATCTTGGCCAGGCCGCCCGGTTGATCCTGAATTTCGGCGGCCCACACGTCGGTCTTGGTGATTTTAAGAGCCATGATGATATCCTCCTTGGCGGGGACGTTTTTCCGGACTCAACCGCCTTAACCCGCGGGCGTGGCGAAGGCAAACCGACAGTCGGGGCCGAAAGGGAGCCGTCGGCCGTCGGATCCCCGGGGGCGGGCCGGTTCCATCCGGATTCGCGACAGGATCTACCGCGCCGAATCGGAATTCGTTCGCCCGTCGGCGGCGGAAACCCGGCGCAGGGAAAGGATCCGGCCCGAAAACGCCTCGCCGGATCCACTGTCCCCGGGCGGATTGTCCCCGAGCCAGCAATCCACCGGGAACGCCGCCCACCCGCCGGCGGGTGCCGTCCGCAGAACCTCCCTCCCATCCAGGCGCATCACGAGCGGCGCCGCCGTCGGGTCGAAGGCCAGCGTGTGGCCGACCCCAGGATCGACCGACAGCGGCTCACTCTCCACCTCGGGCATCCCGGGCTGCGCCAGCACCAGACGGATTTGCTGCGCCCGGTACCGGGCCAGCAGGCGGACGGCTTGCGCACCCCGGCCGCAGGAAAGGACGACCTCGGTGCGCGCCGCGTCATACTGCGGGAACTGCAGCACCAGCGCCTCCGGGCCGGCGCCACCGCGCGCATCCCCGAGGCGACACCAGCCCTCGACGACACCGGTGAATCCCCGGCTGCACGACGTGGCCCCGATCAGGTTTTGGGTGAGCGTCACCTGCCCGGGCACCGCGGGATAGATCGGATCCGGCGCGGACCAGACGACCCGGCCGTCGAGGCGCACCGCGATCGAGGTAAAGGCCGTACCCGGCCCGGACGATGCCCCCGACCACGGGACGAGCGGCCTCTGGGTCGGAAACAGCGAACTCATCCAAACGTCGACGATGTGCTCCCGGCCGGGCTCGTAATCGATCGGGGCGCTGGTGGTCAGCGAGTGCCCCCAGTGGTCGTGCGCGAATCGGATGCGATTGGACGCGTCGTACGTCACGAACAGCACATCCCCGTGTCCTCGCGTCCCGGTGGTCACCAGCGGCTCCGACTCTCCCACGCGGCCGGTCGGAAAGGTTAGCAGGAACCGGACCGGCCCCGCGGCGCGATCCTCCGGCGGCGGCACGACGGTCGGGATGCGGCGCTCTTGGAGCAGGGTGCCGGTGAACGCTCTCTCCACCAGGAATCCGGTGGGGTTTCGGCCGACCTTGATATCTCCGGGAGCGGAGTCGAAGAACGGGGCTTCGCCGGCCAGGACCTCCCGGCCATCGAGCCGGACACTCAGCCGGTGCTGATAGCGCGACGCCTGCACGGGGAGCATCGACCGGAACCAGGGGTGGGAAGCCGGCGGGTACATCGAGCCCATTTCCACGTCCACGGTGTGCTCCTGGTCGTAGTCGATCCGGGTCTGCGGACCGCGGATGCCCACGCCGCCGACATGGGCGAAACCGAACTCGATCCGGCCGTCCAAACCGTATCGGGTATAGAGAATATCGGAGAGAAAGGCCCATCCTGTCGTCACCAGCGGCTCGTAATGGCTCGGCTTGTCCCGGGGAAAACGCACGCGCAATTGCAGACGACCGGGGCGGTAGCCCGCGAGCCGCTCGAGGGCGGCCGGCAGGCGGTTGAGGACCCCGGCGACGCTCGCGTAGCCGGCGGGGTTATCGAGTTCGAAGACGCGCCCGGCCTGAAAACCGGCACAGACATTGAATGCCGCCGTCACGACGAGCGCCAGGGACACGCCCGCCACCAGCAGGCGCCGCAGAATCCGGCGCGACTCCAGAACCTCCAGGGCCGCCCACGCGCCGCAGAGACCGAGCAGCGTCAGGTAGGGAGCGAAGTCGACCAGGTAACGGCCCGCGGCGGCGGAAAACCGGAGCAGGACCAGCGCGTTCAGCCCGAAAATGCAGCTCAGGAAAACGACAAATCCCCCCGTGGCGCGGCGTTGCGGCCGGCGTCGGGAAAACAGCAGCGGAACGCCCGCCGAGAAGAGTACGATCGGCAGGTTGGGAATCATGCCATAGACGTTGTCCTCCCCGAGGTAAGCGGCCGATCCCTTCCAGGGCGCCGGGCCGATCGGCTGGGCGAACGGGAAATAGCGGGTCCAGTGGGCCGGCGCCCAGAAGTAATACCAGAGGTTCCGGGGCAGATTGGCCCAGTCAAATGCCTTCCAGCGGGGGATGTCGTAACCGGTCAGCGCCCAGGTCATGCCAAACTCGAACGGGCTCCCGAAGCGCTGGTCGTTGTACCAGAAGATGAGCGCCACGAGGGCGCCGACGGGCGCGAAGACGGCGAGCGCGGCGCGGAGCGCGCGGCGGTCGAACGCGGGCCGCCAAGCCCCCGCCGGCGCGGCGGCCGTCCAGAAAAGGGCGACGAGACCGACCGCGCCGATCGAGTACACCGGCCGGGAACCAATCGCGAGGCCGTAGCTGGCGCTGGCCAGGGCGAGGAACACATTGACGCGCCGCCTCGCCGTCACGGCACAGCAGGCGAACAACAGGCTGGCACTGGCGAAAGCGTACGCGGCGGCGATCGGCAGTTCCCAGAAGGCCGCCCGCCGCACCAGCACCATGGCCATGTTGCCGAGCCCGAGCCCGACGATCGCCGCCAGCCACCACCCCGCACGGCGCTGCGGGAAAAACCGGCGCAGCACCAGGGCGGCGAGGACCGCGTTGGCCGCCAATCCGGCCAGGCAGAAGAGCGCCGTGGCCAGGTTTTCCGGGAAGTCCAGGCCGGTGATGGCCTTGAACGGCAGGAACAAAACCACCGCGGGCGCGGCGCCAAAGTACAGGTAGTACTTCCCGTGATAAAGGCTGGCATCGTGCAGGCCCGGCCCCAGCCCGGCGGGACCGTAGGGATCCTTTTCCTGGAGCAGTTGCGCCGCCGGTTCGACGTCCATCCACAGGTGCCCGGAAAGAAAACCGTCCGCCAGCAGGTCGTAGTAGCCGCGGCTGTCCTTCTGGAATCGGTACGGATTGGCGGAGGACTGCGCGGTCCAGAGGTAGAGCCAGCCGATCAGGGCGACGACGACGGTGCCCGCGATCCAGACCCCCGGGCCCCATTGGGACGCGGGGCGCGGGGAGAGGTCGGTCGGGTTGGGACGATCGTCGTTCGTACAGCGGTTCTGGGGACGGCCGCTGCCTGCGTCAACGCGTGCGATGCCGCGTTGACGCCGGTTGGTGATTGATCCGGCGGCGGCGCCCGCCGCCGTCAGGCCGCGGGCGGGGCGGGGATGAGGCCCAGCTCGCGCAGGGCGGCGCCCGCCCCGGACAGGTCTTCCGGCTTCATCTCCGTGTAGTTGCGCGAAAGGATGATGCCGTGCGCGCCGCCGCGGAAGACCGCCTTGACCGCCGCGCCGACGCTCGCGGGCGTGCATCGGCTCGTGCCGGCGGGGGCGGGCACGTCGATATCGATGCCCGGCCAGATCCGCGTCGCGCCGCCGGCGACGCCGTCGACGGCGCGCCGCGTCTCGCGGGCGACGTAGTCGGCCGACAGTCCCGTGGCGGCGAGCCGGTCGAGGGGCGCCTCACCTTCGTAGCCCAGCTGGCGGTAGAGCACTTGGAGCTCCGCCTCCGGCGGCAGGTCGCCGAAGACGGTGCTGCGCGCGCCGCGGACGAAGCTCGCGAACCGCTCGCCGGCGACGTTGTTGTAGAGCGCCGGCCGGAGGAAATCCGCCCAGCCCGCCATGCCGGCATAGTCCTCCTCCGCGCGCTGGAAGGGGCTGAACGACAGGTTGTGCCAGACGTGCCAGCCGACCGGCAGCCCCGGGTTGATCGCCTTCACGTGGCGGTAGACCGCGGCCTGGAACTCGTGCCGGCTGCGGACCCAGAGGTCGCCCCACGCCAGCGCCTCGGGGTAGGCGAGGAGGAGACGCCAGGTGGCGGTGAAAAAGCCGTCGCGGGGGCTTTCGCCGGCGCGGCTGGCGCGCACGAGCTTTTCAATGGCGCCAAAACCCTGGCGCGCCCGCTCGACGTCGATGCCGCGGTCGCGCCCCTTTTGCCGGCAGAAATCGCAGAAGCAGGTCGTCCGGCCGGGATCGACGCCGCCGCTCTGGGACAGGCTCAGTGTGTTGAGCAGGCCGCTCTGGCGTTCCGAGCCCCACATCAGGCCGCCGATCTCGTACGAGCGGACATAGTCCTCGACCAACCCGAGCGTGAAGGCGAGGTAGGCCGGATTGTTGTGGCACGGGCCGCCCGGCTGCCGGTCGGAGCGGCGCCCATGGTGGTCGACCGTGTAGAGCGTTTCCCAGTGCGGGACAGTGGCCGGGCGCACGTTGTCCTCGAGGAGGAACGGGTACACCGCGATCCCGTGCCGCTTCGCGACCGGAATCACCTGGGCCAGCACGTCGACGTCGCCGAATTCCGGGGCGCGCATGTCGGCGTAGGTCAGCGGCGTGTCATGGTAGTATTGCAGGTGCGGCGTGCCGTAGTTGCCGCCGTGGTAGCCCGGCGACGGCGGCACGCCCGAGCGGTGCGGCTCGTGGGTGTAGGCGAAGGGAAACAGCGCGGTCACGCCCGCCCGCTCGCGCATGTCGGCGAACAGTGCGTCGAGATCCCCGTGCGCAAGCGGCGCGATGCTGATGGGCATGCCGATCAGGGTCGGCTTGGCGGCGGCGGGGGCGGCGGGCTGCGCACGCAAGAGGGGCTCGGCGGCCAGGGCCGCCCCGGCCCCCACCGCGGACAGACGGAGAAATTCTCGGCGGTTCATGCCGTTACGATGGCGCGCCGCGCCGCAAGCTCAAGCCGGCCGGCCGTCGCGCCGCCCGGCCCCCGGCTGGCCGCAAGTCGGTGGGGGTGGGTCGGTTGACAATCCGCGCCCGACCGCCACGGTTTTGCATCAATCGCGGAACAAACGCGGCCGAAATTCGGACTATTGCAGCGTGAAGACGAAGCTCACTCTCTTGCTTACTCTCGGACTCGCCCTGGCCTGCGGGGGTTGCGTGGGCACGGGTCCCAACACCCAGCAGGGCGCGGTGGCCGGCGGAGCCTTGGGCGCGCTGGCTGGCGCAATCATCGGCAACAACAGCGGCAGCCACAATGCGCTGGCCGGCGCCGTGATTGGCGGCACCGCCGGTGCGATCGCGGGCGGGACCCTCGGCAACGCCGAGGATCACCGGCAGGGCACCCTTTACACCTCCGAGGCCGAGGCGACGACCAACGTGGTGGTGCAGGCGCCACCCGCGCCGCCGCCCCCGCAGACGGAGGTGGTAATCGCGCAGCCCGCGCCCGACTACGTGTGGATCTCCGGCTGTTGGGTCTGGGGGCCCCGCGGCTACTTCTGGGCCGCCGGCCACTGGGAGCGCCCGCCGCCCTATCACCGCTATTACGTCGCCCCACACTGGCAGCACCGCCACGGGGGCTACGTCTACATCCAGGGATACTGGCGCTAAGCCCCACCCGGCGGAAAGGCGCGGCGTCGTACCGCGGTCCGGCCGGTGCCGCGGTTTGACCGGCGGCGGATTCCGGCAGAAGGTAGCGCATGTCGCCGGGCAGGACCATGACACCGCCGGGCAGCCGGCTTTCCGCGGCCGGCGTGCCGTGAAAGACGCCGCACCCCCGAGAGTCAGATCCGCCGTCCTCGTGCCGATCCTCCGGCGCGCGGATGGCGTCTTGCGCGTGATGCTGGTGCGTCGCGCGGAAGGCGGGCTGCATGGCGGCCAACTCGGGTTTCCCGGCGGCAAATGCGAGCCGGCCGACGCGTCGCCCTTGGCCACGGCGCTGCGCGAGGCGCAGGAAGAGGTCGGCGTCGACCCCGGTGGCGTGGCCATCCTTGAGGAACTGCCCGCCGTCGATACGCTGACCACGGGTTATCTGATCTTCCCGTTTCTCGGCCGGATCGCGGCTCCGCCGGCGTGGCATCCCCGCGCGGAGGAGATTGCGGAGGTGCTGGAAGTCCCGGCGCAGGACCTCGTCCGACCGGAGGCCCGGGGCGAGGACATCGCCCATTTTCCCACGTGGCCGGCGCCGCGGCGCGTCCCGTTCTACCA
>DATJUU010000277.1:0-9649 GCA_035502155.1 Opitutaceae bacterium
GCACTGCTCCGCCGTCAAACACGAGGCCGGCGCCGGTCAGAAACGCGCGCTCGGCGCCGCGCCACGGGCCCTTCCACAGCGCCAGCGAGTCGGCGTCGTTCAGCAGCACGACGCGGACCGTGCCGCCGTCGGTGCCGGCGAGGCGGAACGCCTCCCCGCGACCGGCCCGCACCGTGCGCCCCGCGGCTTCGCCCGCCACCTGGAACTCGGCCGGCACGCCCGGCGCTTCGGCAAAAAACACCGTGCGCAGCGCGCCATCATCGACCGCGCACACGGGTTGGGCCGTGGCGGAGCTGAGGCGCACGCCGTGGCCGAGATTTAGATTGAACGGCCAGATGAATCGGGCGTCCGCCGGGATGGTGACTGGCGTCGCGGGAAAGGTCAGCGTGCCGCCCGGCAGCCGGATCGCGAATTGCACGCCGGGCTGGGGCGGCAGGGTCGCCGACCGCTGGTAATTGTTCACGAAGACAAATCCGCTCACGCCGTCGGACCGTACCGACCAGCGGAGCGTCGTGGTGTCGTCCCGGCCGTCCGGGCGCTGGTCCGGCAGCGCGGCCGGCATCCGCGCGAGCGCGCTCCCGAAATCGTGGAGAAACAAATGCAGCCGGCGCAGCAGGTGATACTGCGGTCGGATCTGGCCGAACTGGCCGAGCGGGGCCTGGAAGTCGTAGTTCTTCACCGGCATGTCGTTCCAGTTGGTGCCGGGCGTGTCCTGGGCCTCCATCAGTGTCGTGCGCCGGCCGTCGGGATTCGTCCCGCCGTGGTACATGTAATAGCCGGGGAGCACGCTGCCCGAGCCCAGCTTCACCAGCACGGTCGACTCGACGTCGGCGGGTAGGATGAGGATGCGGCGGTGGTAGCTGCTCATCATGCCGCCGCCGATCTCGCAAGTGAGGTACGGGTAGCGGGCGTCGTCGCCGGTGACGGCTCGCCGCCCGTACTGCTCCGTGGCGGCGTCGGCCTCGTTGCGCGCCAGCGCAAAGCGGAACGCCGCCCAGTAACGCCCCGGCATCGAGGTGAGCTGCCGGTCCCAGAAGCCCTCGGCGTAGGCCCCGTACAGCGGCAGGATCTGGTCCGGCGGCATCGGCGTGCGCAGCGCCGGCCAACCGGTGCGGGTGTAGAGCGGCACGTCGAGGCCGGCGTCCATCGCGATCTTCTTCAGCGCGAGCAGGTACTCGGCCGGTCCGCCGTACTCGTTGTCGAGCTGGATGCCGATCACCGGTCCGCCGTCCTTCCACAACAGTCCGCGCAACTGCGCGGCAATCTGCCCGTAGAGCTGCCGCACCTGATCGAGGAACCCCGGATCCAGCGAACGCACCCGCCAGTCCTTCCGGTTCATCGCCCAGTCCGGAATGCCGCCGTTGCGCACCTCGCCGTGGCACCACGGCCCGCAGCGCACGACAACCTTCAAGCCCGCCGCCCCCGCCGTCTGCACGAAACGCCGGAGATCGCGGTCGCCGGACCAGTCCCACCGGCCTTCGAGCTCCTCGTGGTGGATCCAGAAGACGTAGGTGGAGACGATGTCGAGGCCGCCCGCCTTCATCTTCAGCAGTTGCCCGCGCCATTCGTCCGCCGGATACCGGCTGTAGTGAAATTCGCCCATCGCCGGCACCCACGGCCGGCCGTCGAGGCGCAGGCTGGCCGAGTCCGCCGTCAGCGTCGCCCCGTCGGGCCGCCGGGCGGTGCCGAGCGGAATGGGTTCGGGCGCGGCGGGGGACGGCGGGACGGTGAGGCTGAGCGGCGCGGCCGGCACCGCCGTGGCCGCCAGCGCGAGCAGGATGCAGAACGAATGGATGCGGAGCGGGGGGAATGACATGGCGGAGAAACGGCGGGTGGCATCGCGGCAAACGCCGCTGCGGCGATTTTGTGCCGGCAACCGCGCCGGGCGGCAAGACCGACCCGCGCCGCGGTCGGCGCCGCTCACGGCTCGCGGATCACCAGCGTCCGGTTGACCGCCGCGGGCCGGAGCTCCTGCCGCTGCCCGGAGGGCCAGCGGATCACGATCCGCTGGACGCGCGCGTCGTCGCCCAAGCCGAACGTGAGCGCGGAATCGGACTGGGCCATGAAGCCCATCGCGGGCGCCTGCGTCGCCGAGAGAATGCGGCGCGGGGTGTCGATCTCGACGCGGGCGCCGCCGGCCTCCTCCGGGCCGCGGGTCGCCACGAGCACCAGGCGCAGCCACGGCAGGCCCAGCCGCTGGCCGTTGTGAAGCAGCCGCGGCGGTCCGCGGTTCTGGGCCACCACCACGTCCAGATCGCCGTCGCCATCGAAATCCGCCACCGCCACGCCGCGCCCGAGCAGGGGTTGCGGCCACCGGCCGGCGGCCGCGGCCGGCACCCACCGGTCGTCGCGCCTCCAGAGCAACCGGGGGGCCGCCGCGAAGTCGCGCCCGCCCTCGAACCGGTTCACGTCCCGCTCGGCCCGGCCCTCGCTGGAGAACAGCTCGAGGCGGCCGGCGTGGTCGAGGTCGAGCGCCGCCAACGCCAGCTTGGGTCGGAGGGCCAGCCAGGCGCGGTCGTCGCCGGGCGCGGCCAAGGCGGCCGCCAGCAGCGCCGCGGAGCGTGCGTCGGCCGTCTCCGGCCGGGCCACCAACAGCAGGGTGGCGGCCGCCGCCCCCTCGTGGCGCTCCTCGAAGCCGGCCGCCCACCGGCGGAACACGCCGTGGCCTTCGTTGAGAAACAAGGCTGCCGGCGCCGCCTCGTAGGTGAAAAGGAGATCCAGCCGGCCGTCGCCGTTGGCATCGACCGGCACGACGGCCAGCGTTCCCGTCACCGGCAGCTCCGTCTCCGGGTCGAGGTTGCGCACCCCGGCCGCGCCAGGCACCAGCTCGAAGAGGCCGCCGCCCACGTTCCGGTAGACCGACGGGAACGCGCCCATGAAGCCCACCGGTGTGCCGTAGGAACGCCCCTGGCTGGCCACCCGCAGCGCCAGGCCGAGGTCCATCCCCTCGGGCCAGCGGGCATAGTTGGCCACCACGAGGTCGAGCCGGCCGTCGCCGTCGTAGTCGATCCAAGTCGCACCGCTGGCCCAGGTGCGGCCGTCGCCGCCCACGCCCGCCGCCGCCGTCACGTCCTCAAACGTGCCGTCGCCGCGGTTGCGAAAGAGGCGGTTGCCGCCGACTCCGGCGATGAAGAGGTCCGGATGGCCGTCGTTGTCGTAGTCGCCCGCCGCCGCGCCCATGCCCTGGATCTCGAGGTCCAGCCCGGCGGCGTGGGAGACGTCAGTGAAATGGCCGTGGCCGTCGTTGTGGAACAGCGCGCACCGCCCGCCGGGCCGACCTCCCGGCGGCACCGTTTCACCCGGCCACGGGGCGCCGTTGACGAAAAAGAGGTCGGGATGGCCGTCGCCGTCGTAGTCGAACACCACGACCGCCCCGCCGAGCGTGGACGGCGGCTGGTCGTCCGCGGTGGCACCGGCCAGACGGCTGAACGTCAGCCCGGACTCCGCTGTGACGTCGGTGAACCGGGCCTGCGGCGGCGCGCCCGCCGGGGCCGCCGGCGGGAACAGCCAGGCGAACAGCAGGCCGATCACGATCGCCGCCAAGACCAGCGGCAGCAGCACCGGCAGCAGCAGCGGCACCATGCGGGGCCCGCGGGGGGCCGGCGGGGGCGCCGGAATACCTCCCGTTGAGGGTGGAAATTCAGGGGACATGGGGCAACATTCCCGGCTTCAGGGCGCCGGCATTGAACTCCCGACGGCGCCGCCGTCAAAACTCTTTCCCGCCATGCCCCGCCCCGCCGCCCTCGTCCGCCCCCTGCTGCGCTGGCTCGGCTTCGGCGTTTTCTGGACGCTGGTCGGGCTCGCCTTCGCCGGGCAGTTCTACCTCTCCAGCAGCCTGCTGGGCCGGACGATCACCTGGGGCGACGCCATCAGCTATTCGCTGGGCGACTGGTACGTCTGGGCGCTGCTCTCCGTGCCGATCGCCTACCTGGCGCGGCGGTTTTCCCCCGAGAATTCCCCCGCCTGGCGCACCGCCGCCGTCCACCTCGGCGCCGCCCTCTTCTTCTCCCTCGCCTACGTGGTCCTGCGGTCGCTGGTCGGCCAGGTGCACAGCCGCCTCCTGGGCGAGCCGGTGGCGTTCGGCGAGGTGTTCCGCCCGCTGCTGGTGAAGACCTTCCCCTTCAACCTGCTGATCTACGGCGTGATCGTGTCCGTCAGCCACGCGCTCGACTACTACCGCAAGTACCACGAGCGCACCGTCCAGGCGCTGGAGCTCGAGAAGCACCTCACCGAGGCGCGGCTGCAGTCGCTGCTGCGGCAGCTCAAGCCCCACTTCCTCTTCAATGCCCTCAACGGCATCGCCTCGCTGATGTACTCCGACGTCGCCGCCGCCGAGCGGATGCTGGTGCGCCTCTCGGAGCTGCTGCGGCAGACGATGGCGCAGTCCGGCGCGCCGCTCACCCCGCTGCGCGAGGAGCTGGCCTTCCTGGAAAAATACCTCGAGATCGAGCGCATCCGCTTCCGCAGCCGCCTGCAGGTGGAGATGGACATCGATCCGGCCGTCCTCGACACGCCGGTGCCGAGCCTGATCCTGCAGCCGCTGGTGGAGAACGCCATCCGCCACGGCATCGAGCCGCAGGAGCGGCCCGGCCGGATCGTGCTCCAGGCGCAGCGGCACGACGGCGAGCTTGTGCTGACCGTGACGGACAACGGCGCCGGGCTGCCCCCGGGCGGTTTCGCCACCGAGGGCATCGGCCTGGCCAACACGCGCGCCCGCCTCGCCGAGCTCTACGGCCGCCGCCACGGGTTTGAACTCGCCAACCAGAGCGGCGGGGGGCTATCCGTCCGTGTCACCCTGCCGCTCGCGCCCGCATGAGCCCGCTGCGCCTCCTGATCGCCGACGATGAGCCGCTCGCGCGGGAGCGGCTCCGCGCGCTCCTGCGTCCCGAGCCCGGGGTCGAGATCGTGGGCGAGTGCGACAGCGGCCCGGCGGCGGTGGCGGCCATCCGCCGCGACCGGCCCGACGTCGTGCTGCTCGACATCCAGATGCCCGGCTGCGACGGCCTGCAGGTGGTCGCCGAGCTGCCGGCCGAGGAGCGGCCGGCCATCATCTTCGTCACGGCCCACGACCGCTTCGCCGTGGACGCGTTTGCCATCCATGCCGTCGACTACCTGCTCAAGCCCTTCGACCAGCAGCGCCTGCATGAGGCCGTCGCGCGGGCAGCCGAGCAGGTGCGCAACCGGCGCGCCGGCGACCTCGGCGACCGCCTGGAAAGCCTGCTCGCCGACGCCGGCCCGGCCGGCCGCAAACCCGGGCGGCTGGCCTTCCGCGCGGAGGGTCGCGTGGTGTTCCTCAAGCCCGAGGAGATCGCCTGGGTGGAGGCGGCCGACAACTACGTCGTGCTCCACCTCGCCGACGCCGGCCGCCTGATGTTGCGCGAGACCCTGTCCACGCTCGAGGAGCGGCTGGCCGCGGCCGGATTCACGCGGGTCAACCGCTCGGCAGTGGTCCGCCTCGACCACATCCGCGAACTGCAGCCCACTTTCCACGGCGACTACACGGTGGTATTGCGTGACGGCACGCGCCTGCCCCTGAGCCGGAGCCTGCGGGGGCACTTGGAAAAGCTGGTCGGTGGCCGGCTTTGACCGGCCGGCGGCGGGCGCCCCGCCTGCGGTTCGCCCCGAAATCGCAGCGTTTCGTCCCTCGGTCGTTTCCGGCCGGCGTAAAAACCGTATGACGCCCCTGCGCTCTTGGAACCGTCACCCCTTTCCGGCGGCAACCCCGTCGCCGGCCTCAATCATGAAGTTTCCTCTTCGGCCCGCGGCGGCCTGCGCCGCATTGCTTCTGGCGACCTCGGTCGCCTTCGCTGACAACGCCGTCCTCTACTGGAACGAGCAGGCGCTCGACGCCACGCGGATTTCCCGCAATCCGCCGCCGATGGCGGCGGTGTTGTTCGGCGCCTTTCACGCCGCGATTTTCGACGCCGTCAACGGCGTCGACCACCACTACCACGGCTGGCTGGTCGACGATCGCGCCCCTTCGGGCATCAACGCCGACGCGGCAATCGCCGGAGCCGCGCATGCCGTCATGGTCGCGCTCTGGAGCCAGAGTTCCAGCCCGCACGATCTCCAGGTCGCCTACGACAACACCCTCGCCGGCATCCCCGACGGCCCGGCGAAGACCGCCGGCATCGCCTGGGGCGAGCAGGTGGCGCAGCGGGTCCTGGGCTGGCTGGCCCGGTCGGGCTACAACAAACCCATCCCGGGGCAGTATTCGAGCACCGAGCCCGGCAAATGGCGCGAGACCCCGTGGCAGTTCCGTCCGGCGCTCCTGCCGTATTGGGGCCACGTCGCGCCGTTTGTGATGAACGCGTCCGCGCAATTCCGGGTGCCGCCGCCCGAGTCGCTGGGCTCGGAGGCCTACGCCGAGGAACTTGCCTTCGTGGCCAAGCGCGGCCGGCGCGACAACGCGGAGCGCACGGAATACCAGACGCTCAGCACGCCGTTCTGGTCCGACGATCTCGGCACCTCCACGCCGTCGGGACACTGGAACATGATCGCCCAGAGCATCGCCCGGAGCCGGCCGCTCTCGGAGCTGGAAACCGCGCGCCTCTTCGCGCTGCTCAATCTCGCGGAGGCCGATGCCGGCATCTCCTGCTGGGAGTCGAAGTTCTACTACAACGTGTGGCGTCCCGAGACCGCCCTGCGCGAAATGAACGCCAAGATCAATCCGCACGCCGCGCCCGATCCCGACTTCATCCCCAACATGCCCTCGCCGCCGTTCCCGTCGTACCCGGCGGGCCACCCCACCTTCTCCGCCGCGGGCGCCCGCCTCCTGGCCCTGTTCTTCGGCACCGATGACATCGCGTTCTCGGTCACGTCCGACGGCCTGCCGGGCGCGGTCCGCACCTTCAAGAAGCTTTCCGACGCGAGCCATGAAGTGGAGATGAGCCGCGTCTGGGGCGGCATCCACACGATGCAGGACGTGCTGCAGGGCGGCGCGGCCGGGGTGAAGGTCGCCGATTGGACCTTCGACCACGCGCTGCAGCCGGTGAAGTAAGCCCTACCGGTCCGCCGTCCCCATGCCCCACGCGGCCACCGGCTCCGCCCCTCCGGTCCCCAGCACCTCCCGGTTCCACTGGATCCTCCGGATCGGGGCCGCGGCGTGTTTCATCGGCCACGGGGCGCTCGGTCTGAACCAGACCTCCGCCTGGACCTCCTATTTCGCCGTCGTCGGGATCGATCCGCGCCACGCCATCGCGCTCATGCCGTGGGTCGGCGCGTTCGACGGCGCGTTGGCGTTGTCGGTGCTGTTCTTTCCCTCGCGTGCCGTCGTGCTCTACATGATCGCCTGGACGGTCTGGACCGCGCTGCTGCGGCCGCTGGCGGGCGAGCCCGTCTGGGAGGCCGTGGAGCGGGCAGGCAACTACGGCGTGCCGCTCGCCCTGTTCCTCTGCCTGCAGGGCGGCAGCCTCCGGGCCTGGGTCGGCGGCATATTCCGCGCGCGCCTGGAGGAGCCGCGGCGCCGGACCGTCGCCTGGGTGCTGCGCCTGACCACGGTGCTGCTGCTGGTCGGACACGGCATGCTCCAGTTGACCGTGCGCAAGCCGATGTTCGCCGCGCAGTACGCGCTCCTCGGACTGCCGGGCAGCGCCTGCGAGCCCGTGTTCGGCGCCGTCGAACTCGCGCTCGCGGCCGCGGTCCTCCTGCGGCCCGCCCGCGGGCTGCTGCTCGGCGTGCTCGGCTGGAAACTCGCGACCGAGGCGCTCTGCCCGATGACCGGCGCGCCGATCTGGGTCTTCATCGAGCACGGCGGCAGCTACGCCGCGCCGCTGGCGCTGACCTTCCTGCTCCCCGCCGCGTCCCCCGCGCGGCGCGGGATTCTCTCCCCACCGCAAACCCAACCCCCAGCCCCCGTCCCCGAGTGAACAAGAACCTTTTCTGCTGCCTGGCCGTCCTGGGCGTTGCCACCGCCAGTTTCGCCGCGGACCCGGCCGGCCCGATCCGGGAGGCGCGCGCCTTCGCAGTGCGGGCGCCGTTGCCGGCCGGCGCCAAGCCGTTCCGCGAACTGCCCGCCACCGAAACCGGCGTCAA
Source organism: Opitutaceae bacterium (assembly GCA_035502155.1). GTDB lineage: Bacteria > Verrucomicrobiota > Verrucomicrobiia > Opitutales > Opitutaceae > Fen-1467. Next base: position 8,035 of record DATJUU010000277.1, read on the forward strand.
CGTCAGCAACGTCTACAACGACCCGCGCATGTGGGGCGACCGCTTCCGCGAGTACACCCTCGGCGCACTGGAAAGCGGCATCGCCGTGGCGGACTTCGACCGCGACGGCATGCCCGACCTCTTCGTCGTCTCCAAGAACGGGCCCTGCGCGCTCTACCGGCAGACCGCACCGTTCAAGTTTGTCGAGTGCGCCGCCGCCGCCGGCGTCGACTGCACCAACGTCCCCGACCCCGGCGCGCCAAAAACGGGCGCCACCGTCGTCGACATCAACCAGGACGGTGCGCCCGACCTCTACATCTGCCGCAACGGCGCGCCCAACCTGCTTTTCGTCAACAACGGCGACGGCACCTTCACCGAGCGCGCCCACGAATACGGCCTCGACGTCAACGACGCCTCCGTCATGGCCACCTTCGCCGACTACGACGGCGACGGCGACCTCGACTGCTTCATCCTCACCAACATCCTCGACTTCTCCAAGAGCCCGCAGGGCCGGCGCAATTACCTCTTCCACAACAACGGCGACGGCACCTTCACCGACGTCACCCAGAAGGCCGGCATCTGGGGCCTGACCCAGGGACACACCGCGATCTGGTTCGACGCCAACGGCGACGGCTGGCCCGACCTGTACGTCGCCAACGATTTCGAGACGCCGGACCGGTTCTACCTGAACAACGGCGACGGCACCTTCACCGACGTGATCGACCACCGGCTTCCGCACGTCACGTATTTCTCGATGGGCGCCGACTTCGGCGACCTGAACAACGACGGCAAGATCGACTTCATGGTCTCGGACATGCGCGACCACACCCGCCGGGGCTTCATGACGGGGATGGAGGAAATCGGACGCGGCCTGTGGGAGATGGAGCGCGTGCCGGAGCTGATTCCGCAGTACATCTGGAACGCCGTCTACCTCGGCACCGGCACCGACCGCTTCCAGGAAATCGCGCATCTGATCGGCATCGACGCCACCGGCTGGACCTGGTCCGCGCGCATGGGCGACCTCGACAACGACGGCCGCGAGGACCTGTTTTTCACCACCGGCATGATCCGCAATTTCGTCGACGCCGACCTCGTCGACAAACAGAACGTCGCCCCGACCCTGGAGGCGCGGGCCCAGGTCTGGAAAAACGCCCCGCCGCGGCGCGAGTCCACCCTCGCCTACCGCAACCTCGGCGACCTCCAGTTCGCCGACGTCTCCGCCCCGTGGGGGCTGGACCACCGGGGCGTCTCGTTCGGCTGCGCCCTCGTCGACCTCAACAACGACGGCACGCTCGACATCGTCTACAACAATGAGGACGGTCCGCCGACGGTCATCCGCAACGAAACGCCGACCGGGCACAGCGTCGAATTCAAGCTCGCCGGCCAGGCGCCGAACCGCGACGGCATCGGGGCCGAGCTAAGGATCGAGACCGCCGCCGGCATCCAGGTGCGCCAGCTCTACACCGAGCGCGGCGTCGTCACGAGCGAGCCGCCCATCGCGCACTTCGGCCTGGGCAACGACTTGCTCATCAAGAAGCTCACCATCCGCTGGCCGCTCGGCGACGTGCAGGTGCTGGAGAACCTGCCCGCCGACAAGCTCTACACCATCGCCGAGCCGCCGTATCCGGGCGGGGTC
>DATJUU010000278.1:0-12504 GCA_035502155.1 Opitutaceae bacterium
GCACCCGCCGGGCCGGGGACGCCGCGCTCGACGCGGTCTTCGCCGACTGCCGCTTCCGCCCCGCGCTGGTCCAAGGCCGGCCGGTGGACGGGGTGGCCCGCCTGAGCCTTCGCGAGTTGCCAAATTGAGCGGCCGGCGGCGGCGGGGACGGCGCCGCTCCGGATCGACCGCGAGGCCGCGCCGCCGGTCGGGCGCGGAGCAGACGCTGCGGTGCGAAAGGCCGGCGGGTTTTGGGCCGACGATGGTTGACATTGCGCGGCGTTCGCGGCACTCCCCGTGATTTTATTCTTCCATGCCGCCCGCCCTTCGCCGCCTCGCCCTGCTCCTCGGTTTCTGCGCCCTCGCCGGCGCCGCCTGCGCCGCCCGCGCCCCGGCGACACGCGCCGAACCCGGGGCCACCTCCGGGATCGATCCGAATGACTTCCGCAGCGCCATCGCGATCGACGCCGCCACCGGCAGGGTCCTCGTCGAGATCAATCCCGACGTCCAGAACCCGCCGGCCAGCGTCGCGAAGCTCATGACCTTCCTCCTCGTCGCCGAAAAGATCCAGCACGGCGAACTGGCGCTCACCACGCCGGTCACCATCCCGCGCGAGGCCGCGAAGATGGGCGGCTCGGAGGCCTGGCTGATGGACAAGGAGGTCGTGCCGGTCGAGGAACTCCTTTACCTGCTCATGGTGCAGTCCGCCAACGACGCCGCCATGGCGCTGGCCATCCAGACCGCCGGCTCGCGCGAGGCGTTCGTCGACCTGATGAACGCGAAGGCGCGCGAACTGGGCATGACGCATACCGTCTTCCAGTCGCCCCACGGCCTGCCGCCCGGCCGCGGCCAGGAGCCCGATCTGACCACGGCGCGCGATCTCGCGATCCTCGCCCGCGAGCTGGTCAACCACACCGACATCCTGCGCTACACCTCGACCCGGTCCCACGAGTTCCGCCACGCCAACGGCGTGGTGAACAAGTTCGAGAACCACGACCACCTGCTCGGCTCGGTGCCGGGCTGCGACGGCCTGAAGACCGGCTGGTACGCGAAGGCCGGCTACTCGATTGCCGCGACTGTGCAGCGCAACGGCCGCCGGGTGATCGCCGTCGTGCTCGGCTGCCCCCAGCGCGTGCTGCGCGACACGATCACGACCCGCCTCATCGAGCGCGGGTTCGCGGCCCTGCCGCCCGCGCCCGTCGCGTCGGCGCCCGCCCCGGCGGGTCCCCCCGCCGCCTCCGGCATCAAGCTCGTGCCCCTCTCGGCCGCCGACAAGCAGGCCCTGGACAACAACGGCGGCGACAGCGGCGGCGACACGGTCCACGTCGACCTCGCCAAGCCGAGGAAATAGCGCCGGCCGTTCAGCGTTCGAGCACGATCACCAGCACGCCCAGCAGGACAAACATCGCGCCGACCAGGCCGGCCTCGTAGCGCTCCACCCGCTGCACGCGGAGCCGCTCCAGCCCGCGCAGCGTCAACCAGGTGAACAACGTCATGCCCGCCAGCGCGCCGACGGCGAGGATGGCGGTCAATAGGGCGAATCCGCGCCACCCGAACCTCACGCCCGAAAGGTAGATCGGCAGGAAGCCTTCGCAGGGCGACAGCGTCAGCATCAGGAAGAGCCCGCTCATCGCGGTCCAGTCGCCGGACCGCGTCGAGATCAACGGGGTGTCCTTCAACTCCTCCTCCCAATGGCTGTGGTCGCGCTCGTGTCCGCACTCGGCGCTCGGCTGATGCCGGCTGCCGAGCGCGTGGTGATGGCAGACGCCGTGGCCCTGCGACTGGCGCCAGAAATAATACAGCCCCATCGCGATCAAGAACGCGCCGATGATCCACGGAAACAATCCACCCACCCGCTCGTCGAGCTGGAAGCCGAACCAGGCGATCGCCACGCCGAGCAGGCTGGTGAGCAGCACGTGGCCGAGCCCGGCGCAGAGCGTGACCAGCAGCGTCTTCGCCCGCCGCCAGCCGCGCGCCCGGCCCACCAGCACGAACGGCAGCCAGTGCGTCGGCAGCGCGGCATGAAAGAACGCCACGGTGAAGCCGGTGGCGGCGATGGTGGTCAGGACGGTGGAGTTCATGCCGGAGGCGGAGGGCGCCGGAGGGCGGCGCAAGGAGCCACCTTGAGCCGGCCGCGGCGCAATGACAGCTCAAATCAACGCCCGCATCGTACTAGAGCCGTCAAGCGGGCTCCGCCCGGCCGTCACGGAATAGGCATTGAACCGGCGCGCCCCAGCCGGCACAGAATGGGCGGTTCATCCTCCGCCCGCCGCCATGACCTCCCGGGAACGATTCCTCGCCGCCTGCGCGTGCCGCCCCCTCGGGCGCCCGCCGGTCTGGATCATGCGCCAGGCCGGGCGCTATCTGCCCGAATACCGCGCGCTGCGGGAACAGCACCCGTTCCGCGACCTCGTGCGCACGCCCGCCCTCGCCGCCGAGGCCACGCTCCAGCCGCTGCGCCGGTTCGCCCTCGACGCCGCGATCCTGTTCTCCGACATCCTCGTCGTGCCCGAGGCGCTCGGCCAGGGCTTCCGTTTCGGCGACGAAGGGGGCATCGCGATGGACTTCGCCCTCGGCTCGGCCGCCCGGCTCCGCCGGCTCTCCGCCGCCGGCGTGCGGGAGAAACTGGATTACATGGCCGCGGCCCTGCGCCTGCTCCGGCGCGAGCTGGGCGGCGCCACCGCCCTGCTCGGCTTCGGCGGGTCGCCGTGGACCCTCGCCTGCTACATGATCGAGGGCGGGAGCTCCGAGGAGTTTCCGGCCGCCCGCGCCCTGTTCCGCGCCGACCGGAAGCTGTTCGACGCCCTGCTGGAGCTGCTCACGGGCGCGTTGATCGACTGTTTCCGGATGCAGATCGAGGCCGGGGCCGACGCCATCCAGATCTTCGACTCGTGGGGCGGCCTTGTGGCCGGACCCGACTACGAACCGGCGTCGCTGCAGTGGATCCGCCGGATCATCGCCGCCCTGCCCGCCGGCTTCCCCGTCATCCTCTACGCCAAGGGCGCCGCCGCGCACCTTGCCGACCAGGCCGCCGCCGGCGCGACGGTCCTCAGCGTCGACTGGACCGTCGATCTCCCCTCCGCCCACGAGCAGTTAACCCAAAATCCACAACTCAAAACCCAGAACCGGCGCGTCGCGCTTCAGGGCAACCTGGATCCAGCCCTGCTCAACACCACGCCGGCGAAGGTGGGCCGCGCCACGCGCGCCCTCCTCGATTCCATGCGCGGCCGTCCCGGGCACATCGTGAACCTCGGCCACGGCATCCAGCCGCAGGCCAAGATCGCCTGCGTCGCCGCGCTGGTCGACACGGTGACTTCGTGGACCGGCAAACCGGCTGCCCGAGGCGCCGCAAAGAGCTGAGCCGACAAGCTTGGGTTGGAATCGGAACACTGCTGGACAGCAGGGCGAGCCAGCGGGAGGCGGAGGCGATTATCTTTGGTGGGGCGGGGTTAATCCCCGCCATCCTCTTTCGACCTTCGATTGGCGGGCGTTCCGCCTTCGCCCCATTCAACAAGCTCGTCCTTCGACGGGCTCAGGATGACCGTGGGCAAAGTCGGAGGGTAAGGGCTTCGGCGGACAAGAAAGCCCGCCCCACCATCGCAGAAAGGGGCTCGCGCTGACTCGGACCGTCAGAGCCCCGCATCCAGTTTTGGCGCGACTTTCCGGGCGCCATCCCTTTGGGTGGAGGCGGCCCATGGACGATCCTCAATCCAGGTCCGTTGCCGTCGTGGGCGGCGGCATCACCGGCTTGACCGCCGCCTGGCGGCTGCAGACGCGCGGCTGCCGCGTCACGGTCCTCGAGCAGGCGGACCGGGTCGGCGGCGCGATCGTGACGAGTCAGCGCGACGGCTGGCTGGTCGAGTGCGGGCCCAACTCGATGCTGGAATCGCCGCACCTCGACGAGCTGGTGGCCGGGCTCGGACTGGAGGCGGAGCGCCAGTACGCCGAGGCGGCGGCCAAGAACCGCTACCTCGTCCGCGGCGGCCGTCTCGTGGCGGTGCCGGCCGGGCCGCACCGCCTCGTCACCACGCCGTTGTTCTCCGGCCGGGCGAAGCTGCGGCTCCTGACCGAGCCGTTCAGGCGGGCCCGGGTGCGGCCCGCGGACATCAGCCTCGGCGCGCTGGTGCGCGAACATTTCGGCCAGGAGATCCTCGACTACGCGGTCAATCCGCTCGTCGCCGGCATCTATGCGGGCGACCCGGATGCCCTCTCGACCAAGTATGCCTTCCCCAAGCTGTGGGAGGCCGAGCAGACGCACGGCTCGCTCATCCGCGGCATGATCGCCCAGATGCGGCAGAAACGCGCCCGCGGCGAGCGCGGCATCGCGCGCATCGTCTCCTTCGCCCGCGGCCTGCAGACCCTGCCCGAGACGCTCGCCGCCCGGCTGCCCGCCGGATCGGTCCGCACCGGCGTCACCGTGCTCGGACTGACGCCGGGCGCGCCCTGGCGCGTCGTGGTCCGGCGCGACGGGCTGGCCGCCACTGAGGAGTTCGACGCGGTCGTGCTCGCGCTGCCGGCCCCCGCCCTCGCGGCCCTGCCGATCGGGCCGGCCGAGGCCCGCCCGCTGGCGCCGCTCGAGTTGGTCGACTACCCGCCGGTCACCTCGCTCTTCCTCGGCTACCGGCGCGACCAGGTGGCGCATCCACTTGACGGCTTCGGCGCGCTCGTGCCGGCGGTCGAGCACCGCTCGATCCTCGGCGTGCTCTTCTCCTCGTCGCTGTTCCCCGGCCGCGCGCCCGACGGCCACGTGGCGCTCACCGTCTACGTCGGCGGCACGCGCCAGCCGGAGCTGGCCCAGCTCCCGCCCGCGGCCCTGCGCCCGCGGGTGCTCGCCGACCTGCGCGAGCTGCTCGGCGTGACCGGCGAGCCGGTCTTCAGCCACGTCACCGCGTGGCCGCACGCCATCCCGCAGTACAACCTCGGCTACGAGCGGGTGCTCGCGGCGATCACCGACGTCGAGGCGCGGCATCCCGGGCTGTTCATCGGCGGGCATGTGCGCGACGGCATCTCGGTGGCCAACTGCATCGCCGCCGGACTCCGGCTGGGCGACGCCGCCGCGCGGCGGTTGGCGCGCTGAAACGGGCGGCGGGCGCGCGTTTTTTGCCGCGGCGGCGGAGGTGGTGGCGTCGCGTAAGCCCCGGCGGGAAAGCGGCCTGCTCTTCCCTTGACTACGCAGGGGCTTGGCATAGCCTCACGCGCTTTTTCACAAATGGCGCAAGAACTGAAAGACACGCTTCAGTTGCCGAAGACGGACTTTCCGATGCGCGCCAACCTCGTGCAGCGCGAACCGGCCCGGCTGGCGCACTGGCAGCAGCTCGGCCTCTACGACGCGCTGCAGGCGAAGCGCGCCGCGGCGCCCGTGTTCGTGCTCCATGACGGCCCGCCGTTCACCAACGGCGACATCCACATCGGCAACGCGCTGAACAAGACGCTCAAGGACATCATCGTCCGCCACAAGGCCCAGCGCGGCTGCCGCACGCCCTACGTGCCCGGCTGGGACTGCCACGGCCTGCCGATCGAGCAGAAGGTGACGCGCGCCCTCGCGGAGAAGAAGCAGACCGCGACCACGGTCGAGCTGCGCCGGCTGTGCGACGATTTTTCCGAGCACTGGATCGCGCAGCAGAAGTCGCAGTTCCAGCGCCTCGGCGTGCTCGGCGACTGGAAGCACGAGTACCGCACCAAGACGCCGGCGTTCGAGGCCGACATCCTGCGCACCTTCGCCGCGTTCATCGAGCGCGGGCTGGTTTACCGCGCGAAAAAGCCGGTGTACTGGTCGATCCCGTTCGAGACCGCGCTCGCCGAGGCGGAGATTGAGTACAAGGACCACGTCAGCCCCTCGATCTGGGTGAAGTTTCCCGTGCCGCCGGAGCAGGCCCGGAAGTTCGGCCTGCCCGGCGACAAACCGCTCTTCATCGTCATCTGGACGACCACGCCGTGGACGCTCCCGGCCAACCTCGCCATCGCGCTGCACCCGGCGGTCGAGTACGCGGTGGCCGACCTCGGCGCCGAGCGGATTGTAGTCGCGCAAACCCTGCTCGGTGCGGTCGCCGAGGCGGCGAAGCTTCCCGTGGCGCCCGCCGTCACGCTCACCGTCGCCGGCGCCAAGCTCGAGGGCCTCCAGGCCCGCCATCCCTTCATCGACCGCGCCTCGCCGGTCGTGCTCGCCGACTACGTCACGACCGACAGCGGCACCGGCTGCGTCCACACCGCGCCCGGCCACGGCCTCGAGGACTACCTCACCGGCCTCAAGTACAAGCTCGAGATCTACTGCCCGGTCGGCGACGACGGCCGGTTGCTGGACGACGGCCGCGTGCCGGCCGACCTCGCCGGCCTGACGACGCTGGAGTCGGTCGAGGACCTGGCGAAGAAGCGCACCTCCCCCGCCAACATCGGCGTGATGAGGAAGCTCGAGGCCGCCGGCCTGCTGCTGGCCCACGGCCGCCTGCCCCACAGCTATCCCCATTGCTGGCGCTCGAAGACACCGATCGTCTTCCGCGCCGTCGACCAGTGGTTCGTCTCGCTCGACCAGGGCGGCGCCCGCGCCGCGGCGCTGGAGGCGATCGGCCACGTGACCTGGATTCCCGCCTGGGGCGAGGCCCGCATCCGCGCCGCCGTCGAGTCGCGTCCCGACTGGTGCATCAGCCGCCAGCGCTCGTGGGGCGTGCCGATCCCGGCGTTCTACGGCGCGGACAAGCAGGCCTGGCTCGACGCCGGCGTCGTCCGCGCGATCGCCGACCAAGTGGCGGAGCGCGGCACCGACCTCTGGTTCGAATCCACCTCCGAGCAGCTCCTCGCCGGCGTGAAGCTCCCGGCCGGCTGGCCGGCCCCGCGCGACCTCACCCGCGGCCGCGACACCCTCGACGTCTGGTTCGATTCCGGCTCCACCCACGCGGCCGTGCTCAAGCACGGCCAGGGCGGCACCCAGTGGCCGGCCGACCTCTACCTCGAGGGCAGCGACCAGCACCGCGGCTGGTTCCAGTCGTCGCTGTGGACCGGCGTCATCGCCCACGGCGGCGCCCCGTTCAAGGCCGTGCTCACCCACGGGTTCATCCTCGACGAGGACCGGAAGAAGATCTCCAAGAGCAGCAGCTACGAGAAGCCGCAGACGAGCGACGCCTACGTCAACGAGCTCGGCGCCGACGTCGTGCGCCTCTGGATCGCGTCGCAGGACTTCCGCAACGACATCCCGATTTCGAAGGAGATCCTCTCCCACGTCGGCGAGACCTACCGGCTGTTCCGCAACACCTTCCGGTTCCAGCTCTCCAACCTCTTCGACTTCGACCCGGCGCACGACGCCGTGGCGGTGGAACACCTCGACACCCTCGACCGCTGGGCGCTGCACCAGACAGCCGAGCTGCTGCGGCAGTGCACCGCCGCCTTCGACGCCTACGAGCTCCACCGCGTCTACCAGCTCTGCAACCAGTTTTGCTCGGTCACGCTCTCGGCGACCTACCACGACATCCTCAAGGACCGGCTCTACACGCTTGGCGCCGCCCATCCGCTGCGGCGCTCGTCGCAGACCGCGATCCACCACATCTTCCACACCCTGGTGCGCATCCTCGCGCCGGTCATCCCGTTCACGACCGACGAGGCCTGGACGTACGCCGTCGCCCGGGCCGAATTCACCGCCGGCTCGGTGCACCTGCAGGACTGGCCGGTGCCGCCGGCCGCGTGGACGCACGAGGGCATCGACGCCGAGGTGGCGCAGCTCCTGACCGTGCGCGCCGCCGTCAACGAGAAGCTCGAGGCCCTGCGCCAGGCCGGCGCGATCGGCAAGGCGCTGGACGCCGCCGTGAGCCTCACCGGCGGCACCGCCGCGCTGCGGCTGCTGGAGAAGCACCGCGATTTCCTGCCGGAACTCTTCATCGTCTCCCACGTCACCCTCGCGGCCGCGCCCGACGCCGACGCCCCCCTGGCGATCAGCGCCCGCCATGCCCGCGAGCTCGGCTTCGTCCGCTGCCCGCGCTGCTGGCGCTGGGTGCCGGCCCTCCAGCCGACGTCCCTCGGCGACACCTGCCCGCGCTGCGCCGCCGCGCTGCGCGCCTGAACTCCACGACCCCCGAACCCTTCCCCTATCATGGCCAAGAACAAAAAGTCCTCCCCTGCCAAGAAGCCCGCCAAGGCCGCACCCGCCCGGGCCCACGCCCCCGCGCCCAAGAAGGCGCCCGCAAAAAAGGCCGCCCCGGCCAAGGCCGAGTCCGCGGCCAAGGGCTCCGGCGCCGCCGAGCTCAAGCGCCGCCTGCTCGAGCGCAAGACCGCCAAGCCCATCGCCTTCAGCCTCGACGAGGTGCGCGAGATCGCCAAACGCAACGAGAAGCGCACCGCGCACTCCGCCGCCGGCGCCGGCAAGGCCGGCGAGGCCCGCGCCCACCAGCCCGCGAAGGGCGCCAGCCGGCCGCCGATCCCCCATCACATCAAGGCCGCCTCGGTGGCCGACATCCTCGGCTTCAATCCCGCCAAGCTGCACAAGGCCGGCGCCGAGCCCGCCGATTCGGCCGACGTGCCGGAGAAATACCGCCGCTTCTACCGGCTCCTGATCGACCTGCGCAGCCATGTCCTCGAATCCCTCGGCCAGCACTCCGAGGAGACCCTCAAGCGCTCGGCCAAGGAGGACGCCGGCGACCTCTCCGGCTACGGCCAGCACATGGCCGACGCCGGCACCGACACCTTCGACCGCGATTTCGCGCTCAGCCTCGTGTCCAACGAGCAGGAGGCGCTGTCCGAGGTCGAGGCGGCGATCGAGCGCATCCGCGCCGGCACCTACGGCATCTGCGAGCTGACGGGCAAGCCGATCAGCCGCGACCGCCTGCTGGCCGTGCCGTTCACCCGCTACTCGGCCGAGGCGCAGAAGGAGCTGGAAAAGACGAAGCATCGCTCGGTGCAGCGCGCCGGGATCTTCGCCGACGGCACCGGGGAGGAGGGCGGGAAGCTGGCCGAAGAAGAGCCTGAGGAATGACGTCCGCCCCGTCCGGCCTGCCGCTCACGCCTCCGCCCCCGCCCGCCGCCCCCGCGGCGCCCCCGCCCCCCTCGCGCCTCGAACGCCTCCGCGCGTACCGGCTGCTGCTCTACCTGGCCGCGGCCGTGCTGGCGCTCGACCAGCTCGCCAAGGCCTGGATCAGCCTGCGCCTGCCCTATCCGACCTACGGCCCGCCGCGCCAGATCGTGGTCATCCGCGGCTTCTTCAACCTCGTGAACGTCGGCAACACCGGCGCGGCCTGGAGCCTGTTCAGCGGCATGAGCTCGTTGCTCGCCCTGCTGGCGGTGGCGACGCTGGTGGCGATCTTCGCCTGGCGGCACCAGCTCGGCCTGCGCCGCTGGCCGGTGCAGCTGAGCTTCGGCCTGCTCTGCGGCGGCATCCTCGGCAACCTCGTCGACCGGCTCGCGCGCGGCCACGTGGTCGACTTCCTCGACTTCCACTTCGGCGGCTACACCTATCCCACCTTCAACCTCGCCGACTCCGGCATCTGCGTGGGCGTGATCATCTACCTGCTCTACTCGCTCCGCCAGCCGGAGGAGCCGCCGGGCGGGTCGATCTAGGATCGTGGCGCCGGGGCGCGGAGGCAGCGCGCCAGCACAATCGCGAACACGAGCGCGTTGGCGCCGCCGAAGCCCACCGCCAGCCAGAGGCGCGCCTGCAGGCTGGCCAGCAGACAGACGAGCGTGATGACCAGCAGTACGGCCGCCGGGGCCCAGGCCTGGCGCCGCGTGCGCGCCTCGGCCGAGCTCCAGTTCTCGCCCATGATCACCAGGCCGAGCGCGAGCCCGAGGGAAAGCACCACCCACCCCACCAGCACCTCCCAGGACACGCCGAGAAAGCCGGGGCCACCGGACCATCGCCAGTAGCCGCGCACCGGCCCGAGGAACGGCAGCAGCATCAGGGCCAGCAGCACGGCGATCAGCGCGGTGAAGGCCGACACGCCCGCGCGCAGCTCGCCCCACAGCCCCTCCGCCACGAGAAATCCTCCGCCCACCATCAGCCACCAGAGCAGCGGCACCGTCAGCGGCACCGGGCCCACGGTCGGGAACTCCCCGCCGGGAAACTCGAGCCGGCCGAAGAGGAAGCCGAACCGCGCCGCCATCAGCATCAGCAGCAGGCTGATCAGGGAAACCCACCCCCAGCACTCCCACGCCGCGCGGATGCCCACCCGCTCCCGCCACACCAGGCCCACCACCCACGCGCCGGACCCGAGCAGCGCCAGCCAGCCGAGCGGCCCGGCGCCGCCCGCGCCGCGCAGCGCCTGCGCGCCCAGCTCGACCGCGGCCGCCGCCGCGAACAGGCCCGCCGCCAGCCAGAAATGCCAGCCGGCGGTCGTGCCGATCGAAATCCGGTCCTCCGGTCTCACTCGACGTTGGCGATCTGCTCGCGCACCCGCTCGAGCTCGTTCTTGAATTCGATCACGGCCTTGGCGATCTCGAGATCGTTCGCCTTGCTGCCGATGGTGTGGCTCTCCCGGGCCACCTCCTGGAGGAGGAACTCGGCCTTGCGGCCGATCTCGCCCTCGGCGCGCAGCAGCTGGCCGAGCTGGTCGAGGTGGCTGCGCAGCCGCGTCAGCTCCTCGCTGATGTCGCAGCGGTCCGCGAAGAGCGCTATCTCCTTGAGCACGCGCTCGTCGTTCAGGTCGAGCTCGAGCCCGGCGTCGCGCAGGCGCTTGAAGAACAGCTCGCGGTAAGCCCCCGGCACCCGCGGGGCCCGCGCCGCCACCGCGTCCACCTGGCCGCCGAGCACGGCGAGCCGCGCCAGCAGATCGTCCTGCAGCGCCCGGCCCTCGCGCGCCCGCATGGCCGCGAAGCCGCGCAGCGCCTCGGCCAGCGCGGCGAGCACCGGCGCCCGCGCCTCCTCCGCGGAGGGGGACTGGGCCGGCTGCCGCTCGGCGCTGGCGATCCGCCAGAGCAGCTCCGCGTTCACCTCGCAGGGGATGCCCTGCCGGCTGGCGAGGTCGCGCAGCCGGTCGAGCGTCGCGGTCACGCCCTCGTCGGTCCAGACCACGGCCGCGGCGGTCGCGGCGCCGGTGAGCTCGATGTTCGTGTGCACCTTGCCGCGCAGCGCGGCGCGGCGGACCTCGGCCGTCACGTCCGCCTCCAGGCTCTCCCAGTCGCGGGGCAGGGCCACGGTGAGATCGAGGGTTTTGCGGTTCACGGAGCTGACCTGCACCGTGACCGTGTGGCTGCCAAGCGCCGCGGTCCCGCGGCCATAGCCGGTCATGCTATTCATTTTTTAAGTTCCAAGATCCAAGTTCCAAGTTCCATGCCGATCCCAATTACTGGTCGCCTTTGTTGCGGATAATGGCGTTGAAGATCAGCATCAGCTCGTGGGCTTCTTGCGCCAAATCGTTCCTTTCCGATGCCAGTTTCGGTGCTTCCCCCGTATCGAGCAGGCGCAGCCACAGCCGGCTTTCCTTTGATTCCTTGCGGCAGATCTTCATTCGCAGCAAGAAGTCCTTGGGGCTCACGGCTTCGTCCGCTTCGATATAGTTGGCGGCAACAGAACCGGACGAACGACCGAGCTGCCGCACGTCCTGATAATTGCAGAGCGTTCGCGGCAGGCGACGAACGAAGCCACGGACATCGGCTGCGAACTCATAGGTTCGCTCCTCGAGATCCCTCGGCTTTCCTTCATTGCTCATGCCTTGGGATTTGGAACTTGGGGCCTGGAACTTCAAGCCGGATGCTTTAGCATCCGCGCGACCTGCTCCACGTCCTTGTCCCCGCGGCCGGAAAGGCTGACGAGAATGATCTTATCTTTCGGCAGTTCACGTGCCCGCTTGAGCGCGAAGGCCACCGCGTGGGTGCTCTCCAGCGCCGGGATGATGCCCTCCAGCCGCGACAGGAGCTGGAACGTCTCCAGCACCTCATCGTCCCCGGCGTGGGCGTACTCGATGCGGCCGCGGTCGCGATAAAACGCGTGCTCCGGTCCGACTGCCGCGTAGTCCAGGCCGGCGCTCACGGAGTGCGTGAGGTCGATCTGGCCGTCTGCATTCTGGAGCAGGAAGGTCTTGCAGCCCTGGAGCACGCCGAGCCGGCCGGTGGCGAAGCGCGCGGCGTGGTCGCCGGGCTTCAGCCCGCGGCCGCCGGCCTCGATGCCGGTCATGCGCACCGCCGGGTCCTCCAGAAAATCGAAGAACAGCGCCATCGAGTTGGAGCCGCCGCCGACGCAGGCGATGAGCTCGTCGGGCAGCCGGCCCTCGCGGGCGAGGATCTGCTCGCGGGCCTCGAGGCCGACGACCCGCTGAAAGTCGCGCACCATCACCGGGTACGGGTGGGCGCCGTAGACCGTGCCGAGGATGTAGTGCGTGGAGCGCACGTTGGTCACCCAGTCGCGCATCGCCTCGTTGATCGCCTCCTTGAGCGTGCGCTGGCCGGCGTCGACGCGGCGGACCTCGGCGCCCATCAGGCGCATGCGGAAGACGTTCAGCGCCTGGCGCTCCATGTCGACCGCGCCCATGTAGACGACGCACTCGAGGCCGAACTTGGCGCAGACGGCGGCGGTGGCCACGCCGTGCTGGCCGGCGCCGGTTTCCGCGATGA
>DATJUU010000279.1:0-2015 GCA_035502155.1 Opitutaceae bacterium
GCCTCGCCGAAGTGGGCCTTCGACGACGCCACATTCGCGCGCACCGCGGCCGCCTTCGACAACCCCGATCACGTCGAGATCGTGATCCACAACTATCGCTGGCGGATCAGCCTGGCCGAAGGCGAGCCGCCCTACGACGACCTGGAGGCCCGGCTCGCTGGCGCCCCGGCCATCGCGGTGCCCACCATCACCCTGGAGGGCGACGCCAACGGCGCACCGCACCCCGACCCCAGCGCCTACGCCGGCAAATTCACCGGCACATACGAACACCGGAGCGTCTCCGGCGGCGTCGGGCACAACCTGCCGCAGGAAGCCCCGCAGGCCTTTGCCCAGGCGATCGCCGACATCGATGGCTTCTGACCGATGAAGATCACGGCGCCAGCCGACCTCTTCTCCGCCGAGATGCGGCCGCGTTCCGATCACTGCGTTAAAGGGAGGCCCTCATGAGCAGTACCGCCGAGAGTGCTACCGAGATACGCCCCTTCCGGGTGGACATGCCTGACGAGGCGATCGCCGACCTTCGGCGGCGCATCGCCGCGGCGCGCTTGCCCAGCAAGGAGCTGGTCGATGACCGGTCGCAGGGTGTGCAGCTGGCGACGATTCAGGATCTCGCCCGCTACTGGACCACCGGGTACGACTGGCGCGCATGCGAGGCGAGGCTGAACGCGCTGCCGCAGTTCAAGACCGAGATCGACGGGGTCGATATCCATTTCATCCACGTGAAGTCGCCGCACGCGGACGCGCTGCCGCTGATCATGACGCACGGCTGGCCCGGCTCGGTCATCGAGCTGCTCGGCTCCGTCGGCCCGCTCACCGACCCGGCCGCGCACGGCGGCTCCGCCGGGGACGCGTTCCACCTGGTGCTGCCGTCCATCCCCGGGTACGGCTTCTCCGGCGAGCCGGCCGAACTCGGCTGGTACGCCGGCCGCACGGCGCAGGCGTGGGCGGAGCTGATGGCCCGCCTGGGCTACACCCGCTACGTGGCCCAGGGCGGCGACCAGGGCGCCGCCGTCACCGACGCGATGGGCCGCCAGGCACCCGAGGGGCTGGCCGGCATCCACATGAACTTGCTCGTGACGGCGCTGGGCGGCGGCGCCATGCCGGCGGATACTGAGGCCGAGCGCGCGGCGCTCGAGCAGACCAAGACCTTCCGGGCGACCGGCTTCGGCTACTTCCTGGAGCAGGCCACGCGGCCGCAGACGATCGGCTACGCCCTGACCGATTCACCCCTCGCCCTGGCGGCCTGGATGCTCGACCACGACACCGACGCTTACTACAAGATTTCCCGCGCCTTCACCGGCGGGCAGCCCTCCGGCGGCCTCACCCGCGACCACATCCTCGACAACATCACCCTGTACTGGCTGACCGGCACGGGGGCCTCGGCGGCCCGGTCGTACTGGGAGAGCGGACGAGCCCAGGCTCTCGCGGCGGCGGCCGGGCAGGCTCCTTCGGAGGTCAAGCTCCCGGTTGGCTTCACCACGTTCCCCGGCGAGATCTTCCGCGCCCCGCGCAGCTGGGTCGAGCTGGGCTACCCCACCCTCACCTACTTCCACGAAGCCGCCAAGGGCGGCCACTTCGCCGCGTGGGAAGAGCCCGAGCTGTTCGCGACCGAGATCCGGGCGGCATTCAGGTCGCTGCGTTAACCACAGCCTGCCGCCCGCCCTGCCCAGCACGTACCTCTTGCGGAAGGAAACCTGGATATGAGCCTCAACAGTAATGCCGTCGATGAGCGTCTACGTGGCGCCCGGGCAGGCCTGTGGCGGCTGGCCGGCCCGTGGTGGCTGATGCTGGTGACCGGCATCGCGTGGCTGATCATCTCCGTGATCGTGCTCCGGTTCCGGCTCACCTCGATCACCACTGTGGGCGTCCTCATCGGTGTGGTCTTCCTGGCGGCCATGTTCAACGAATTCCTGCTCGCCTCGGTCCACGTCGGCTGGCGGTGGGCGCACGTCCTGCTGGGAATCCTCTTCCTGGTGGGCGCGATCTGGGCGTTCGCCAACCCGATCAATGCCTTC
>DATJUU010000280.1:0-5879 GCA_035502155.1 Opitutaceae bacterium
GCGCCCGATCGAGGCCTATGACATCCTGATGTGGGCCGCCAAGGCCGTGCTGTCGGGCGGCGTGCGCCGCTCCGCCACCATCTGCCTGTTCTCCGCCGACGACGAGGAGATGGCGGCGGCCAAGACGGGCAACTGGCTCCAGGACCATCCCCAGCGCACTGCCAGCAACAACTCCGCCGTCATCGTCCGCTCCCAGGCCACCCGCGAACAGTTCAACAAGCTGTTCGAGGCCCAGAAACAGTTCGGCGAGCCGGGCTTTTATTTCGTAAAGGATGCGGAGTATGGCGCCAACCCGTGCGTGGAGATCGGACTGCATCCACGGCTGAAGCTCGACGCCGCGGCGATCGCGCGACTCCGTGAACTCGGCTACCAGGGCGAGCTCCGCGAGGGCGAGATTCTTACCGGCGTGCAGTTCTGCAACCTGACCACGATCTCCGCGTCCGCGGCCGAGACGCCCGAGCGCTTCTACCAGCTCTGCGCCCACGCCTCGGTGATCGGCACCCTCCAGGCCGGCTACACCGATTTCAGCTACCTTTCCCCCGTCTCGCGGGTGATCACCGAGCGCGAGGCCCTGCTGGGCGTGTCGATCTGCGGCGTGCTCGACCGGCCCGACGTGCTGCTCGACCCGCAGGTGCTGCGCACCGGCGCGGCGGTCGTCAAGGCGGTCAACGCGGTGGTGGCCCGCGCGCTGGGCATCAACCCCGCGGCCCGCACCACCTGCGTGAAGCCGGAGGGCACCGCCAGCCTCCTGCTCGGCACGAGCAGCGGACTGCACCCCCATCACTCGATCCGCTATTTCCGCCGGGTCCAGACCAACGTCTACGACCCGATCTTCGCCCATTTCAAGCGCTCCAACCCCCACATGGTCGAGCCGAGCGTCTACGACCCGAACGGACGCACCGAGGTCATCACCTTTCCGGTCGAGGGCCCGGCCTTCGGGATCTACCGCGACGATCTCTCGGCGGTGAAACACCTCGAGTATGTGCGCCTGGTGCAGCTGAACTGGGTCCAAAACGGCCAGCGGCACGAGCGCTTCTCCCCCGGACTCCACCACAACGTCTCGTGCACCATTTCGGTGCGGGGGGACGAGTGGGCGGCGGTCGCCGACTTCATTTGGGAGAACCGCGAGAGCTTCACCGGCGTGGCGCTGCTGCAGGAGCAGGGCGACAAGGCCTACGCGCAGGCGCCGCGCGAGGCGGTCGCCTCCCACGACGACATCGCCCGGTGGAACTCGCTGGTCTACCATCCCGTCGACTACACGCTGCTGCGCGAGGAGGAGGACCTGACCGAGCTGAAGCAGGTCGTGGCGTGCGCCGGCGGCTCCTGCGAACTGCCCTGACCCGCCACGCGGCGCTTGCCTCGCCGTCCCCGGCCCGCCGCAATGGCCGGGATGCTCGCCACCTGCCAGCCCGGCTGCGAAGGCCTCCTCGCCCGTGAGCTCGGGGCGGCCGGCGTCGCCGGTCGCGAGACCGGCCCCGGCTGGGTGTGGACGGACCCGCCGCCAGCCGGCGCCGTGCCCGAGTCGGCCTTCGCCCACTGGCTGCTTCCGGCCGCGCACGAACTCCGGGGCGCCGCCGTCAACGCGCTCGCGCTTCAGGCGGCCGACTTCTTCCAAGCCGCCCTCGGCGACGAGCGCCTCGCGGCGCCGTGGCCTTGCGTCTGGGCGGCCGCGGGCGGGGTTCCGGGCCTGACGCGGCGGATGGCGGCGGTCGACAAGGCGTTTCACGAGCGGCTGCGCCGGGGACGGGCGCGGCTCGCGCGCTTGGCAGTGCCGGAACCTCCGCGCCACCCGGGGCCCGCGCGGGGCCTATTCGTCTTTTTCGTCTCCTTCGACCGGGCGTGGATTGCGCGCGGGGCGGTCCTCGGCGGGCAGCGCCGCATGGCGGACGATCCGGCGGCGCCGTCGCGCTCCTATCTCAAGGTGGAGGAGGCGTACGGGCTGCTGGGCGCGGAGCCGCAGGCGGGCGAGACCGTGGCCGACCTGGGCGCCGCTCCGGGAGGCTGGAGCTACAGCGCGGCCAAGCGCGGCGCCCGCGTGGTGGCGGTGGACAACGGCCCGCTCAAGGGCGGCGCGCGCGACCACCCGCTGGTCACGGCCCGCGCCGAGGACGCCTTCCGGTTCCAGCCGGAGCCGGGCCGGCGTTTCGACTGGCTGTTCTGCGACCTCGTGGAGGAGCCGCACCACGTGCTGCGCGACCTCGTGACGCCCTGGCTGGCGCGGCGCTGGTGCCGGCGCTTCGTCATCAACCTCAAGTTCGGCCGCGCCGATCCCGTGGCGCTGCTGGCCGAACTGCGCGCGCCCGCGTCGCCGCTGGTCGCGCATGCCGCGAGCTGCCGCCTCCGGCACCTGTACCACGATCGCGAGGAGTTCACGGCGGTGGGCACGGTGGGAGCGCCGCGCCGCCCCCGTATCCAGGCGTGAATATTCCCGGGCGATCCGCATCATGCCGCGTCGGACCATGAAACCCAACGAAATCGCGGTCTGCGGCCTGCCGGCGGTGCGGGCGCTCTTCGCCCGCGAGGCCGCGGCGATCCAGCGGCTGTATTTTGACTACCCGACCGGCCGGCGCATCGGCGTGATGTGCCGGGCCCTCGCCGCCGCCCGCCGGATCTATCGCTGCGTCGAGCCGGCCGAGCTGGAGAAGATCGCCGGCACCGTGCACCACGGGGGCATCGTGGCGGTGATCGCGGCGCGCGCCTGGCGGGCGCCGGGCCCCGAGGACCTCCGCCGCTGGGCGCGCGGGCGCGAACCGCTGCTGCTGCTCGACCGCATCGGCAACGCGCACAACCTCGGCGCGATCGTGCGCACCGCCGCGTTCTTCGGCGTGGGGCGCATCGTCATCCCGGACGATCCGGAGCAGGCGCAGCCCGGGGACGCCACCTACCGCGTTGCCGAGGGCGGCATGGCGCACGTCGAGTTCTACCGCGTGCCGTCGCTGCCGGAGTTCATCGGCGCGGCGCGGCCGTTCTACGAGGTGATCGGGGCGGCGGTGCGCGGCGCGGCGCCCCTGGGCGCGCCGTCCAAGAAGCCCGTCGCGTTGGTGCTGGGCAACGAGGAGACGGGGCTCGCGGCCGGGGTGGCGGCGGCGTGCGACCGCCTGGTGCGGATCCCGGGCGGCGGGGCGGTCGAGTCGCTCAACGTTGCGGCGGCGGCGGCGATCCTCCTCCACCATTTTTTCGGCCGGGCATCAGCCGCCTCGCCTCAATAGCGGCGCAACACGCCGTACATCAGCCAGGTGAAGCCGGCGGAAAACACGACCATGCCGCTGCCGGCGAAGAGGGTGACGACCAGATTGTGGCCGCTCAAAATGATGAAGCCGCCCAGAAGGCCGTTCACGGCGATCATGCCGAGCCAGTAGTCGAACCGCCGGCGGTTCGGTCGCGGCGTCAGATCGACGGGCCGGTCATATTGGGCGCCGGTGCGCGCGGTTTCGCGGACCATGTCGAGGACGTCGTTGGGCGCTGGTGGTGGCGGTTCGCCGGCCTTGGCCGGGTCGCGCCGGGCCGCCGCGATCTGCTCGCGCTGTTCCAGGCGCGGCCCCGGGGCCGCGTTGACGCGCTCGAATTCCGTCTCCTTGAACTGAAACTCCCGGCGCGCGGGAAAAATCGCCGCGGCGTCCGGGCGCTCGCCCATCGGCGACCAGGGCCCCTCCCGGCGGGCGGCGGCGGCGGTCTCCGGCGCGATGACCCCGGATACCGCCAGGAGGCGGAGCTGGTCGGGGGTGAACGGCCCCCGGACATTGCCGGCGAGGAGCAGGTAGGTGGGGGTCGGAGCAGCCATGGGCGGTGGGGCGGACGGCGCCGGCGCCCAACGTAGGCCCCCGCCGGAGCCCGGGAAAGGCGAATATGGCGGGGCGCACCACCGCTTGCACGCCGGCGGTCGGTGGATTCAATGCAGGTGGTCATGATCTCCCTCCACGAGGGTCGCGGCGCGGGGCCCCGCAAGGCCGCCCGGCGCCGGGTGTACCTCCTCCGGCTGACGGTCACGGCGGTCCAGCCACGCGTCTGGCGGCGTCTGGTGGCGCGCGATTCCCTGTGGCTGAGCCGGCTGCACGAGACGATCCAGCTCGCGTTCGGGTGGTACGATTACCAGACCCATCTGTTCACGGTGGGGGAGCGCCGCTTCGGCAACCCGGTGGACCACGACGGCGTGGTGATCGAGGACGACCGCGATGTCACGCTCGCGGACCTGCACCTCGGTGAACATGGCCACTTCTCCTACGACTATCTGTTTGGCGAGGGCTGGCACGTCGACGTGCGTTTGGAGAAGACCGCGCCGGTGGAGAAAGGGGCGTTCTATCCGCGGTGCCTGGCGGGCGAGCGCGCGGGGCCGCCGGAGGACTGCGGCGGCCTGGAGGCCTACAAGGACATGCTCTACTGCCTGAAGCACCCGGAGACCGACCTCGGGCGCGAGTGGCGGGAATGGCTCGGCCCGGCCTACAATCCGGAGCAGTGCGACCTGGCGGCGATCAACCGCGGGCTGCGCCGGCTGGGCAAGTAGGCGCCGGGCGGCTCACGGCCGCGGGTGCGGCGGGAGCGTGTCGCCCGTGCGGCTGGCGGCGATCTCCTGGACCTGCCGGCGGAACGCAGGATGGCGGTCGAGCACGCGCTCGAAGGCCTCGCGGTTGAGCAGGAAGACGTCGCCATAGCCCACCGCGCGGGCGGAGGCGTTGCGCGGCCGCGCCGTGAGCAAGGCGGATTCGCCGAAAAAGGAGCCCGGTCCCAGTGTCGCGAGCACGGAGCCGTCGGTCGCGACGATCTCGACCGTGCCCCGCTGGATGAAAAACATCGCGTGGCCCGGCTCGCCGGCGCGGAAAAGCTCCTCGCCGGGGATGACGACCCGGGGCTTGAGCTCGAGCACGATCTCCTCGAGGAGCCGGCGGCTGGCCCCCTTGAGCATCGGCACCTGCTCGATGATCTCGGCGTTGAGGAAGAGGCCGATCTCCACCTGGAGCTTGGGCGGCAGGTCCGCGAGCACCGCGGCGACGTCCCAGCCCTGGCGGCTGCGCCAGAGGTAGCGGTAGTATTCCCGCACCCGCGCGCGCAGCGGCACGGGGACGTCGTTGCCGCGCATGAAGGTCTCGATCCGGTCGAGCTGCTCCAGGTGCTGCTCGCGGGCCGCGTCGAGCCGGGCGAACAGGCTGGTCACGTTGCCCAGCACGTAGCCGAAGAAGCCGATGCCCACCAGCATGGTCGCCGCGGCGTAAAGCATCTGCACCGGCGTCTTGGCGGTGATGTCGCCGTAGCCGACGGTGGCGAGCGTGGTGATGGTCCAGTAGACGGCGCGCACGTAGTCGAACACCGGGTCGGGGGCCGGGCCGGCGGTGCCGCTGCCGAGCGAACTCCAGCCGCAGGCGAGGAGGTTGACCACGATCGGGACGATGAAGCCCAGCGGCAGCAGCCGGGCGAGCACGGGATGCAGATCGGCGAACTCGTCCAGGATCCCCCGGATCGAGAACAGATGGCGCGCCAGCAGCAGCTTGGGCAGCAGCGCATAATCCGCGGCCGTCCCGAGGAAGGGCTCGAGCAGGGTGAAGAGGGGCAGCGCGACGAGGGCGTCGATGGCCAGCGACCACCAGCCGCCGGCGCCGGCGGGCCGCCCGCGGCGCAGCGGCCGCCAGTGATTCGCCACCATGAGCACGAGCACGCCGGCGTCGATGCCGTGGTCGACCACCGCGACCCCCGCCGCGTGCCGCAGGTAGACGATCCGCACCGGGATCCACAACCCCGCGCCGATGGTGGCGACGACGTTGACCAGCAGGATCCAGCGGGGCAGCGGGAGCGGGTGGCGCGCTGCGGGCGGCGGCTCGGCGGGGTCCTTCGGGGTCATGGCGTCGGGCGGCCGGATCATCGCCGCCGGCGCCCAAATCGTTAAAGAG
>DATJUU010000281.1:0-16933 GCA_035502155.1 Opitutaceae bacterium
GGTTCTGCGTCGCCATGACGAAGAACGGCGACGGCAGCGGGTGCGAGTGGCCGCCGATCGTCACCTGGCGCTCCTGCATGGCCTCGAGCAGCGCGCTCTGGACCTTGGCGGGGGCGCGGTTGATTTCGTCGGCAAGCAGCAGGTTGGCGAAGATCGGGCCGAGGTGGGGCGCGAACGTGCCCTCCTTGGGCTGGAAGACCATCGTGCCGACAACGTCGCTGGGCAGCAGGTCCGGGGTGAACTGGATGCGCTCGAACTGCACGCCGAGCGCCTGGCCGAGCGACTTGATGAGGAGGGTCTTCGCCAGGCCGGGCATGCCCTCGAGGAGCACGTGCCCGTTGGCCAGCAGGGCGACCAGCAGTCGCTCGACGATTTCGTCCTGGCCGATGACGGCCTTGGCGATTTCAGCGCGGAGTTTCTGGGACCAGACGGGACCGTTGGGCATGGCAAGGGTTGGGTTGGAACAGCCGGGAGGAGGGGAACCGTATGCGGACGCGAGACTTAGGAAGTGACGGATGCCGGCCCGGGGCGTAGAGTTTGACTGCCGCGGGTCAGATTGGTTTCACCGGAGAGAAGCAAACCCATGACCAGTTTTCCACTGCAAATCGAGGCCAATGTGCGCCGGCGGCTGGCGGCGCTCGGCGTGGCGCCGGGCGACGTCGACGAACGCTTCGTGCGCGGGTCCGGCCCCGGGGGGCAGAAGATCAACAAGACGTCTTCGACGGTCTGGCTGCGGCACGCCCCGAGCGGCATCGAGGTGCGCCGGCAGGACGAGCGTTCGCAGGGGGTGAATCGCGAGCGGGCCTGGGCCGAGCTGTGCGCCCGACTGGAGCTGCGGCGAACGGCCGCGGCCGCGGCGGTGCGGGACGCGCGCGAGGCGGAGCGGCGGCGCACCCGCCAGAAAAGCCGGGGGCAGAAGATCCGGATGATCGAGAGCAAGCACCGTCGCGCGGGCATCAAGGCGGGGCGGGGCCGGGCCGGGCTGGAGTGACCGGGGCCCGGGGCGGTGGTGGTGGGCGTTTCGCGCTTTCTTGACGGACGCGCCACCATTTTGCGTTTGCAGCCGGCGGATTCGTGCGGATGGTGTGGCCGCCCCCACGAGCTGCTTCAACCTGACCATCATGCCCAGCCGACTCCTCGTCCTGCGCCGACTCGCCCTGATGGCAATCGGGCTCGCCTTGCCGCTCTTGCCGGCCCGACTGGCCGCGCAGACACTGCTTTACGTCAACAACCTCGGCTCTGGCGCGCTGGAGACCTTCAACCCATCCACAGGTGCGGTGGTGAACTCCGGCCTGCTCTCGGGTCTGACCGCCAGTTACCAGATGGCGCTGGATAACAGCGGCGATCTCTTCGTCACGTACTACAACTCCGGCGTGCTGGCCAAGGTCAACGCCGCGACCGGCGCGGTGATCAACGCCTCGTTCATCACCGGCCTGAACCAGCCCTACGGCGTCGCGGTCGACGCCAGCGGCAATCTTTACGTGGCGAACACGGCCAGTGGCACGATCGGGGAGTACAACGCGCTGACCGGCGCGGTCATCAATGCGTCGCTCATCAGCGGCCTGAGCAGCCCCTACGCCATCGCGCTGGATGGGGCGGGCGGCCTGTTTGTGGTGAACGATGGATCCGGCGTCGTCGGCAAATACAACGCCAGCACCGGCGCCGCCCTCAACGCCTCGCTGGTCACCGGCCTTTCCTCGCCCTACTGGCTGGCGGTGGGCAACGGCAATCTGTATGTTTCCAGTCCCAACGGATCGGTCGGGTTGTCGGCTTCGAGTGTCGTGGGCCTTTACAGCGCCACCACCGGCGCGGTCATCAACGCCTCGCTGATCACGAGCATCCAGCAGCCGTTGGGCCTGGCCCTGGACGGCCAGGGCCACCTGTTCGTCGCCGGCTACGCCAATGGCACCGTCGGCGAATATGACGCGACGACCGGCGCGGCCATCAACGCCTCGTTCATCACCGGTCTGTCCACGCCCTACGCGCTGGCGATCACGCCGGTGCCGGAGCCGTCTTCGCTGGCGTTGCTTGCCGGCGGCATCGGCTTCGTGGTCTTGGCCGGGCGCCGGCGGGGCCGGCGCTGGGCGGCTTAGCCTCCGCCTGCCCGGGCGGGATTCGAGGGATGCAGGAGCGGCTTTATGCCGCGATTTCTTAGAAGAATTCGACTTCGTCGCCGACGGCGAGCCGGCCGGTCTTGGTCTCGTGGACGAGATTGCGGCCGAACATGACGTCGCCCCCGGCGTCGCGCCGGTAGGTCGCGAGCGTGCGCAGCGGCTCCGCGGCACGCTCAGCCGTGAGCTGGTCGGTGGTGGTGACGACGCAGCGGCCGCAGCGCGTGGCGCCGTGGAAAACCACCTCGCCGATGCGGAAGCGGCCCCAGGCATCCTCGGCGTATGCCTCCGTGCCGGATACCACCAGGCTCGGCCGGAAGCGGTTCATCGGCAGGGGCGTTGCGAGGCGGGCGTTGAGATCGGCGAAGGACGCCTCGGACAGGAGCATGAAGGGGAACGCGTCGGCGAAGCTCACCTCGTGGGTCGGCGCCGGCGTCCCGGGCAACGTCGCGGGCAGCTTGTGCGCCGCCACCGGCCGCGCGTAGGCCGCGCCGGCGCGCACGAGGCGGCAGGGGAGCCCGAGCATGCGGCTCAGCCAGCCGGCGGGCTCGTCGCCGCAATCGTCGGCGGTGACGGTGTCGCGCCAGATGGCGACGGTTTTGAGTTGTGGGATTTGGGTTGTGGGTTGAAGGGGGACGCGGACCGAGCCGTGGCCGGACGAAGCGAGGATCAGGTCGCCGGCCGTGAGCGCGGTCTCGATCAGCGCCATGCGCGGGTGGGCGCGCTGGGTGAGGAATCGGCCGTCGGCGTCGACGACCAGAAAGCGGCGGTCGCCGATGAACCCGCGCCCGTCCACCGCGGCGGAGGTCACGGCGAGGCCCCGGCAGGATTTGACCGGGAAAAGGTTCAGGGCGGTGACGCGCGGCATGGAGACCGGACGTTACGGCTTCCGGACGCGGCGGCAAGCGAGTGTGTGTTCGCAGATTCCGCCCACCGGGCGCCATCGCCCAAAAGTTCGCCGCGGGCGATTGTCCCGCGGCGAAAAATGGAGCGGGCGAAGAGGTTCGAACTCTCGACGTCCACCTTGGCAAGGTGGTGCTCTACCAACTGAGCTACGCCCGCGAAAGAGAGTGTCGGACTATGATTTCGGGTCTCCCGCCGTCAACTGATTATTTCCCCGCGAGCGCAGACGAACGGGACGGATGTGACCCTCGGCGCAATCGCGCGATTATCCTCATCTTGCGACAGTCGCCCCGACCGCGGATTTAGAACGCCCGGGGCCAGATCGAGCGGATGGGAATCCGGTGCGACTCGACGACGTGGCTGGCGGGAAGAGCGAAATTGAGGGCCGCCGCGGCGACCAGCATCCGCCAGCCCCCGCGCGGCCAGCGCCGGTGCAGCGCGATGGCGCCGGACAGGAGAAACGGCAGCAACACGGCGATCGAGCGGCTGACGTCCCACGCGAGCAGGCCGATGACGGCGAGTCCGCCCGCCAGGCTCAGGACCAGCAGGACCCGGCCCGCGCGCGGCAGCGCGGCGAAGGCCGCGGCGACGCCGGCCCCGATCAAGATCCAGCCGAGGCGGAAGCCCATCCACCAGCCGTCGGGAACGTGGCGCAGATAGGCGCGGAATTCCGAACCCTGCAGCGCCAGCTGCCGGCCCATGCTGGCGTCGCCCTGCGCCACGGCCCACAGACGCAGGAGCACGTAGGGCGCGATGCCCACCGCCGCAACGGCCAGCAACCGGCGCCACGCCCCGGGCCCGGATCGCGCCCACCGCAGGCACAGGCAGGCCGGCAGGATCAGGAGAAACCGCTCGTCGCACCACGGCGCCAGCGCGCAGGCCGCCCCGACGGCAACCAGCGAGGGGGCGAAGACGACCACGACAAGGCCGATCAGGTAGAAAACGTCGAACTGTCCCAGCCAGCCGGTGGCGACGAAGAACCAGGACGCGGTGCAGAGCAGGGCGCCCGTCAGCGCCGACCAGCCCACGCTCCGGGTCTCCCGGTACGTGATGGCGGCGGCCAGCGCGAGCAGGACGGCTGCGCCCAGCAGCGGCAGCGCGAAATAACCCGCCGGCCGCAGGCCCAGCAGGTGGCCGACCGTCGGCGGCAGGAGGCGCCACCGCAGCGCCACCGCTTCGTCTGACCGCGAGCCCCCGCCGGCGGGGTCGGCGAGCTGCCGCGTGAGCTCCGGCACCCGGGCCACGGCATAGCCGAAGCCGATGTCGGGGTTGAAAACGGTGACCGCCGGGGCGTAGCGGACGAGGGAGAGGGCCGCGACGAGGACAAGGGCGCCAAGCAGCTTCAGGCTGGTCGAACTGGTCATGGCAGGGGCACCGCGCGCTCCACGATGCCGCCCCGGGGCGCCGCCCGGCGAGATTTTTCCGGCGGCTTTTTTGTTGGCCGCGGGCGCCGGGCCGGTATGACTGGCGGCGGTGAAAGCCGCCGATTTCTTCACGCTGCCCCCCTCGCTGGCGGTTTTCGCGGCGCATTTTCCGCCCGGGGCTGCGCCGTGGGAGTGGCTGAGCCGGATCGGCCCGGCACTGGCGGCGTTCAAATTTGATGCGCCGAGGCCAACACTGCCGCCCGGCGTTCACGCCGAGGGACCGCTCTTCATCCACCCGACGGTCAAACTGCCGCCGTACGCGGCGCTGATCGGCCCCGCCTACATCGGCGCCGGCACCGAGATTCGTCCCGGCGCGCTGATCCGCGGCAATGTCATCGTCGGCGAGCGCTGCGTCCTGGGCAACGCCTGCGAGTACAAGAACTGCCTGCTGATGGACCAGGTCGCCACCCCGCACTACAACTACGTCGGCGACTCGATCCTCGGCAACCGCGCCCACCTGGGCGCCGGGGCCATCTGCTCCAACTACCGGCTCGACCACCGCGAAGTGATGGTGCGCGTGGGCGACGCCGTGCAGACGACCGGCCTGCGCAAGTTCGGCGCGATCGTCGGCGATGCCGCCGAGGTCGGCTGCAACGCCGTGCTCAACCCCGGCACCCTGCTCGGCCCGCGCGCGCTGGTCATGCCGGCCATCGCCTTCGGCGGCTATCTCGCCCCCGGGCACATCGGCCGGGTGCGCTACTCGACGGTGGAGGAGCTGCGCCGGGAATAACCGATTAGCAACTGTTCCCACCACGGATGACACGGAGGCACACGAATGTCTGGGGAAGGGTTCATGGGAAAATGGCCCGAACCCCCAGGCGTTGGGCGGCACGACCTGGATCCGTGCCCATCCGTGTGATCCGTGGTCGCACCCCCGGCGATTGCGATTAAAAATCTTGCCGGCGCCGCGGCCCCGGCCATCAACGCGGATTCACCCATGAGGATTCTCTCCGGCATCCAGCCCTCCGGGGCCCTGCACCTCGGCAACTATTTCGGCATGATGCGCCCCGCCATCGAGCTCCAGGCGCAGGGCGAGTGCTACTACTTCATCGCCGACTACCACTCGATGACGTCGCTCACCGACGCCGCCGAGCGCCGGAAGAACACCCTGGACGTGGCGCTGGACTTCCTCGCCTGTGGCCTCGACCCGAAGAAGAGCGTGTTCTTCCGTCAGTCCGACCTGCCCGAAGTCACCGAGCTGACGTGGCTCATCGGCTCGCTCACCCCGATGGGCCTGCTCGAGCGCGCCACCAGCTACAAGGACAAGCTGGCCAAGGGCATCGCGCCCAACTTCGGCATCTTCGCCTACCCGGTGCTGATGGCGGCCGACATCCTGATCTACGACTCCAACCTCGTGCCGGTCGGCCGGGACCAGAAGCAGCACGTGGAGATGACGCGCGACATCGGCGCCAAGTTCAACCAGATCTACGGCGAGACGTTCGTCATCCCCGAGCCGGCGATCCGCGAGGAGGTCGCCACCGTTCCCGGCATCGACGGCCAGAAGATGAGCAAGAGCTACGGCAACGCCATCGGGATTTTCGGCGAGGAGAAGGTGATCCGGAAGCAGGTCATGTCGATCGTGATGGACAGCCGGACGCCGCAGGAGCCGAAGCCCGATGCGGAGAAGAACACCGCGGTGCAGCTGCTCAAGCTCGTCGCGCCGCCGGCGGTGGCGGCGGACTGCGAACAGCGGCTGCGCGCCGGCGGCTACGGCTACGGCGACCTCAAGAAGACCCTGTTCGAGTACTGCTGGACCCATTTCGCGGCCGCGCGCGCCCGCCGGGCGGAGCTCGTCGCCAACCGCGACTACGTGGAGCAGGTGCTGCGCGATGGCGCCAACCGCGCCCGCGCGGTGGCGTCCAAGGTGCTGGCCCGCGCCCGCCAGGCGGCGGGGCTGGGGTGATGCCGTCACTGGTGGGGCGCGATCTTGTCGCGCCCTTAGAATTGGGCGCAGCAAGACTGCGCCCCTACAGACCAACCGCCGGATGCCTTACCGCGGATCCGTCACCCGCCCGAGGAACAGGATCGTGCCGGTCGCGTTGTCGCGGATGAGGAACAGGAACGGATGGTCGACCCGGAACTCCGGAACCTTGGCCATGCTCATTCCAAGCATCACCGCCGCGCTGGCCGCGGCCGCCTCCGTGCCCTCCTCATCCACGTTGACGAAGGCTTGATGCAGGACCTCCGAGAGGAACAGGTCGCGGTTGCCGGTCATGCCGGAAAAATCGGCGGCGGCCGGGTCAAACGCCTTGCTTAACCCCAGGTGTTGGAGCTGGGCCGCGAGCTGGAGGTTCTGCCGCGCGGTGAAGCGCGGCAGGTAGACGGCGGTTTCGACACCGCCGGCGGGATCGAGTTGCGCCAGCCAGAGATGCAGCTGCTCCGCGGTCAGCTGCTGCTCGACGCCGGCCAGGCCGTCGACGGCGTCGGGCAGGATGACCACCATCGAAAACCGCTGCCCGAGATAGGGCAATTCGAGCAGGCCAACGCCGGCCAGGTGCACGCTGCGGAATACCGAGGTTTGGTGCATCGTCGGCACCGACACGATGGCGTTGCCGGCGACACGAAAAGGCGCCGCGTCCGTCTGCTGCGGCTTGAACTGGTGCTCCCATTTGCCCTTGAAGTAAATGGCGTCGCACAACACCACCCGCGTGGCGGCATTGAGTACACCGGGCCCGATCAGCTCGGGGATCTTGCCGCGAGTCTGGGTGCCGACCCAGCTGTTGATCGCGGCGCGCGCCGCGTCGGTGTTGTGGACGAAGTCCGCCGGCATCGCGTCCGCGCCAAACTGGATCCGGACGGTCTGGAGATACTCCGGCCGGAGCGGATACTGGTTCTGCACCCAGAGCGAGTCGGCGGTGACGAGGTCGATGTCGTCGCCGGCCGCCGCTTGGAGGGCCTTGGTCAGGTCGGCGTAGCCGGCGGCCAGCTGGTCGGCCGGCCTGTCCAGATGCAGCGCGGCGTCCAATTCGGTCGCGGTTGGTCCGCGTGCGCCAGCCGCCGCCAGGGCGAGGAGGCGCGAGAGGCTGTAGGGCGAAAAGAATAGGTTGCCGGGCGCGGCTGCCAGCTGGTGGTAAAGGTCGAGCGCGAACGCGGTGTCCGCGGCGGCCACGGCGTTGGTCGCCGGATCGGCGGCGCGCGCCGTGGCGGAGAGCAGGGTGGTGGCCAGGATTCGGATGGGGAGCGACAGGCGGGTGTGACGGTGCATGTTTGGAAAACGGACGGGGTGACCCGATCTTAGGTCGAAATCCACACGGAACGCAATGGCACCGGAACCATCGGTCGGGGCACCGGACCAAACGCGAAAAAAACCGTGAAAGCAACGCCCCGATCGTGGTGACAACCGCGCCGACGGAATTTCTCCTTGGTGCCGTTCCTTGGACTCTTAGCGTGAGGTGCGCACTGGTATGAGGTTCTCACGGTCACTCTCCGCCGTGGTTTTTTCCGCCCTGAGTCTGGTGCTGGCCGTCGGCTGCAGCACGGCCAGCCGGACGCGCGCCCCGGGGCCGCCGCCGCCCGCGGTGATGCCGGTGCCTCCGGCCGAAACGGCGCCCGGCGCGCCGGCGGTGCCAACGACGCATGCTCCGGTCCCGACTTCGGCGGCCCCGGCCGCCACTCCTCCGGCCGGCGTTCCGCCCGCCGGCGAAGCCGCGCCCGGCATGCTCGACCTGCTCGTGGAATCGGCTCCGTCCGGCGCGATCATCGTGCTCGACGGCGTGCCGGTCGGCCGCGCGCCGCTGCACCTGCAGATTGCCGCGACGCCGCTGGGCTTTTTCCCGGACTACCGGGAGATCCGGGCGCGGTTCGTCGCCAGCGACGAGGAGCAGGTCACGCGGTCGGCGATCGAGGAGTTCACGCCGCGCGAGAAGGTGCCGGCCGTGGTGCGGTTCACTCCCGACGGCGCGCAGCGGACGATGCGGTGAGATCGAGCGCCAGTTCGGCGCCTCGGCTCACGGCTTCAGCGCCTTCAGCGGCGTGAGGGTCACCGGGCCGAGCAGGCCGGAGTCGAACACCGGCCACTTCGAGGCGTCGAGCGGCCGGTAGTTCCGGCCCACGACATTGATGTCGTAGAAATACTTCCAGTTCACCTTGCGAACATCGAGGTCGCGGATCCGGTTGGCGGCGAGATTGGTGACCTCGACCTCCAGCATGTTCCGGCCCGGCTGCAGCCATGGTCCCACCGGCGCGCGGAACGGCGCGCTCCAGAAGGCGTCGATCTCGTGGCCGTTCAGCTTCACCCGGGCGCTGGCGTCGACCGTGCCCAGGTCCAGCCACCAGTCGTCCGCGGCGCCGGCCGGCCGATCGAACTCGACGGTGTAGCGCGCCGTGCCGGCGAAACGCTGGAGCTCGGGGTCGTCGCGCGTCGTCCACGACGCCAGTTGCGTCGCGTCGTAGGCGGCTGGCAGCGCCGGCCCGCCGTCGATGAACTGGACGTGCCAGGTGCCGGTGACCGGCTGCGCGCCGCCCGCCGTCTCAAAGTAAGGCCACGCCGGGGCGGTCACCGGGTGGTCGAAGGTGCGCAGGACGAGCGACTCGCCGGGCGCGAGCTGGAGGTAGGCCTCGAAGCCGCCGGCCGCGGGCCGCACGGCCGCCAGACCCGCGCGGTCCGGATCCATCGGGTCGAGGATGGCCGCCGCCTGGGCGGGCGTGGCGAACCCGACCCAGCCGTCCACCGGCTGCGCGCCGCGGTTGGCCAGGAAATAGGTGTAGCCGTCGGCGTCGGCCCGCCGCACGAAGCGCAGGCCGAGGCCGGCGCAGGGCTCGCCCGCGACGCCGGCCGCCCGCAACAGCGCGAGCGGGTCCGCGCCGACCAGGATCGCGCCGTCGCCGACCGCGGCGCGCTGCACGCCGGCGTCGGCGGTCGGCACGAGGTTCAGCGTGGTGAGGACGTCCCTGAGCTGCGTCCGGCGGTCCTCGAGTTCCTTCAGGCCCGGCACGTCGGTCGGCAGTTCGCCCTGCACGAGGATCGTGGCGCCGCCGCGGGCCAGCTCGAGCAGCTGGCGCAGCGTCGCCACCGGCATCAGGTGCGCGTCGGGTACGAGCACGACCTTCCAGCGGTTGCCGTCCACGACGATGGCGTGGTCCTCCGCCTTCGCCACGCCCAGGAAATGGTCGGTGACGACGTCGTAGCCGAAGCCGTGGTCCCAGAGCGTCGCGGCGATCGCGTAGAACGGCTGGTTGCCGAGGGTCTGCCGGACCTCGTGGACCGTGAGCGGGATGAGCATGCCGGACGGCGCCTGCCAGACATCGTGGATCGGAAAGTAGAGCAGCACGTCGTCGGCCGGCGCGCCGGCCTGCAGCACCGACTGGCAGCGGGTCGCATAGGCGTTGAACCCGGGCAGATCGCGCCACAGCCCCCCGTCGGGCCCGAAGTTCACCGCGGCGTAGAATTGCCAGCCGGGCCACGGGGCTTCCGCGGGCGAGTAGGGGATGCCCTGGTAGACGATGAGATTCACGCCCGTCAGGAACAGGTAGTCGGCCGCCTGCTTCACCTGCGAAAGCGTCGCCTGGAACGGCTCATTCAGCCAGGTGAACGACTCGGCGGACGAGATCCGGCCGCCCTTGAGGTGGGCGGCGGAGGACGACATTTTGTTCATCACCACGGTGCTGTCGGCGAGGCTGCCGAAGATCTCGGTCTCGGGAATGTCGGCATCGGCGTAGACGTCGACCAGGTCGGTCGGGGAGCCGTGGGCCTGCAGGCGCGTCAGGCTGCCGTGGCCGTGCGCCCAGGCGGTCCAGGCCTGCGTGTAGGCGGAGTGCAGGGCCGCGGCGGTCGCCCGGTAGTCGTACTTCACCCGCGCCACCGTGTCGGCCGGTCCGTCGCCGAAGAGGGCGGGCAGTTCCCGGCGCAGGTCGTAGCCGCGGCGCGCGGCGAATTCCTTGAATAAATCCGGCGTCCAGTCGGCGCCGTAGTACTCGTAGGAGTCGATGAACTGCGCCCGCGGCATCAGGCCGTGATAGCCGGCGAACGCCTGGTCGAACACCCCGAGGTAGTCACTCATGGCCTTGGGCGAGAAGGGATCGAGCACGTCGCCCTCGCCGCCAGGCGCGGCGCGCTTGACCTTCTGGACGGGTCCGGACTCGACCGCGACGTAGAGGCGCCAGTGGCCCGCAGGCGCCGTCCAGTCGAGCTGGCCGTCGCGGACGTCCCCGGTGAGGTCGACCTTCTCGTCCTGGTCCGACACGGCGAGAACGCACTGCAGGCGGCCGGCCGGGAGCGGATCGGCGAGCCGGGCGCCGCCGGCCACTTCGAACCGTTTGAGGATGATGCCGGTCGAGGCGTCGTCGGCGGCCACGAACGGGCCGCCGGGTGGCCAGCCGGTGCCGGTGGTGAGGTCGACGCCGAGGTCGAGGCGCTTCGCCTCGGTTGTGGTGTGCGCCAGCATGGCCATCCACTCGGGCGAGAGGAAGGGGATGAACTTCTTCTCGTAGCCGTGCGCGCCGTAGATCGGGCAGATCTCGACGCCGCCCAGGCCGGCCTGCTGGAATTGCGTGAGCTCGCGCGTGAGGTCCGGCTGGTCGACGGCGCTGCCGAGCCACCACCAGCGCGTCCACGGTCGCATTTCGTTCGTGGGCGCCGGCCAGGTGAGGGGATCGGGCGCGGCGGCCGGGAGGGCCGGGGCGAGCAGGAGCAAGGCGGGCGGGACAAGGCGACGGAGCAAGCGCATGGCAGGAGGGGTCAGGGGCCGCGGCCGGCGCGCGGCGACCGGGTGGAAAGACGTTGCCGCCTACTTTCGGTTTCGCAGGGCCGGTGTCGAGTCTGCAGTGCGGATGGTCGCCGGGAGCCTCGCGCCAAGACGCGAAGTGATGGAGCGTAACGAGGCTTGGCGCGGCGGAGCGGCGATCAAACTCGAGCGCGGATGGTCATCGCCACAAAAAGCCACAAGAACGCACGAAAATCATGCCTGTCCTTTTTGGTGACTTTTCGTGCCTCTTTGCGGCCAACCCGATTCCGATTTCGTCGCGGCCCGCGGGGATTCTGCATGACTGCAGCGCATCATGCGCAGGGAGCCCGGTTTTTTGTGATTCGGGGCCTTGGCGCCGAGCCGGATCCGCTTCCGCGGTCGCCGGCCGGCGGGCGAAATTCCCGGATTGAGCGGGCGCGGGCGGCGTGGCACGCTCGGGCGCCGCTTCAAACCTCCCAACCCCGAACTTCCCATGGAAGAAAAGCATTCGCGCCTGGGCATCGCGTCTTTCGCCCTCTCGCTGGTCACCGGATTCTCGCTCTTCGTCCTGTTCGCTGTCGCCGGAATGCTGAACGGCGGCCGGGTCGAGCGCGGCGGCCAATATCCGGGCCAGATGCTGGTCGGCTTCATCGTGATCGGGTTGCTCGGCGCCGACGTGGTGGCCGCGGGCCTGGGCATCGCCTCGGTCTGCCAGTCGGCGCGGAAGCGGATCTTTGGCATTCTCGGTCTGTCCTTCTCCGCGCTGACGCTGGTCGGCGGCGCGGGCTTGCTGATCATCGGCTTCATTTTCGTCGCGGTCCACGCGCACTAGCGCCATGGGCGGCTTCAGGCCCGGCTTGGCGCCGGGACGCGGCGACACCAGGCACGGGCGCGGCGGTGGCGCTTTGGGTCTTGGCGTGCCGCGGCGGCATCACACAATGGCCCCATGCGCGCTTATCTTCTCACGACGGGCGGGATCTTCGGCGTGATCACCGCCCTGCACCTCTGGCGGGCGATCGCCGAATGGCCCGGCGCCGGCGTCAGTGCCTCGTTCCTCCTGACCTGGGCCGCCCTGATCCTCGTGCCGGCGGCGCTGGCGGGGTGGGCGTGGCGGCTCTGGCGGGCGATGCCGGCCGGGGGCCGGCCGGGGCGTTGACATGGCCGCCGCGCCGCTTCCGCACGTCCGGCTCCGCGCGTGGCGCGATGACGACCTGGAGCCGTTCGCGGCGATGAACGCCGACCCGGTGGTCATGGAGCACTTCCCCCGCCGCCTCACGCCGGAGGAGTCGCAGGCGATGCTGGACCGGATCCGCGCCGACCTTGCGCGCCGGGGCTGGGGACTCTGGGCGGTCGACGTGGACGGCGCGTGCGCCGGGTTCACCGGGCTGGCCGAGCCGCGCTTCACGGCGCCGTTCACCCCGTGCGTGGAGATCGGCTGGCGGCTGCGCCGCGAGTTCTGGGGCCGCGGCATCGGCCTCGCGGCGGCGCGGCTGGCGGAGCGCCACGCCTTCGAGACCCTGGGTCTGGGGGAGCTCGTGTCCTTCACCGCCGCCGGCAACCGGCGGTCGCGCCGGCTGATGGAGCGCCTCGGTTTCATGCGCGACCCCCGCGACGACTTCCTCCATCCGCTGTTGCCGGAGGAAAGTCCGCTGCGGCATCACGTGCTCTACCGAAAATCAAATCCCGTTTCGGGCGCCGGCGCGGGCTGATGCCCCTGCGTCTCGGCGTGAGGCGGGGTTTTCGATTCTACTTCATCCGAAAACCCGGCAGGGCGCCCGCGCGCCGAAGCAGCTTCATCGCCCGCGCCTCGGCGGCGCGCATGCGGCGTTTTGCAGCCGGTTTAAGGTCATCGTGGCCCGCGAGGTGCAGCCAGCCGTGCACGAGGTAGAGCGTCAGCTCCGCGGCGAAATCACACCGGTGTTCTCGGGCGAAGGTACGGGCGGCGTCGACGGACAGGCAGATTTCTCGCGCCTGGCCCAGCGCCGGGTCGCCGGCAAAGGTGATCACGTCGGTCGCGGACGGGTCGTCCAGGAAGCGCCCGTGGAGCCCGGCCAGCGCCGCGCCGGTGAGAAAGGCGATCGAGAGCTCGCCGGGCGGCGGGCCGGAGGCAGGCGCAGGTCGCAGGTCCAAGGTCGCAGGTCGCGAGCCGGAGGGCAGAGGTCGGAGGTCAGAGGTCAGCGGTCCGACGATTTCAGCGGCATGGGCGTCCAAGAGGCGGATGACGGCGGCAACGGCGCGGCGGTCAGGGACCAGCCGCGGATGGCCGTTGTGGACATGCACCGGCCGCGGCATCAGGCCGGCCGGGACCTTCGACCTGCGACCTTGGACCTGCGACCGCCTTCGCGGCTCAGCCCGAGGCTTGCTCCGGTTTCCGGGGGCCATTCTTGGCTTCCGCCTCCGCCACCGGCGGGTAGGCGACCCGGGCGTGGAGCATGTTCAGCAGGGTGAAGGTGAAGCTGCTCTTGATCTGGGTCAGCTCGGCGAAGGTCAGCGGCGCCTCGTCCAGCTGCCCGTCCTCGACCCGGCTGCGGAAGATCTGGTCGATCAGTTCGCCGAGGTGCTGGGGCGTGACGCGGCGCAGCGAGCGCGTGGCGGCCTCGACGCCGTCGGCGAGCATGATGATCGCGCTCTCCTTGAACAGCGGCTTCGGGCCGTCATAGCGGTAGGTGGTCTCGCACACCGGCGCCTCGGCGCCGGGCGGGAACGGCTCGCGCGAGGCGCCGGCGGCCACGGGCGGGGCGCTGCCGCCGCCCAGCCGCGCCGGGCCGCCCCGGCCCTCGCCGCTGCGGGCGCGCTGGTAGAAATACTGGATCAGGGTCGTGCCGTGGTGCTGCTGGATGACGTCGACCACCGCCCGCGGCAGCCGGTGCTTGAGCGCCAGATCGACGCCGTTCTTGACGTGGCTCTTGATGATGAGCGCGGAGAACGACGGGTTGTGCTCGTCGTGCGGGTTGGCGCCCTCGCGCTGGTTTTCGGCGAAGAACTCGGGCTTCGTCATCTTGCCGATGTCGTGGAAGAGGGCGCACACCCGGCAGAGCAGCGCGTTGGCGCCGACGGTGTTGGCGGCGTTCTCGGCCAGGTTGGCCACCACCAGGCTGTGGTGGTAGGTGCCGGGGGCCTCCATCTGCATGGCGTGGAGCAGCGGGTGGTTGTAGTCCGTCAGCTCGAGCAGCGTGATGTCGGTCGTGCGCTTGAACAGGCCCTCGAGCAGGGGGAGCAGGCCGGCGACGACCACGCCGGTGAGCACGCCGGTGCCGAGCCCCGCGGCCATCTGCCGGAGGACCGTGGCGGCCGGGAGCTGGTCGGAGAAGCCGATCAGGAGCGCGAAGCAGGCCACGGTGAACCCGCCCAGGCCCGCGGCGCGCACCACGCGGCTGCGCTGGCGGATCGCGCGGCAGGCGAAGATGCCGACCATCGAGGCGAGGAAGGTCAGGACGAGCAGGTCGAGCCGGTTGCCGTAGATGACGCTGGTGAAGATCGAGACGAACAGCGCCATGAAGATTGCCGAGCCGGCGTCGATCAGGATGGCGACGACCAGCGGGGCCACCGCGGTCGGGGCGATGTAGGGCAGGAGCGAGGCCGCGTCGGTGTTCTCGAGGAAAAACGGCTGCTGGCCGAGCCAGTAGGTGGCGCGCACGAGGCCGAGGTTGAGGATGACGACGAGGGCCAGCAGCGCCAGCCGGCCGTTGCTGTTCATCGTCTCGGGATCCTCCAGGCGGATGTAGAGGACCGAGGCCACCACCATCGCCAGCACGAGCAGGATGCGGCCGAAGAGCTGCAGGCCGTTGTCCACCGCCACATCGCCGTTGTGCAGCAGGTAGTCGCGGTGCGCCACCAGCATCTCGTACTCCTCGGGCGTGACCCGCGTGCCGGGCTCGATGATCGTCTGGCCGCGCTCGACCGCCACCATCACGGGCCTGAGGTCGGCCAGCGCCTGCTGCTGGAGGCGCTCGGTGGCCTCGCGATCGTAGACGAGGTCGGGGGTGACGCCGTTGCGGAAGATGCGGAAGAGCGCGAGCAGGGCGTCGCGGCTCACGCCCTCGGCGCCGAGGTTGATGCGCAGGTCGGTGAGGGCCTGCTCGAGCGACTGCACCCGCATCGGGGCGATCTC
Source organism: Opitutaceae bacterium (assembly GCA_035502155.1). GTDB lineage: Bacteria > Verrucomicrobiota > Verrucomicrobiia > Opitutales > Opitutaceae > Fen-1467. Next base: position 15,212 of record DATJUU010000281.1, read on the forward strand.
GCCGGTGGGCCGGCGGATGCGGAAGACCGAGATGCTGTCACTGCCGCCGGTCGCGAGCGTGCCGCCGCTGTAGACGCCCCCGCGGTAGATCTCGCGCAGGGCGGCGAGGGCGTTTTCGGCGATGGCGAAGCGCGCCTTGGCGTCGCCCAGGGCGAGGAACGCCGCCACGTCCTCGGTCGACACCTGGAACGGCCCCTTGGCGTTGAACGCCTCGACGATGCGGTTGAGCTCAGACGCGCGCCGGGCCGAGGGGGAGAAGGCGCCCTGCATGCCGGAGGCGGCCACGGTGTTGGCGGGATAGTCCTGCTCGAGCTTGTCGAGGGCGGCGAGGAGGTCGCGGAAGCTGGCCTCGAACTGCTCCTCCGGGCCGAATTCGAGCCGGTAAACCGGCGGCACGCGGTTGCGCAGCTGCTCGCGGCTGAGCTCGGTCTTGAGCCGGCTCTCGTAGGTGAACGGGGCGCTGGCCACGATCCGCACCATCGCGAGCTGGTTCGGCAGCACCGGCAGCGTGGCCGACGTCACCCCGACGAAGCTGATGACGACGATCGCGGCGACGGTGGCGACGAAGATGAGGATCGCCACCATCCGGCTGCGGTCAAAATAGCCGGCGGCGGCGGCGGCCGGGGCGGCCTTCCGCCGGCGGCGCGGGGCGGGGGCGCCGCCGCGCAGGAGCCGGAGTCGGGGGAAGAGGGGCATGGCGCGGCCGGTCAGGCCCGGTCCTCCTCCCCGTCGTCCTCCCGCCCGGCGGTGATGGGGTGGCGGAAGCGCTCGTAGGCCTCGATGATCTTCTGCACCAGCGGCGGGCGCACCACGTCGGCCCCGGAAAAGTAGTGGAACTCGATGCCGGGAATGCCGTGGAGGATGTGCTTCACCTGGAGCAGGCCCGACTGCTTCGGGCGCGGCAGGTCGATCTGGGAGATGTCGCCGGTGACGACCATGCGCGACTCCTCGCCGAGGCGGGTGAGGAACATCATCATCTGCTCGGGCGTCGTGTTCTGCGCCTCGTCGAGGATGACGAAGGCGTGGGAGAGGGTGCGGCCGCGCATGTAGGCCAGCGGGGCGATCTCGATCACGCCCTTCTCCACCAGCCGGGCGACATCCTCGGCGTCGAGCATGTCGTGCATCGCGTCGTAGAGCGGCCGGAGGTAGGGGAGGATCTTCTCGCGCAGGTCGCCGGGCAGGAAGCCGAGCGCCTCGCCCGCCTCGACCGCCGGGCGGGTGAGCACGACGCGCTGCACCTGGTTCTTGAGCACCGCCGAGAGGGCGGCGGCGACGGCGAGGTAGGTCTTGCCGGTGCCGGCCGGCCCGATGCCGAAGACGATCGGGCTCTTCTGCATCGCCTGGAGGTAGAGCTTCTGGCCGATGGTCTTGGGCACGATGCTGCGGCGGTTGGTGGCGATGACGAGCGGCTCCGACAGCAGGGTGCGCATCTGGGCGCCGTCGCCGCGGGCGATGCTGTCGAGCAGCTGGGTAAAGTCGGAGTTGCGCAGCGCGAGGCCCTGCGATCGGCCCTCGTTGAGGAAGGTGAAGAAGCCCTCGGTGCGCGCAATGTCGGCGTCGGCGCCGTCGATCTTCAGCCAGTCCTCCCGGGTGGCGAGCTGGACGTTAAAGGCCGCCTCCACCGCCAGCAGGTTCTCCGCCCGGCCGCAGTACAGCTGGTGGAGGTGGCGGGGATTCGGATAATACAGCGTCTTGGAGGACACGGACGGGAGGACGGCGGGG
>DATJUU010000282.1:0-5026 GCA_035502155.1 Opitutaceae bacterium
GAGGGAGGCGGGGGCGAAGCCGGCGAGCGCCCAGAGCATGCCGGCTGCAAGGGCGGGGAGTTTCATGGAGCCGATTGGTTTTGGGGAAGGGTTACGTCGGCGACGCGCAGCGCCGCCGAGGCCTGGCACGCGATGATCGTGCCGCCGGGGCTTGGGACGCTGGCCGTCACCGCCCCGGTTGCGCCGGCCGGCACCTGGAAGGTGAGCACAGGCGTGCCGCTGCCGCCGGCGTAGGGGGCGGCGTCGCCGGACACCAGGCGGAGCTCGGGCCGGCCCTTGACGGTGACCGGTTCGCTGAACGTGACCGTCAGCAGCGCGCCGTTTTCCTCCACGCTCCGGATGACGGGCCCGGCCACGCGCTCCGGGTCCCACGTGCCGCCGAAGGTCCACGCGGCGGTAATTTGCGCCGGCGTCGGGGCGCCGGGCGCGGCGGCGAGGTTGTCGCCGAACCAGGCGAAATCGCCGCCGTCGCGGTGGCAGTCGAAGAAATAGGCGCGTTCGCCCCAGACATTGGTCGCATCCAGGTCCCGGTTGCGTTTCCGGTCATCGTCCGTCGCCGGGCGGCCGCCCAGCGGATAGACGACGCGCCGGGGAGGCACGTCCAGCATCCGGTTCGAGAACGTGCAGTCGAGCAGGTAGAACTGGGCGTCGTGATGGTGCCGGCCCAGGCGCCAGCCCGCCACGCCGTCGAATTTGCAGCCGCGCAGGACGAACTTCATGGCGCGGTCCTTGCTGCCGTCGTGCCAGATCATCGCCTCGGCGCGGGGGTTGGCCTCCTCGAGGTTGCAGTCCGTCATGTAGCACCAGCCGCGCGGGCAGACGAAGTCCACCGACCCGCGGATGTTGAGCCGGGCGTGGTAATAGCGGCCGCCCTCGCGGTCCCAGAGCGACAGGGTGTCGTTCCCCTCGCTCAGCACGTCGCAATCCTCGATCACCGTGCGGTCGGCGCGGCCGTAGACGGCGAAGGCGTGGACGCCGACGACGCCGTGGGTGTTCCGCACCGTGAGGTTGGCGAGCACGCAGTCGTCGCCGTTGATGTTAACCACGGCGGTGCCCAGCGCGTCCGGCTGCCGGCGGAATTCCTCCGTGCCCTGGGCGTACTCGAGGCGCGTGCCGGCCCGGCTCTCGCCCAGCAGCGTGACGCACGCCGCGTCGATTCGGATCTTCTCGTGATAGACGCCGTCCTTGACGAAGATGATGCGCCGCTCGTGGTTGCCCGCTGGAATGGACTCGAGCGCCGCCTGGATCGTCTTGAAATTCCCGCTGCCGTCGGCCGCGACGGTCAGGTCCGGAGCGATCGGCCAGGCCGCTCGTCCGGTGGGAAGCGGGGCCGCGGCGAGCGGCAGGGCGACGGCGCCCAAGAGGATTCCCGCACCCCGTTGGCGGAGGAGGCGGATGAATCCGGGAGACGCGGCGGGCGGCATGGGGCAGGGACCCGGCGGCCGCCGGCGCCGGCGGTCGCGGTCACGTGTCCTAACTGGCGGGACGCGCCGGGCGAGTCCAGCCTCAAGGCGCGCCGGCCCGGATTAGCAGCGCGCCTTTCGCGGTCCGTGTATCGGCGGCCTCAGTCGAGCACGTACTGCCACTGGTTCTCGCGGGCGGCCCGCGCCGCCTTCAGCGCGCCGATCGCGACGTAGCGCTTGTAGTCCTGACCCGCGAGGCGGACCTTCGGCGCCTCGAAGCCGTCCTCCTCGAGGCGCTTCTGCAGCACCGTGTCGATGCCGCGGACCTGGCTGCCCCCGCCGGTGATGATGAGGTTTTGCAGCAACTGCACCACCGAGTCCGACGACGCCCGCCCGATGAGCTCCGTCAGCGGCGGATAGATTTTCTCGATCAGCTCGTTGCAGGCGCGGCCGATCACCTCGCCCAGCTCGAGCGTGTGGGCCTTGCCGCCGATGATCACCTTGACGTCGGTCGGCTTGCGGATCGGGCCGACGTAGGAATGGGCCTCCTTGATGTCCCGGATGGTGGTGCCGGACAGGCCGTTGTTCGGGTACAGGCGGTCGATCTCGGCGTGGATGTGCTGGTCGATGGCGTCGCCGGCGAAGGGGACGCTGATCTGGTCCTCGCGCGCCGGGAAATATCCCTGGATCAGGCAGAGGTCGCTGGTGCCGCCCCCGATGTCGATGAAGAGCGAGTTGGTCACCGGGTCGACGTAGTTGGGCTGGCTGAGGCGGGCGTCGTCACGGTAGCCCAGGGCGGCGAGAAACGGCTCGGGGATCAGGAGCAGCCGCTCGAACACGCCGGTGGCGCAGCTGCGGATGTCGACCCGCGCTTCCTCGTCGGCGTTGGCCGGCACGCCGACCACGGCCCGGATCGCGGCGTTCCCGCCCGGATCGACCAGGCCGCGCACGTGGCGGAAGAAATCGCGCGCCGCGTCGGGGTGCGCGATGACCCCGCGCGCGAGCGGCGCGACGAGGGTGACGTGGAGGAAATTTTTCTGCGCCTCCTCGCCGAACAGGATGCTGGCGTTGCCGGCGATGATGCCGTCGACAATGCCGTCCTTCACGTAGCCGACGACGCTGGGGACGATTTTGCTGACGCTGATTTCGGTGCCGCCGGCGGGGCCGGCCAGGACGCAGGACTTGTTGGTGCCGAGGTCGAAGCCGACGAGGGTCACCTTGCGGTCGGAGCGCCGGGCGGCGGGGGTGGGCGGGTTGGCGGGAGCGGGGATGGGGGGCGCGGATTTTTCGGCGGTGGCGGTGCTCATGGCGGCGTGGGTTTCGTGGTTGAGGGTGACTGGCGAAGGGGACGCGGCCCGGGCGGACGAGGGTTGGCTTCGGCCTCCTGGGCGAGCATGCCGTCGATCAGGTCGGCGATCGGCAGCGGCAGGGCGGGCCGCGAGCGGCGGGCCGGAACCGGGCCCGGGATGGCGCGGATCGGGCGGCCGGCGGTCAGGGCCGCGGCCGCCAGTTCCAGGCGCTCCACCAGCAGGGGCGCCAGGATTTCGGACAGCGCCGCGGCCGAGGCCGCACGGTCCTGCTCCGTGCGGCGCAGCGTGGCCAGGTGCCCCGCCGGCAGCGGCAGGGCCGCCACCAAGTCATCCAGCCGGCGCTGCTCCGCGGCGACCGCCGACGCATCGCGCTCCAATTCCCGCCAGAGACAGATTCGCCGGAGTGTGCGCAGGAGTTCCCGCGGCACCCCCTCGTCAGTCATGGTTGGGTCGGTGGATGAGTTTGGATGCAACAGGCCGCGGCCTAGACCCCGGGTCCGGGATTTGGTTCGCCCCGGTTCGCCCGCCGCGGGTGCGTCCCGAGAAACGCCCGGTTTTCCGGGCCGGCGCCGCCGCGCCTTCGTGCAGAATGCCGGCGCCGCCGCTCAGCGGTGGCGCGCGAGGACGTACATGACGACGAATCCGAGCAGCACCAGGACCGCGCCGGCAACGGTGTAGAGGATGCAGCCCCATTTCACGCGCTGCGGGCGGAAGCCGTCCGCCTCGCGGTATTGCGCCAGGATCGCGTCGGCTTCGGTGTCGGCAGCCGCCGCGCCGGCCGGGACGGCGGGGGCCGGGGCAGCCGGCGCCGGCATGGTGGCGCTGAAGGGCAGCGGCGCCGGCAAAGGCTCGGCCGGCCCGCCGGCCGCCTTCGCCTGTTCCGCCGCGATTTCACGCTCCAGCCAGGCGGCCTGCTCCGCGAGCAACGCCTTTTGGCGGAGGAGTTCCTGCAGCCGGACGGACATGGCAGACGGGAGGCTAGCCACCGCCCTCGTGAAATCACGCCCAAACCGGCACCAACAAAAACGCGCAGCCAAGAGCTGCGCGTCGAGGTCTGCCGCCGTCCGGACGGCGTCAGGAGGTGGCGGCCTGGACGTAGACGCTGCGCTTCGCCTTGTTGTACTTCACCACGCCGTCCGTCAGGGCGAACAGGGTGAAGTCGCGGCCCATGCCGACGTTGCGGCCGGGATGCATCTTGGTGCCGCGCTGGCGGACGATGATGTTGCCGGCGATGACGACCTGGTCGCCAAATTTCTTGATGCCCAGCCGCTTGGCGTGGCTGTTGCGACCGTTGAAGGTGGTGGATTGACCTTTCTTGTGTGCCATGGCGTCGGTCTCCTCAGGCCTTGATGGTTTCGATCTTGATCACCGACAGCTCCTGCCGGTGACCGCGTTTGCGCTCGTAACCCTTGCGCTTCTTTTTCTTGAAGACGATGACCTTGTCCCCGCGCTTGTTCTCCAGCACCTTGGCCGTGACGCTGGCGCCGGCGAGCAGGGGCGTGCCGACCTTGAACGACTCGCCCTCGCCGGCGGTCAGCACTTCCTTGATCTCGATCGTGGCCCCGGCCTCCGTCTTCGGGTAACGGTTGACGGTCAAAATGTCACCCTCGGACACGGAGAACTGCCGCCCCTGGGTCTTGATCGTGGCTTTCATGAATGGAAGCCGCGAACTAAGAGAATTTGCGCGATGCAACGCAAGGATTAAGTTGCGGTTTTGCCGCCGGCGCGCGATCGCGCCAAGCGACTCGGGACGAAACCCTTGCGAATCCCCGGCGGCCCCCGGCGCCGCCGCCGCGCGCGGTCCTAGCGCGGGAGCACCGGAGCCACGTCGCGGGGGGTGGCGCGGAGATCGCCCGGATAGACGTTGGTGGACCCGGGCCGGCGCCACGTATCGTCCGCGTGGAGCGCGGCCCATTGCGCCCGCTCCGCCTCGAGTTCCCGCTGGTGCTTCAGGGCGGCGAGGCGCTTGGCCTCGCGGTCGGCGAGATCGCGTTTCTGCTGCTCCAACTTGGCAATCTCGGCCAGCGCGGCCTGCCGGCGGGCCTCGGCGTCCTGCATTTCTTTGTCGCGCAGTTCCGCCTCGCGGCGGGCGTCCGCCTCCGCGGCGGCTTTCTCTTGCAGGAGACGGGCCCGCGCGTCGGCGAGGCGCTGGAGCTCCTGTTCGGCGGCGCGACGGGCGGCATCGGCGGCGGCCTCCTCGGCCTGCAGCCGGGCCCGTTCGCGCGCGGCGTCCGCGGCGTCCTGCTGCGCCTTGAGTTCGGCGAGGCGCCGGGCCTCGGCCTCCTGCTTGGCGAGGCGCTCCTGGTCGGCCCG
>DATJUU010000283.1:0-7396 GCA_035502155.1 Opitutaceae bacterium
GTCTGGTCCCACTTTCCCTTCAGGCTGTCCGCGTCCTTCTTGGCGATCCAGGCGTAGACCTCCTCGCTCCCGTTGGACGGCTTCCAGCCGAGCTGTTCCAGGCTCGAGACCAGGTCGGCATTGATCTTCCAGTCCGGCAGCGCCGCGCTCAGCGGGGCGACGGCGCGCGCGTCGCCGAGTTTCCCGAGCGCGCCGATCACCCCCCGGCGCACGTCCGTGTTTGGGTCCGCCAGCACGGCCGCGAGGGCGTCGAATGCGGGGGGGCCCAGCTTGACCAGGTCATCCCAGGACTGGAGCGCGACCAGGAGGGTGGCTTGGTCGGCCGCGGCCTCGGGGGCGTAGTTGAGCTTGCCGAGGGCCTGGGCGCCGGTTTGGCGCAGGCTGGCGTTTGGCTCCTTCAGCAGCGCGACGAGCGTGGGCACCGCCCGCGTGTCCCCCAGGTGGCCGAGCGCCTCGGCGGCGGCGGCGCGCGTGTCGTCTGTCGGCGCCGCCGCGGCGGCCTTCATCAGCGGCTCCAACGCGTCGGGATCGCCGATGAGGCCGAGCGCGGCGGCGGCGTTGGCCGTGACCTCCTGGGACCCGTTTTGCAGGAGCGCGATCAACGGCGCGACCGCCCGGCGGTCGCCGAGTTTGCCCAGCGTCTCGGCGGCGCCGTTCTGGGTGTCGATGTCGTCAAGCTTGAGGGCGTCGATCAACGGGGCGACGGCCGGCGCGCCGAGTTTGACGAGATCGTCCCACGACTTGCGCAGCACCCAGAAGGCCGCCTTGTCGGCATCCTCCGCCGGGACGTACTTCAGTTCGGCGAGCACGTCCGCCACGGATTGGCGCGTGGTCAGGTCGTCGTCCTGCAGGTGCGGCACGAGCGCCGCGATCGCGGGCGGGCCGAGCTTGGGCAGCGCCGCGACCAGCGACTCGCGCACGTTGACGCCGTTCACCGTCTCGCTGCTGGTCAACTTCACCAGGAGATTGACCAGGGGCTCGACCGCGCGCGCGTCGCCGATCTGGCCGAGGGCATCGACGGCCCGGCCGCAGACTTCGGTGTCGTTTTCGACCAGGCAGGCGAGGAGTGGATCGACGGCGGGCGCGCCGAGCTTGCCGAGCGCCGCGGCGGCGGCGTGGCGGACGTCCGGCGTCTCTTCCGCGGCCGGCGCGGCGTTTTCATCCGTGTCGGGCTTCGGCGCGGCCGGAGCGTTCTCCTCATTGGCGGCGGGCTCCTCGGGCTGCGCCTGTTTCAGCAGGTCGACGAGGGGACCGACGGCGCGGGCGTCGCCAATGCGGCCCAAAACCTCGGCGGCGCGGGCGCGAACGCGCGGCTTCGGATCCTGAAGGCGGGCGAGAAGCGGCTCGACCGCGGGCGCCCCGATCTTGGCGATGGTCTCGACCGCCTGGGCGCCGACGGAGTCGTCCTTGGCGGCCAGCGCCCCGATTGCGGCCGGAAGAGCGCGCGGATCATGGAGGGCGCCGAGGGCCGCGAGGGCGGCGGTCGCGGTTTCCGGCGCCTTGGCCTGGGCGGCGGCGAGGAGCGGCTCGACCGCGCGGGCATCGCCGATCTGGCCGAGGGCGGCGGCGGCGGCCGCGCGCAGGTCGGCGTCATTCGCCGTCAGCGCCTGGATCAGGGGCGGCACCGTGCGCGGGTCGTGGAAGGCGGGCAGGGCCTGGGCGGCCGCGAGGCGCACCGCGGGAACGGGATCCTGCAGGCAGCGGCCGAGCGGCTCGACGGCCTGCGGCTCCTTCCATTCCGTCACGGTGGCCACCGCCGCCGCGCGCACCGCGGGATCCGGATCCTGCAGGCAGGCGATCACCGGCGCGATCGCGCGCCGGCTGTGCAGGGAGTGGAGTTGCTCGAGGGCCTGCTGGCGGACGGCGGGGGACGGGTCCTTCAGGTGCTTGACGGCGACGTGGACGGGATCCTGCTGGATGCAGCCGCTCAGGACCAGAAACGCGATGCCGAGCAGCCGGCGGACGTTGAAGGGGGTGGACATGATGGCTTCCTGGGGGTTGGGGCGGTGGAACGGTCAAGGAAGGCGCCGCGCCCAGCTCTAGCAGGGCGGCGAAGCCGCTCAAGGGTGGATTTTGGGCCCGGGAAAATAGGTGTTGCACTCGACCCCCGCCGGACCAAGGTGCGCCGTTGGCCAGGTCCCATGCATGGACGGGCGCGTGAACTCCGCCAGGACCGGAAGGTAGCAACGGTAACGACGTACCGCTAGTGCCGTGGGGTGCCTGGCCACTTTCGTTAGTTCTGGGTTTTGGGTTCTGAGTTCTGGGTTGAGGACGAAGGTCGGTGGGGGACGAAGTGAAGGGATGCGCCGGCGCAATCTGACCTCTGACGGCTGACCTCCGACCTCTGAGTTTTGGATTGCACCGCTCCCGATCCGACTTGGACTAGCCCTTCGTGGCCGGAAACTACCAGGTGATCGCGCGCAAGTGGCGCCCGCAGACGTTCGACGAGATCGTCGGCCAGGAGCACGTGGTGCGGACCCTGAAGAACGCCATCAGCCGCGGCCGCATCGCCCACGCCTACCTCTTCGTCGGACCTCGGGGCACCGGCAAAACTTCGACTGCGCGCATCTTCGCCAAGGCACTCAACTGCACCGGCGGACCGAAGGCCGATTTCGACCCCGCCGACCCGATTTGCCAGGCGATCGCCGACGGCTCCTGCCTCGACGTGATCGAGATCGACGGCGCCTCCAACAACGGCGTCGAGCAGGTGCGCGAGCTGCGGGATACGGTGCGCTACGCCCCGGCGCAGGGTCGGTTCAAGGTCTACATCATCGACGAGGTGCACATGCTCTCGGCCGCGGCGTTCAACGCGCTGCTCAAGACGCTGGAGGAGCCGCCGGCGCACGTGAAGTTCGTCTTCGCCACGACCGACGTGCAGAAGGTGCTGCCGACGATCATCTCCCGCTGCCAGCGGTTCGACCTCAAGCCCATCTCCGTGGAATTGATCGTGGCCCGGCTGAAGCAGATCGCCGCGGCGGAGAAGATCGAGGTCGGCGACACCGCCCTGGCCAGTATCGCCCGGATGGCCGACGGCGGGATGCGCGACGCGCAGTCGATCCTCGACCAGATGATCTCGTTCTGCGGCGGCCGGATCAGCGAGGCCGACGTCCTCGACGTCTACGGTCTGGTCGCGGAGGAGAAGGTCGCGGCGCTGGCGGCGGCGCTCGCCGCCGGCGACCAGCGGAAGCTCGTCGAGCTGGTCGACGAGTGCGACGAGAACGGCCGCGACCTGGTGCGCCTGCTGGCGGACCTGCAGGAGCACGTGCGCCGGGCCCTGCTTGACGCCATCGCCCGCGGCGGGGAGAGCGCGCGGCTCGGGGGGACGGCGCTGACCACGGAGCAGCTCACCCGCCTGCTCGACGGGCTGCGGGAGGGCGAGGCGGCGGTGAAGCACGGCCTGGCGGAGAAGATCAATTTCGAGGTCACCCTGCTCAAGGCGGTGGAGGCGAGCCGGGCGCGGGCGATCGACAGCCTGATCAAGGAGCTGTCCGCGCTCGGCGCGGAGGCGGGTGCGGCCAGCTCACCGCAGGGGCCGGCGGCCGAAGGCGAAAAAAAAAAGACCTGATCGGTAGGCTCGACGCGCGCCTGCGGGCGCGCCCGGGAAACGGCGGGGCGTCCGGCGAGCGCACCGCGATGGCGCCCGAGCCGGCGGAGGAGGGCGCGGAGATGCTGGCGGTCGCGGAAGTGCCGCCCCTGCCGGAACCGGTCGAGGCGTCGAACGGCACGGAGCCGGAGACCGGGGCCGAGGAGCAGCTCCCGGCGGTGGAGGCGCTGAGCAAGCGCGTGCCGGCGGAGGTGGCGGCGACGCTCGACGAGCTCTTTCGCGTCAAGTGGACCGGCGTGCGCCGCGTGCGGCCGGAGGACTTGAAGGGCGACTAGCATTGTCTGGTAACGTTCTGGGCAAACGTCCCCTGACTTCCGGAGCGAGGGTAACCCAGCGGGTCGCTCTTGATTTCATCTGGATTTTCGGAGGCCCGTGACAAGGCGATGCGATCCATCCGTGAACGCGCACCGCCTCGCCCCCCACGCCGCGCCCGCGCACCGCTCATTCATATTTGATCGCTGAGCCCCAGGCGCACAGCCTTGCCGCATGGCCAAGGCACTCCCCACCCTCGACGAATTCCTCGCCGCCCTCCCCGCCGATCGCCGCGACACGATGACGACCCTGCACAAGGCAATCCGCAAAGCCGTGCCCAAGCTCGCGCCGGCCGTGATGTCCGGCATGGGGCCGTCGCCCATCATCGGCTACGGGAAGTATCACTACAAGTCCTCGAGCGGTCGCGAAGGCGACTGGTTCCTGATCGGACTCGCCGCGGGGAAGAACAACTACAGCCTCCACATCTGTGCCGGCGACAAGGACGGCTACCTCGTTGAACGGAATGCCGCGAAGCTCGGCAGGGTGAAGACCGGCCGCAGTTGCATCAACTTCAAGAGACTCGGGGACCTCAAGCTCGATGCCGCGATGGGCCTCGTGAAGCAGGCCGCGAAAACCGGGGGCCTCAACGCCGTAGGGTGAGGGGCGCAACGCGCAGTCACCGCGTCCGCCACCCGCCAATATGGGCAGGACACCCGGGATGGCGGGGCGGGCTTGATGCCCGCCAATTGAAAGCAAAAAACCGGCTGCCTCGCGGCAGCCGGCTGGAAGACTGAAGGCGGATCAATCCGCCGAAGGAAATCGTCCGTCGCTCAGACGTCGTAGTAGAGGTGGAACTCGTAGGGATGCGGCCGGATGCGGAGCGCGTCGTACTCGCCCTTCTTCATCTCGAGGTAATTGTCGAGGAAATCCTGGGTGAAGACGTCGCCCTTGAGCAGGAACGCGTGGTCCGCCTCGAGCGCGTGGAGCGCGCCCTTGAGGGAGTCGGGCACGGTCGGAACCTTGGCCTTCTCCTCCGGGGGGAGCTCGTAGAGGTTCTTGTCGAGCGCCTCGCCGGGATGGATCTTGTTCAGGATGCCGTCGAGGCCCGCCATGAGCATGGCGGCGTTGGCGAGGTACGGGTTGGCCGCCGGATCGGGCGTGCGGTACTCGATGCGCTTGGCCTTCGGGCTCGGGCTGTAGGTCGGGATGCGGATCGAAGCCGAGCGGTTGCGCGCGGAGTAGGCGAGGTTGACCGGCGCCTCGAAGCCCGGGACCAGGCGCTTGTACGAGTTGTTCGTCGGATTGCAGATCGCGCACAGCGCCGGCGCGTGCTTGAGGATGCCGCCGATGTAGTTGATCGCGAGCGGGCTCAGCCCCGCGTACTCGTTGCCGGCGAAGAGCGGCTTGCCGCCCTTCCACAGCGACTGGTGCGTGTGCATGCCGGACCCGTTGTCGCCGAAGAGCGGCTTGGGCATGAACGTCACCGTCTTGCCGTGCTTGTAGGCCACGTTCTTGGCGACGTACTTGTAGAGGCACATCTTGTCCGACGTCTTGAGCAGCGTGTCGAAGACGATGTCGATCTCGGCCTGGCCGGCGGTGGCGACCTCGTGGTGCTCGCGCTCGATCGGGATCCCGAGCTCGACCATCGTCAGGATCATCTCATTGCGGATGTCGATCAGCTGGTCGGTCGGCGCGACGGGGAAGTAGCCTTCCTTGTGCCGGATCTTGTAGCCGAGATTGGGAGTCGCGCCATCCAGCAGCGTCTTCTCGCCGCGATTCCAGATTCCCTCGTCGGAATCGATGTAGTAGTAGGAGCTGTTCGACGTGGTGTCGTAGCGGATGCTGTCGAAGATGAAGAATTCCGCCTCGGGCCCGAAATAAGCCGTGTCGGCGATGCCGGTGCTCTTCAGGTACGCCTCCGCCTTTTTCGCGATGCCGCGGGGATCGCGGTCGTAGACCTCGCGCGTGATCGGATCCTTCACGTCGCACGCCAGGCTCAGCGTGGTATTCTTCGCGAACGGATCGATGAAGGCGGTCGCCGCATCCGGGAAGACCAGCATATCCGAGGCGTTGATCGCGCGCCAGCCGCGCACCGAGGAGCCGTCGAAGCCGAGGCCCTCTTCAAACGCCTTCTCGGTGAGTTCGGCGGTCGGCACGGCAAAGTGCTGCCAGGTGCCGAGGATGTCGCAGAGCTTGAAGTCAACGATTTTGACTCCTTTATCCTCCGCCAGTTTGATTACTTCCTTCGGTGTCATTTCGATTCGTCCTTTGTGGTTGGTTTGGAGAAACAGGGTCGAGGTTTGTGTCCGATCCAGTGTCCGGTCAAAAGCAAAGCTGAACTCCTGTCGGGTGCGATGTGAAGCACGTCAAATGCCAAGCCGCTCTTTGGAATGAATTTTGTTCATAAATGGTCAGCAGCCGGGGGACCGGCCGCGGAACCGGGCGTTTCGGGGGCGGAAACGGCGGGCGAGCTGCTCCTGACCGGGCTGGTGCTGGCCAGCCTGGGTTGGACGACGCTCTGTCTGGGCGGATTTCGGCCGGAGACGATGCCGGTCACCACGGGCCTCGACGCGGCGGCGGTGATCGCGTGGCTCGGCCTCGCGGCGGCGCGGCCGGGCGGCGTGCGGCTGCACTGGGCGGCGCTGGCGACGCTGCCGTTCCTCGCCTATGCCGCGGCCAACGTCCTGTGGGTCACGCCGGTGCCGTGGCTCGGTTGGCGGGACTGGCTGGGCTGGGCGCAGATGGCGGCCCTTTTCGTCGTGGTGCTGCACGGCATTCGCGGCCCGCGGGCGCGACTGGTGCTGGTGGGCGGGCTGGTGGCGCTCGGGGTCGTGGCCGTCGCGATGGCCGCGTACCAGCATTTCGCCGACCCGCGGTGGCTGATGATGGGCCGGGTGCAGGCGCCCCAGTTTCGCGACCGCTCCAGCGGGCCGTTCGGGATTCCGAACTCGCTCGCGGCGTTCCTCAATCTCCTGTTGCCGCCACTGCTGGCGCTGATGCTGCAGCGCGGGGCGGGCGCGGCGCAGCGGATCCTCGCCGGCTATTGCGCGGCGCTGCTCGCGGCCGGGCTCCTGCTGACCGTGAGCCGGGGCGCGTGGCTGGCCCTGGGCCTCGCGCTGGCGGCGTGGCCGCTGCTCGCGGGCAGCACCGCCCGGCGGCGCTGGCTCGGTTGCCTGGGCGTCTGCGCGCTGCTGCTGGCGACCGCCACGGTCGCCTACCGGCGCGAACCGGAGGTCCGGCAGCGGCTCGATGACCTGGTCCGCAACCGCGGCGAGGTCTCGCGGGTCGTCCTGTGGCGGATCGGGTGGGCGCTGTTCCGTGAGCATCCGCTGGCGGGCACGGGCGCGGGCTCGTACGACGTCCTCCTGGAACGTCACCGGCCGGCGAGGTTCTGGGACGACCCCGGGTGGGCGCACAACGATTACCTGAACACCCTGAGCGACTACGGCCTCGCGGGTTTCCTGCTCTCCTTCGGCGCGCTGGCCGGCTTCGGTGTCTGGCAGTGGCGGCGCCTGCGGCGCGAGGGTGGGGCGGCGCCCG
>DATJUU010000284.1:0-26142 GCA_035502155.1 Opitutaceae bacterium
CGCAGCCTGGTAATGCTCCAACGCGTCCGTTTGGCGGCCGAGCCTGGCCAGGGTGTTGGCGAGGTTGGCGTGGGCATCCGCATCCTCCGGCTGCGTCCGCAGCGCTGCCTCGTATTCGGCCGCCGCGTCCGCCAGCCGGCCGGCCTCGACCAGCGCGTTGCCGAGGTTGTAGTGCAGGCGCGCGGAACCGGGCTCCTGCGCCAGCGCCGCCCGGTATTGGGCGATCGCCTCCGGCACCCGGTGCAGCGCCAGCAGGACATCGCCCAGGTTGTTGCGCGCGTCCGGCAGTCCCGGGTCCAGTGCCACGGCCGCCGCATAGTGCGCGGCCGCCTCCGGCAGACGGCCGAGTTTTTCTAGAACCTCTGCGAGGTGCTGGTGGGCGGTGGCGAACTCGGGATGCGTCTGCAGCGTCACCGCGTAGGACTCGGCCGCCTCCGCCAGCCGATTCTCGCGGGCCAGCGCGTTTCCCAGGTTGAAGTGCAGCAGCGCGTTGGCCGGATCCAGGCGCAGGCCCTCCCGGTATTCCGCCACGCCGCGCCCCTCCTGCCCGGACTCGATCAGCAGCTTGCCCAGGTTGGAGTGGGCCCGGACATTGCCGGGGCATTTGGCCACCGTGTCCCGCCAGAGCCCGAGCGGGCTGGAATAGTCACGGTTGCGCGCCAGGGCGATCCCGCCCAGCGCGACGGCAAGCAGCCCGACCCAGAGTCCGGCCCGGCGGCGGAAGAGCCGGTGCACGCCCAGCACGCCGAGCACCACGAGCGCCGCGAGCGGCAGGTACATGCGGTGCTCGGCCATGGTCTGGGAGGTCAGCGGCAGCACGCTTGAGCTCGGGGCCAGAAGCCCGAAGAACCAGGCGCCGCACCAACCCCACACCGGGCGCCGCCACAGGGCCACCGCGGTCGCGGCCAGCAACAGCGTCAGTAGCAGCGTCTGCGGCCGGACCGCGGCCAGGCTCCGCTCGAGCTCGGTGCCGTAGTCGAGCACCAACGGGTGCGGCCACACGGCCAGCTTGAGGTACATCACCACGGCACGGCACTGCGTCAGCGCGTAGTCCCACGCCGACACGCCCAGGCCGAAGCCGACGGTCCCGCCCCGGCCGCCCGAGCCGACGACGAGGACCCCGGCCAGCGACCAGGTTCCGGCCAGCGCCAGATACAGCGCCCAGCGGTGCCGCCACGCTCCGCCAAACGATCCGGCGACGAACGTCCGGTCGTAGAGCAACACCGCGAGCGGCGCCACCACCATCACCTCCTTGCAGGCCATCCCGGCCAGGCACGCCACGAACGCGAGGGCGTACGTCGCCGCCGGGCGCCGCGCGGTCGTGCCGCGTGCGAAGAGGTAGAGCGTGAGGAGCAGGCAGAACCCCATCAGCAGCTCCGTCCGCTGGATGACGCAGGTGACCGTCTCGGTTTGCAGCGGATGCACGGTCCAGAGCAGGGCGATGGCCGTGGCGGCGCCGTCCGCGGCGGGGTGCGCCAGGCGGCGCAGGGTGCGCCGGGCGATCCCGAGGAGAAGCAGGGCGTTGAGCAGGTGGACCGCCAGGTTGAAGGCGTGGTAGCCGCGCACGTCCAGGCCGCCGAGGGCGTAGTTGACGGCGAGCGAGAGATTGACCAGCGGCCGGGCGCGCGCGCCCGCCCCATTGCCGGTGTCCGCCGCCAGCACCCGGCCGATGTGCCGCAGGTCCCGGATGGTCCTGTTTTCGAGGATCGATTGCTGGTCGTCGAAGATGAACGGGGCCGTGAAGCTGTTCGCGTAGACCGCCAGCCCCGCCAGCACGATGACCAGCGCCGGCAGCCATCCCGGCCATGCTCCGGCGCCGGAGGGCGCCCGGGCCGGACCCGTCAACGCTGGCGCCTGGCTGGAGGTGTTCATGGCCGTTGCGACCGCTGCCCGCATGAAACAGCGAAGCCGCGCCGACGCGAGCGACTTTGTCGCCCCGGCCCGGGCCCGCCGATTTTTCTGGAGCCGACTACGGCTTCACGGTCGAGGATGACGCGCGCGCCCCGGATTCCCCGGGACCGCCCTCCAGGAAATCACCATGAAAACGATCACCAAAGACCAGTTTGTCGCCGTCCTCAACGAGGCCGGCGTCACCGACGCGCAGAAGCACCGGCTCCACGCGGCCTTTGAGGCCCGGCATCCCCAGGCGCACGAGGCGTTCCTCCAATGGCTGGGCATCCCGCCGGCGGAAGTGCGCGCCATCCGCGAGCGGTCGCGAAAGACGGAAGGCTGAGCGTCCGCAACGTAGGGGCGCAACCTTGTTGCGCCCTTTTCCAGGGGCTGCCTGGTGCCCGATGGGCGTGACAAGATCGCGCCCCTACAATTCTTGCCGAGGGTGTCGGGCGCTCATGCCACCGGCACCTGGGGCAGCTGCCAGACGTCCTCGGCGTACTCCCGGATCGTGCGGTCGCTGGAGAACCGCCCCATGCGGGCGGTGTTGAGGATGGCCATCCGCGCCCAGGCCTCCTGGTCGCGGTAGGCGGCGTCAATCTTCGCCTGGGCGTCGCTGTAGGCGCGGAAGTCGGCCAGGCAAAGGAACGGGTCGCCGCCCTCGAGCAGGCTGTGGCGGATGGGCGCAAAGGCGGCGCCCTCATGCGGCGTGAAGGCGTTCGAGCCCAGCCAGTCGATCACCGCGCGCAGCTCCTCGTCCTTGTGGTAGGGGTCCCACGGCGAATACCCCTTGGCGCGGAGCGCGGCCACCTCGTCGACATTGAGCCCGAAGATGAAGATGTTCTCCGGGCCCACCTCCTCGCGCATCTCGATCGTGGCGCCGTCGAGCGTGCCGAGCGTGAGGGCGCCGTTGAGCGCCAGCTTCATGTTGCCGGTGCCGGAGGCCTCCTTGCCCGCGGTGGAGATCTGCTCCGAGACGTCGGCCGCCGGGATGATGCGCTCGGCGAGCGAGACGCGGTAGTTCGGCAGGAAGGCGACCTTGAGGCGGCCGCCGATGCGCTCGTCGCGGTTGATGTGGTCGCCGACGAGATTGATTGCCCGGATGATGTTCTTGGCCAGGTCGTAGCCGGGCGCGGCCTTGGCGGCGAAGATGAAGACGCGCGGCTGGAGATCGAGCGCCGGATTTTGCAGCAGCCGGCGGTACAGCGCGAGGATGTGCAGCAGGTTGAGGTGCTGCCGCTTGTACTCGTGCAGGCGCTTGACCTGGACGTCGAAGATCGCGTCGGGCGAGACCTGGACGCCGCACTCCCGCTCGATCAACGCGGCCAGGGCGACCTTGTTGGCGTGCTTCACCGCCATGTACTCCCGGCGGAACGCGGCGTCGGCGGCGCACGGTTCGAGTCCGCGGAGGAGCCCGAGGTCGCGCACCCAGTCGCGGCTCCCGAGCGCCTGCGTGATGAGTGCGGCGAGGCGCGGGTTGGCCTGGAGGAGCCAGCGGCGCGGGGTGATGCCGTTGGTCTTGTTGTTGAAGCGGCCCGGGTAGAGCTCGTCGAAATCGGGAAAGAGCGTCTGGCGCAGCAGCTGGCTGTGCAGGGCGGCGACGCCGTTGACGGCATGCGAGCCCACGACGGCGAGGTGGGCCATGCGCACCGTCTTCTCGTGGTTCTCCTCGATCAGGGAGCACACGCTCTTGCGCCGGCCGTCGCCCGGCCAGCGGCGCTCGCAGGCCTCCATCAGCCGGAGGTTGACCTCGTAGATGATCTGGAGATGGCGCGGCAGCACCCGCTGGAGCAGCGGCAGGCTCCAGCGTTCGAGCGCCTCGGGCAGGAGCGTGTGGTTGGTGTAGACGAACGTGCGCGAGACGATCGCCCACGCCTGGTCCCAGGGCAGGTTCTCCTCGTCGACGAGGATGCGCTGCAGCTCGGCGATGGCGATCGCCGGGTGCGTGTCGTTGAGGTGGATCGCGACCTTGGCGGGGAAGTTGTCCCACGAATTGCCGGAATTCTTGCGGTGGCGCCGGATGATGTCGCGCAGCGAGCAGGCGACGAAGAAGTACTGCTGGACCAGCCGCAGCTCCTTGCCGTTCTCGGTCTTGTCGTTCGGGTACAGCACCTTCGAGATGGTCTCGCCCACCACCTTCTCCTCCACCGCGTCGACGTAGCCGCCCTTGTTGAAGGCGGCCAGGTCGAACTCCTGCGAAGCCTTCGAGGCCCAGAGGCGCAGGAAATTGACCGTCTTGGTGCCGTAGCCGGCGATGGGCGTGTCGTAGGGCACGCCGAGGAGCGTCTTGGTGTGCACCCAGCGCGGCCGGGAGTTGCCCCGGTCGTCGAAATCCTCCACCACCTCGCCGTAGAGCTCGACCCGGGTGGTGTACTCCGGCCGCACGATCTCCCACGGGTCGCCGAACATGATCCAGTTGTCGGGATGCTCCATCTGGTGACCGTTGACAAACTCTTGCTTGAACAGGCCGAACTCGTAGTGGATGCCGTAGCCGATTGCCGGGTAGTCGTGGGTGGCGAGCGAATCGAGGAAGCAGGCGGCGAGGCGCCCGAGGCCGCCGTTGCCCAGGGCCATGTCCTCCTCGGCGTCGCGCAGCCGCTGGAAGTCCAGCCCGAGCGCGGCCGTCGCCTCCACCGCGTCGTCGTAGAGCCCCGTGTTGTGCAGGTTGCTGACCAGCAGGCGGCCCATCAGGTACTCGAGCGAGAGGTAGTAGACGCGCCGGACATTCTGCTGGTTGTGCACGCCCATCGTCTGGATGAAGCGCTCGAGGATGTGGTCGCGCACCGCCATGGCCGTGGCGATCCACCAGTCACGCGGGGTGGCGGTGTGCAGGTCGCGGGCCAGCGTGTACGTCAGGTGGCTGCGGATCTGCTTCTGCAGGATCTCGGCGCGCGGGCTGAGCGTGCGTTCGGGTGCGGTCGCGGGCATGAGGAGCGGAATTCGGGAAACGCAGAGGGGTGGCGCAAGCGGGGGGCGTTGTCAAATCCCGCGCGCCGCGCCGGTCGGGCGGGCAGTTCGCCATTGAATTCCGCGCGCCGGGTCGCCTATTGTGCGCGTTTCCCCGCGGCCCGCCCCGGCGACCCGCGCCACCACCCTGCTCCATGACGAAACCCACCTACCGCACCTGCGGGAAGAATGACCTGATCCTGGTCGCCGGCGGCGGCGGCTTTATCGGCGGCTCGCTGGTCCGCTACCTCACGGCCAAGGGCTTCACCCGCATCCGGGCGGTCGACCGCAAGCCCCTGCCGGAGTGGTACCAGCGCACCCCGGGGGTCGAGTGCCTCAGCCTGGACCTGAGCCAGGAGAAGAGCTGCCGGCGCGCCGTCGAGGGCGCCGCGGAGGTCTACAACCTCGCCGCCGACATGGGCGGCATGGGCTTCATCGAGCGGTTCCGGATCATGTGCCTGCGCAGCATCCTCATCAACACCCACCTGATCGAGGCCGCCTACCGCGCCGGCGTGCAGCGCTACTTCTACTCCTCCTCCGCCTGCGCCTACAACACGACCCTGCAAAAGGACCCGCACGCCCGCGCCCTCAAGGAATCCGACGCCTACCCCGCCATGGCCGAGCGCGGCTACGGCTGGGAAAAGCTGATGTCGGAGATGTTCTGCCAGGAATACACGGCCGAGCGCGGCCTGCACACCGCCATCGCCCGCTTCCACAACGTCTACGGGCCGTGGGGCACGTGGGACGGCGGGCGAGAAAAGGCGCCGGCCGCCATCTGCCGCAAGGTCATCGAGGCCAAGGACCGCGGCACCGGCGTGATCGAGGTCTGGGGCGACGGCACCCAGAGCCGCAGCTACATGCTCATCGACGACTGCGTGTCCGGCATCGACCGGATCATGCATTGCGACGAGCTGCGCGCCACGCCGATCAATCTCGGGTCGAGCGAATTGATCACGGTCGACGAGCTGGTTTCGCTGGCCGAGGCGATCGGCGGCGTGAAGCTGAAGCGGAAGTACAACCTCGCCGCGCCCAAGGGGGTGGCGGGCCGCAACAGCGACAACACGATGATCAAGCGGATGCTGGGGTGGGAGCCGTCCATCCCGTTCCGGGTCGGCCTGAAGAAGACCTACCGCTGGATCGAGCAGCAGTATTTCGCCCGCAAGTCGGGCAGGCCGACCGTCCGCGACCTCGGCTGAACCGCCGGTCGCGTCCGGCAGGACCCCATGCGCGGCCCCTCCTCCAGCCGGCTCACCGACATCATCGGCGCCCTGCCCTACCGGCTGCAGCTCGCCGGCGGCTGGATCGACCAGCCGTTCGTCTCGCGCCTCGACCCGCGCCCGCCGGGTTCGATGGTCGTGGTCAGCCTGGAGCCGACGGTGCCGTTCATGGACCGCGCCGGCATGGCCACCGGCACCCGCCAGGTCGCGCTGAAACTCTGGCGCGGCCGGCTGCCCCGCCGCCCGTCGCTCGAGCTGGTCGAGGCGCTTTACCGCGCCGAGAACCGCGGCCGGTCGGAGCCGTCGGGCACCCAGGACATGATCGGACTCCTTTATCCCGGCGTGAGCCGCCTCGACTACGACTTCGCCCACCGTGGCGGGATATACCCCGTGAGGATCGAGTCGAACAACGACCCGACCGTCGCCCGCTGGCTGGAGCGCGTCGTCCACCTGGTGCCGGTCGCGCCCCGTCCCCCCGGCTATGCCCCGCTCGGCCGGCAGCGCCTCACGCCCGCCGGGGTGCGACGCCTCGGCCGGACGGGCCGCGACTGCTTCGCGGCGATCGTGGCCCGCGACCTCGACGGCTTCGGCGCCTCCCTCAACGAGACCATGCGCTGCTGGGCGGCGCTGCTGCCGGACACGGTGGACCACCCCGCCCTCACCGTCGGCCTGCGCGCCCTCCTCCGCCACTACCAGGCGAACCATCCTGGGGCGATGTTCTCCGGCTGCGGCGGCGGCTACCTCACGGTCGTCTCCCGCGATCCGGTGCCGGGATCGATCTCCATCCGGGTGCGCCGCGCCCCGCCCCCGCCATGACCCGCGTCGTCGTCTCCGCCCCGCTGGACCGGTTCAGCTCCGGGGAATTCCGCTTCCTCGAGGAGGCGGCCCGCCTCGGCGAGGTGCATGTGCTGCTCTGGCCGGACGCGGCCATCCGCGCCCTCACCGGCCGCGCCCCGCATTTTCCAGAGGCCGAGCGCCGGTACGTCCTTGAATCCCTGCGCCCGGTCGCGGCGGTGCACCCCGCCGCGCCGAGCGCGGCCGATGCGCTCCCGCCGGTGAAGGACCTGCGCCCCGAAATCTGGGCGGTCGACGCCACGCACGCGACGCCGACACAGCGGGACTATTGCGCCGCGCACGGTCTGGCCTGCCACGTGATCCCGGCGCCGCAACGGGCCGGGTTTGCGGCACCGGCCCCGCCGCGGCACACCGGCGTCGTCGTCACGGGCTGCTACGACCTTTTCCACTCCGGTCACGTACGCTTCTTCGAGGAGGTGGCCGCCCTCGGCGATCTGACGGTGGTCGTCGGGAACGACGCCGCGGTGCGGCAGCTGAAGGGTGCGGGCCACCCGCTGTTCCCGGCGGCCGAGCGGCGCTACCTAGTTGCCTCGGTCCGCCACATTGCGCAGGCCCTGGTCTCCACCGGCATGGGCTGGCTGGACGCCGAGCCGGAGATCGCTACAGTCCAACCCGCCATCTACGCCGTCAACGAGGACGGCGATCGTCTCGAGAAACGCGAGTTCTGCCAAAAACATGGAATCCGCTACGTCGTGCTCCGCCGTCTGCCCAAGCCCGGCCTTCCGCGCCGGTCGAGCACGGACCTGCGCGGGTTCTGACTCCCCATGCGCCACGCCCTGATCATGGCCGGCGGCTCCGGCACGCGGCTCTGGCCCATGAGCCGCGCCGCCCGGCCCAAGCAGCTCCTCCCCTTCATCGGCGGGCGCAGCCTGCTGCAACTCGCCTGGGAGCGCCTCGACGGCCTGGTGCCGCCGGCCAACCGGTACGTGTGCGCCGGGCGGCGGCACGCCGCGGCGATCGGCGCGGCGCTGCCCGGCCTGCGGGCGGCGAACTTTCTCGGCGAGCCGGAGGGGCGCGACACCCTCAATGCCGTCGGCCTGGGCGCCGCCGTCATCGCGCGGCGCGACCCGGACGCGGTCATCGCCGTGTTCACGGCCGACCATCTGATCACGCCGCTGCCGAAGTTCCGGCGCATCGTCGCCCGGGGCTGCCGCCTGGTGGAGGAGCATCCGGAAACGCTGGTCACCTTCGGCATCGCGCCCACCGCGGCCACGACCGCCTACGGCTACCTGCAGCTCGGGGCGCCGCTGGGCCCGGCGGCCCGGCGCGTGGCGCGGTTCCGCGAGAAGCCCGGGGCCGCCGCCGCCCGGCGGTTCCTCCGCGCCGGGCCGCAGCGCTTCCTCTGGAACAGCGGCATGTTCGTCTGGCGGGCGGCGACGCTGCTCGACTGCATCCGCCGCTACGAGCCCAGGGTCCACGCGCGCCTGCAGCGCATCGCCGCGGCCTGGGGCACGCGGCGCCGCGCCGCCGTGCTGGCCGCCGTCTTTCCCCGGCTGAAAAGGATCAGCGTGGACTTCGCCGTGATGGAGCCGGCTTCCCGCGACCCCCGGGTGCGGGTCGCGGCCGTGCCGATGCCGCTGCGCTGGATCGACGTCGGCTCGTGGCCGATGTTCGCCGAGACCTGCCCGCGCGACCGGCACGGCAATGCCCACGGCGGCGGCCGCGCGCTCCTGCTCGACACCCGCGGCACCCTCACCGCCTCGAGCGATCCGCGCCACGTCATCGCCACGATCGGCGCGGACGACCTGATCGTCATCCACACCCCGGAGGCCACGCTGGTCTGCCGCAAGGACCGGGCCGAGCAGCTCAAGCAACTCTACCGGCGGGTCGGTGCGCGCCTCGGCCATGAGCTCCTCTGAATCACCGGGGCCGGAGACGCCCGACGCGCCGCTGCGCCCGTGGAAAACCCTGGCGAAGCGGGTGCTCCTGCGTGTCAACCGGTTCCTCGCGGTCGAAATGCACGAGGTCGAGTTGCCCGACGGGCGGCGCATTGACGACTGGCCGTGGCTGGTGACGCCGGATTACGCCAACGTGCTGGCGCGCACGGTCGACGGCCGCTATCTCTGCTTCCGGCAGTTCAAGTATGCCGCTCACGGCCTGTCGCTGGCGCCGGTGGGCGGGTTCATCGAGACGGGCGAGGAACCGCTGGCCGCCGCGCGGCGCGAGCTGCGTGAGGAAACCGGCCACGAGGCCCCGGAGTGGCACTTCCTGGGCCGGGGCGCCGTCGATGCCAACCGCGGCAATGGCACCGCGCACCTCTTTCTCGCGCTGGACGCGGTGGCCCGGCATCCGCGGCACGTCGACGACCTGGAGCAGCAGGAGATGCTGCTGCTCACCCGGGCGGAGCTGGAGCAGGCGCTGGAGTGCGGCGAGTTCAAGGTGCTGGCGTGGTCCACGGTCGTCGCGCTCGGCCTGCGTTTCCTGGACCGGCGCGACGCCTCCGGCACCGCGGCGCCGCGCTGAACGCGGGGCGACGCGAAGACGTCGCATCCGTTCAAAAAAATATTCGCGCGGAATCTGGAACTGGCTCGCGACCCGCGGCGTCTCATCCCGCCATGCACGCCTCAATCCCCATGGACACGCATCGCGAAGTTCTCGATCAAGATTTGCAGATAATCCGCGTTACCCTGGCCACGATCCTGGGCGATGTGCGCGAATTCTCCGGTTCCGCCGCCACCGCCATGCAGGAAGCCCTGGAAAAGCTGGACCGGGCCCAGCGAGAGTTCTCCCGCCCCCCATTCCCGTCACAACCGGCGGGCGCGGAGGCGCGCCATCGCTGAAACCGGAGCGCGCCGGGCCGCCTTCGCTTGGTTGGCGCAGCCGCGGCGATGGCTCGCCGGGGTGCCATTTGACGCTCCCCTTAACTCCACCGCGGCATGAACCTCGGCACGCGCCGGCAGTAGTCGTCGTAGGCCGCGCCGAACCGCGCCCGCAATTCGCGTTCCTCAAGGACGACAACGAGCCAGACGGCGGGGACCATCAACGCCAGGAGCGCGTAGGTCGCCAAGAAGTTGGCGGCCAGCGCCCAGCCGGCGAGCACCAGCAGGTATTGCAGATAGCGCGGATGGCGCACCCGGGCGTGCAGGCCCTCGGTCACCAGTCGCGGCGGGAACCGGTCGGGCGCCAGCTCCGGGAGCCCGATCAGCTGGGCCGGCGTGAAACGCCGGTGGAGCCGCCGGCGCAACCAAACGGCGATGGCCAGGATGCCGACACCCGGGACCAAGACGATCCAGTGACTGCCGAAGTCGACGGCCAGCAGCGGCCTGCGCACCTGAAACAGACCGAACGCCACGGCGGCCTCGATGGCCAGAACCGCGGCGTAAGTCCCGCGCATCCCCAGACGCCGCCAATATCCGATCAACGGATGAATCACCACCCAGATCAGGATTGAGGTCGGAATAAAGAGAAGACCGAGTAACGCCAGATAGTAGCGAATAGCGCTCATGATCGCCGGGCGTCGCTCGTTCGAGACGGAAGATTCTGCGCGAGGGGCGGCCGACTCGCCAGGAAGTCGATCTTGCGCTGGATGTGCCAGCTGAACCACCCGCGGTACCGGTTCTGCAGCCCGGGCTTCATCCAATCCTTGCCCGTGATGATGCGACGGCACCGCGGGCTGCCGCACCGGCACTCCATTTCGTAGTCGAGATCATCCGTTGTCGCCCAGTCGTGCGTCAGCTCCTCGCCGACCGCGATGTCGCGCATCGCCACGAAGGCGATCTGGCCCTGGACCGCGATGTTGGGATCGCAGGAGTGATTGGTGTAAACCATGCCGCCTGCAAATTCCCCGGGCCTGCTCGGGGCGATGAACAGGTCCTCGCCAATCTGGATCTCAGCGGGTCCCAACCGGGGCTCGAGCTTCCGCCACTCCGCGCCCGTGAGCACGTAGCCACCCTTGACGGCGACCACCTCCCCGGCCGCGATGGCCACCTTCGCAAACAGGCCCTTTCCGTGAATCGGGCTCGGGCGGACCTCGGTCTTCGGCGAGCGGTAGGTCAGGTTCATGGCGCGCGCTTCATTTGGCCGGAGGGACGTACGCGATGCACTCCAGCTCGACCCGCGCACCCAGCGCGAGCCCGCTGGCCGCCAGCGCGCTGCGCGCGGGCAGCTTTTCCCGGAAATACTCGCGGTAGACATGGTTGAAGGCCGGCCACTCGGCGATGTCGGCGAGGAAGATCGTGCACTTCACCACGTGGGCGAGGCCGCTGCCGTGGCGCTCGAGCACGGCCTGCAGGTTTTTGATCGCCTGGTGCGCCTCGGGCCCGATGCCGCCAGCGACGGGAGCAAGCGTCCCGGGCGCCAGACCGATCTGGCCGGAAACGTAGAGGGTGTCGCCGACCTGGACGGCCTCGGAGAACGGCAGCTGCACGCCGCCCACCGGCGGCATCGGATAATAGACGGGTGCGCGGCCGGGGCGAACTGCGCTTGGGGGCTTTTTCATGGAAATCGTGCTTCGCAGGGTTCGGGCGCAGCCTCAGCCGCCGCGGGCACCCCTCAAGCGCGGAGGCGGGCGCCGAGCCGAGTCGCGAGCCACGCCATCGGCAGATAGGCGACCACCAGGTCGAGCGTCACGAACCAGGCCGGGGCCGGGATCATGCACGCGGCGGCGATGCCGCCGGCCAGGGAGACGAATCCGATCCCGTACGCGATCCACCGCCGGCCGCCGGCAGCGATCAGGTAGGCGATCAGCGCCCCGACCAGCGTGCCCAAGGCGTGCGCCAGGAACGGGAAGATGAAGTTCCGGGGCTGGAGCAGGTGGATCGAGGCGCTGAGGCTCTGGGTGTTCGTGAGGTCCACGCCCGGCGGCGGCGCGATCACGTGGGGTCCGATGACCACCAGGGCCATGTTCACGATTCCGCCCGTGACCAGACCGATGACGACGGCGACGATGTTCCTTAGGATCGTTTTCATGGATCGATTGCGATTGAGGATTCTGATCCGGCAAACCGGGCGGGGCGCGCGGCGCCGGCGGCAATCGGAATTCGGTTTATGGCTTCGTCGCCCAGGATTCAATCACCGCGACGGCGGCCGGCGGCAGGCCGTGGCGGCGCGCCCCGGCCAGGACTTTTTCCAGATACCCGGCCATCGGCGGCCCCTCGGCCTCAATGCAATCGATGTAGATCAGCGCCGTGAGGGTGTAGCCGAATTCGGTGACGACCGGCAGCCATTCCCGCCGGTACCAGTTCCGGTGCACGCCCTCGCGGCGATCCAGTTCCTGCTCGTCGGCCTCGGTCAGGGCGCACAGCACCCCGTGCACCGTGCCGCCCTCCCGCTTGAGCACGTTCGCCGCCCCGCGGGTCGTGATCACGAACCGGTAGCCCGGCAACTGCGCGCGGCAGAGGAAATAGGAGGACGGGCAGCGCTCCTTGAACTGCGGCTCATTCATGTTCGAGCCGTAGGCGAAATATAGAGTGTGGCGCATGGTATCCGGGCTGGGACGCGCCGCCTTGCTCAGGTCGATATCGCTTTCGCGAGCTTCGCGCTGAGGTAAATCAACGCGCCGCCGACGAGCAGCGAAGATCCGCCCATCGTCGAATAGGTCCACCTCGTCATCGGGGAACTCCCCATCTGCATCGCGAGGACGCCGCCGAAGATGAGGCTAGGCAGGCTTTGGGCGATCAGCCAAATGCCCAGAATGCGGAGCAGCGTTCGTGCGAGTTTTTCGTAGTCCATAAGGCGAAATATGATCTGCCTGGCATCAAAGATGAGCCTCGCGGCCGACGTTCGCGTTGGCCAGGACGCCAGGTTCGGCGGTTTCAGGGGCAAAGCATGAAGTGGGCGCTTCCCGGCCGGGTCTGCTTCGGGCCGATGAAAATCCTGCCCGGATCGCCGTCGCCGTCGATGCGAAGGTCAATCTCGAGGCAGCAGTTTCCGCTCACGTGAAAATCGACCCCGTCCTCCGCGCCCTTCGTCGTGAAATCGAGCGCCAGGTCCCCGGCGACCATGCCGATCTCGTCCGCGTGGCGCCGGCCGCCTTCCAGCCCGACGCCTTCGAGGCCGACGATGGCGCCCGGAGCCACCGGATGGATCCGGCCCTGGAATCGATGCGACCTCCTCGCGGTCGTGGTGCGCAGATGCCACGCGCCCTCGCCGTCGGTCCAAAGCCAGAACGCCGGATGATCGCCCGAATGAAGCGCCGGTGAGCGGCCCTCGGCGACGCTCGCATTCAATTGCGCGGGCGCCGAACCCGACATCTGAATGGCGTTCATGCACCCGCCGAGAAGGAAAGCGCCAACCGCCAGCGCGAGAGCAACGAGTTTGTTCTTCATGGGGCAAGCCAGGGTAACTTCTTTGCCGAACGATTCAGAGGTCTGCCATGCCGGGTATCCGATGGCGACTGGAAATCCGACGCGGGTCAGGCACCGGCACCAAGGGACGGTGCGGCGCGGTCATTCCTCCCCGTCAAAATAGTCGAGCGGTTCGGAGCGGATCCGGGTGCGCTTGGGGATCGGCACGCTCCACTTTTTGCTGTCGACGTGGTAGGTGACCTCGCCGATCGGGTTATCGGCCACCACGTAGAGCACGAGGTCCTCCTTCCCGTCGTTGGTGAGCTGGTGGGGCTCGCCGGGTTTGAAGAGGAACGCGTCGCCGGCCTCGATCGGCGTCTGTCCGTCCTGATGGCGCACGACGCCGGTCCCGGCGATGACGTGGTAGAATTCCCACTGCGCGCTGTGGGAATGGTAGAGGTACGGGGTCTTGCCGGGCGAAATGCGGAGGATCTCCACGTCGAACGGGTGGCGTTCGTTCAGGTCCGTGGACTCGGGCTTCCGTCCGAGCGCCTCGGAGATTTCCTTCCCCGCCCCGGCGAACTTCCCCTTGGGCGAGGTCCAGGTGATTTCAGCGATGTCGCGGGTGTTGACCTTGTGCATAAAGAGGGGGTGAACGTTCACAGGTGACCGTTGCCGGGCTCAGTGGCGCCCGCCGTCTACCGGCGCCGCTGCCCAGCGCGCCAGCGCCTCACCGGTGAGCGAGCGCGGCTCCTTCTCCACCCCGGCGCGGGGTCCGGCGTACACGAGCTCGCCGCCCGCCGTGCCGCCACCCGGGCCGAGGTCGATCAGCCAGTCGGCCAGGTTGATCACGTCGAGGTTGTGCTCGATCACGACCACGGTGTTGCCGGCGTCGCGCAACTTGAAGAGCAGGTCCATCAGCCGCTGGATGTCGACCCAGTGCAGGCCGGTCGTCGGCTCGTCGAGCAGGTAGAGCGTCTGGCCCTGCTGGCGCTTGCTCAGCTCGAGCGAGAGCTTGAGCCGCTGCGCCTCGCCGCCGGAGAGGGTGACGGCCGACTGCCCGAGCGGCAGGTAGCCGAGGCCGACGGCGTCGAGGGTCTCCAGCTTTTCCATGATCCGCGGGATGTTCCGGAAGAGCTGCATCGCCTCGCGCACGGTGAGTGCGAGGACGTCGGCGATGTTCTGCCCGTGGAACCGCACCTCGAGCGTCTCCCGGTTGAAGCGCCGGCCGCCGCAGCTGGGGCACTCGGTGTAGACGTCGGCCAGGAACTGCATGTCCAGGCGGATCTGGCCGTCGCCCTGGCAGCGCTCGCAGCGGCCGCCGCGGATGTTGAAGCTGAAGCGGCTGGCGCGGTAGCCGCGCACCTTGGCCAGCGGGCAGCGCGCGAACAGGTCGCGCAGCAGGTCGAGCAGCTTGGTGTAGGTGGCGGGATTCGAGCGCGGGCTGCGGCCGATCGGCTCCTGGTCGACCCGCACGGTCTTTTCGAAATGCTCCAGCCCCTCCAGCCCGCGGTGGCGGCCCGGCAGGAGCTTCGCGCCGTTGAGTCGGCGCGCCGCCGCCGCCGCCAGGACATCGTTCACCAGCGTGCTCTTGCCGGAGCCCGACACGCCGGTGACGCACGTCAGCAGGCCGACCGGAAACGTCACGTCGAGGTTCCGGAGGTTGTGCTCGCGGGCGCCGCGCACGGTGAGCCAGCGCCCGTCCGGCGCCCGCCCCCGGGCCTCCCGCATGACGCGCAGCTGCCCCGCGAGGTACGGGCCGGTCCGCGAGGCCGCGGCCGGCTGGCGCGCGCACTCCGCCGGCGTCCCCTGGAACAGGATCTCGCCGCCCTCGGTGCCGGCGCCGGGACCGAGCTCGACCAGCTCGTCCGCCGCGCGCATCGTCTCGCCGTCGTGTTCGACGACGATGACGGTGTTGCCGCGGTCGCGCAGCGCGCCGAGCGTCTCGATCAGCTTGCGGTTGTCGTGGGCGTGCAGGCCGATGCTGGGCTCGTCGAGCACGTAGATGACGCCCATCAGGCCCATGCCGAGCTGGGTGGCCAGCCGCACGCGCTGGGCCTCGCCGCCACTGAGCGTGGAGTATTCGCGGTCGAGCGTGAGGTAGCCGAGGCCGGTCTCGCGCAGGAAATGCAGGCGCTGCTCGATGCCGGCCAGCACCTCGCGCACCGGCGCGACGCCGGCCAGGCGCGTGCGCTCGGCGAGCGCGAAGGCGTGGGCCGTGTCGACGTCCATCGCAAAAAACTCGGTGATGCCGCGCCCGGCGAGGCGGGCGGCGACCGCGCGGGGGTTGAGCCGCGCCCCGTGGCAGGCCGGGCAGTCGGCGCTGACCTGGAACGCGGTGAGCCGCGCGCGGAAGCCGTCGCTCCGCGTCTCGCGCCAGCTCTGGTCGAGGAGCGCCAGCACGCCGGGGAACGGCAGCGCTTTCGGATGCTTCATCCGCCGCAGGCGGAAGCTGAAGAGCCGCTCCCCCGCCCCGTGCAGGAGCACGTGCCGCGCCTCCTCCGGCAGCTCGCGCCAGGGCTTCTCCGGATCGTAGGGCAGCTGCTCCGCCAGCTGCTTGAGCATGGCGTTGTGCTTGATGATGAGATTTTTTCCGCCGATGCGCCACGGCTTGAGCGCGCCGCCGCGCACCGACTTGGCGGGGTCGGGCACGACGAGCTCGGCGCTGAACGTCATGCGGCGCCCCAGCCCGCCGCACGCCGGGCACGCGCCCTCCTGGTGGTTGAAGGAGAAATGACGCGGCGTCATCCGGTCGTAGACCGTGCCGCAGTCGGTGCAGCTCAGGTTCTGGCTGAGCGCGAGCTCGCGCCACGGCGCCTCCGCCGTCTTCTGCGCGAGCACGACCGCGCGGTCCTGCCCCTCGCGCAGCGCCAGCTCGAGCGAATCGGCCAGCCGGCTGCGCTGCTCCGGGGCCGCCACCAACCGGTCGATGACGAGGTCCACCGCCACCTCCCGCGCGCCGGCGGGCAGCAGGTGCGGATCCTCGAGTGACTTGACCTCGCCCGCCACGCGGACGCGCTGGAAGCCGCGCTGGCGCAGGCCCGGCAGCTCGTCGCGCAGCACGGCGGGCCGGGCGGTCATCCACGGCGCGAGGAGCACGATGCGCTCGCCGGCGGCCTCGCGCAGGACGCGGTCGATGCAGTCGTCGAGCGTGTGCGGCTCGATCCGGCCGCCGTCCTTCGGGCAGACCTGCTCGGCCTGCAGGGCCCAGAGCAGCCGCGCGTAGTCGGCGATCTCCGTCACCGTCGCCACCGTGTTGCGCGGCGAGCCGCCGCCGGTGCGCTGCTCGATGGCGAGCACGGGCGAGAGCCCGTGGATGAAGTCCACGTCCGGGTGGCGCAGCTGCTCGAGCACCTGCCGCGCCTCGGTCGACAGACTCTCCATGTACTTGCGATAGCCCTCGGCATAGAGGGTGTCGAAGACGAGGGACGACTTGCCCGATCCGCTCGGCCCGGTGATGACCACGAGCCGGCCGCGCGGGAGGCGCAGCTCGAGGTTCTTCAGGTTGTGTTCGCGCGCACCCTTGATGTGGATGTGGGACGCCGCCTCCATGGCGCCATCACGGCACGATTTCGCCAAGGGTCAAAGCGGGAATGGCTGGCGCCGCCAGCGCGCGCACCGGCGCGTCGCGCGAGCGGCAGGTCGCGGAATGCAACCCGACTATCGCGGCCCATTAAGTCAACTAACACGGGGCCGCCGTCCGTATTTGGAACTTGCCGTCAACCGCGAAAAAACGCTTCATCGGCGTCGCCCGACCCCCATTCGGGCCGAGTCCAGACCCCAAACACCCCGAACCTCCCTGCGCGGAGGTTCATTCGTTTCCAGTTTCAGCAATGAAATCACCATATGCTCCAACCGTGCCCGCATTCCGGCGGGGCGGCGCCGCGGCGGCAGTGCTCGCGCTCCTGTTCTTCTCGGGGGCGCTTTCGGTCTACGGCTTCGTCTTCGCACTGGGCGATGTCAACGGCAGCTTCGACACGACATTCTCCGTCGGCATGCTGTACCGGCTGCAGAATCCGGATCCCGCCCTCTACGGGATCGCCAGCACCTTCAACGGGGTGCCGGGCCTGGCCAACTCGGTCAACACCGACGACGGCGACCTGAACTACCCCTCGGGCGTCGTCTCGGAGCTGTTCAAGGGCACGAACGAACTGCAGCTCAAGTGGAAGAACTGGAGCGCCTTTGCCCGCGGGTACTATTTCTACGACGGCAAGAACGAGAAGAACGACTGGCCGCACGTCCCGCTCAGCCATCTGGCCAAGGAGCGCGTGGGGTCCGACGCGGTCATGCTCGACAACTACATCGCTGGCGACTTCAACCTCGGGCCGCTGCCCGTCACGGTCAAACTCGGCCGCCAGGTGATCAGCTGGGGGGAGAGCACGTTCATTCCGAATGGCATCAACGTCATCAACCCGATCGATGTCTCCCGGCTCCGGGCGCCCGGCTCCGAGCTGCGCGAGGCGCTGCTGCCGGTCTACGCAGCCGACGCCACGGTGCAGCTGGCCGACGGCCTGTCGCTCGAGGCCGTCTACCTGCTCGAGTTCCGCAAGACCGAGATCGATCCCGACGGGACTTATTTCAGCACGACGGACATCGCCAGCCGCGGCGGCAGCAAGGTGCTCCTCGGTTTCGGCACCCTGCCCGACTCGGGGACGCTCGGGGCCATCGCGCGCGGCAACGACCATGAGCACGGCAACTTCGGCCAGGGGGGCCTGGCGGTCCACTACGTGGCCAAGGGCCTCAATAATACCGATTTCGGCTTCTACTATCTCAAGTACAACAGCCGCCTGCCCGTGATCAGCGCGGTGACGCCCACCACGGCGGTCGCCCCTTACGTGTCGGGGGCGCTCGTCAATCTGCTGATCCAGAACGGCGCCGCCACCGCGGCCACGGCCCCGGCCGTCGCCGGCCAGCTCCTCACCGTTTACGCGACCGCGCCGCAGCTGCTCAACGCGCAGCAGCAGGCGCTGATCGCCGGCGCCCAGAAGCTCGCCTTCCTCAGCGCCGCCGCCACCGGCAGCTACTACATCGACTACCCGAAGGGCCTCGACCTCTTCGGCGCCAGCTTCAATACCGACCTTGGCACCACCGGCATCGCCCTCCAGGGCGAGGTCTCCCTCAAAACCGGCGTGCCGCTGCAGGTCGACGACGTCGAGCTGCTGTTCGCCACGCTCGGCGCCCTCAGCCCATCCTACGCCAGCAACAACCAAATCGGCAGCTACCTCGGCCAGATGGGCGTGGACGTCCCCGGCTTCCGCCGGGAGGACGTCTGGCAGGCCCAGACCACCGCCACCAAGGTCTTCGGCCGCACCCTCGGGGCCGACCAACTGACGATGGTGGTCGAGGCCGGCGTCACGTGGCTGCCGCAGCTCCCGGACAAGAACGCCCTCCGCTTTGACGGGCCCGGCACCTCCACCGCCGGCAGCGTGGCCGAGATGATCGGCACCGGCAACAGCGCCTATCCGACCACGCCCATGGATGCCTTCCCCGACCGCCTCTCGTGGGGCTACCAGGCCGCCCTCAAGCTCGACTACAACAACTGGTTCGCCGGGGTGAACATGTCGCCGAGCCTGGCGTTCGCCCATGACGTCAAGGGCATCACCCCGCTGCCCCTGGGCAACTTCCTCCAGAATCGCAAGACGCTGACCCTCGGCGTCGATTTCAACTACCAGAACAGCTGGGCGCTGGAGCTGCGCTACGTGAATTTCTCGGGCGACAAGCCTTACAACCTGCTCGCCGACCGCAGCTACATGTCCGCCACGATGAAGTACTCGTTCTAGGCCGGCGGACCGCCTCCCTCCCCTCCAACCTTTATCCCATTCTGCCATGCGCCATCCAGCATTTGCCCTCGGAACCCTGCTCGCCACCTCCGCCGTCTTCGCCGCCGTCAGCCCCGACCAGGCGGCGCGGCTCAACAAGGACCTCACCCCGCTCGGCGCCGAGCGGGCCGGCAACGCCGACGGAACGATCCCCGCCTGGACCGGCGGCATCACCCAGCCGCCCGCCGGCTACGCCCCCGGCATGCATCACCCGGACCCGTTCGCCGGGGAGCAGCCGCTCTACGTCATCACCAAGGCCAACCTCGACCAGTACCGCGACAAGCTGACCGCCGGCAACATCGCGCTGTTGCAGGCCTACCCGGACTACAAGCTGCCGGTGTACCCGACCCACCGCTCCGCCGCCGTGCCCCAGTACGCCTACGACGCGACATTTGCCAACGCCACCCGCGCGCAGCTGATCAACGACGGCAACGGGGTGACCGGCGCCATCATCGGCGAGCCCTTCCCCATCCCACAGAACGGCCAGGAGGTGATGTGGAATTTCCTGCTCCGCTACCGCGGCGTCATGGCCGTGCGCCACGTCTCCCAAGCCGCCCCGACGCGCGGCGGCGACTACACCCTGGTGAACTTCGAGGAGAAGTTCCTCTTCAACTACCTCGTGCCGGGCATGACGGAGGAGAAGCTCAACAACACCGTGTTCTACTTCATGCAGGAGGTGAAGGCCCCGGCGCGCCTCGCCGGCTACATCCTGCTGGTGCACGAGACCCTCGACCAGGTGAAGGAGCCGCGCCGCGCGTGGACCTACAACACCGGACAGCGCCGCGTGCGCCGCGCCCCCGAGGTGGCCTACGACAACCCCGGCACCGCCGCCGACGGCATGCGCACGAGCGACCAGCTCGACATGTTCAACGGCGCGCTCGACCGCTACACCTGGACCCTGGTGGGCAAGAAGGAGATGATCGTGCCGTACAACTCCTACAAGCTGCACTCCGACCAGGTGAAGTATAAGGACATCCTGAAGCCGCTGCACATCAACCAGGACCTGACCCGGTACGAGCTGCACCGCGTGTGGGTGGTCGACGCCAAGCTGAAGCCCGACACGAGCCACGTCTACCAGCGCCGCACCTTCTACATCGACGAGGACTCCTGGCAGGTGCTGGTCGTCGACCAGTACGACTCCCGCGGCCAGCTCTGGCGCGTCTCCGAGGCGCACTGCATCAACTACTACGAGGTGCCCTGCTTCTGGAGCACGCTCGAGGTGCACACCGATCTCCTCGCCGGGCGCTATCTCGCTTTCGGGCTGCAGAACGAAGGTCCGGCCTACGATTACAGCGTCAAGTACACGCCGGCCGATTTCAGTCCCGACACCCTCCGCCGCGAGGGTCTGCGCTGAGCCCGGCGGTCGCCGCCCGGCCCGAGTCGCCGCATCATGATCCGTCCCCCTGAGCGAACCGAATCCTTCCGCGGACGCCGCCCCAGCGGGCGGGAACGACAGAAGGAGACGATTCGCCGGGGACGTTGGGCCGTGAAGCGGCTCGGCCCCGCCCTCCTCGCGGCGGCGCTGGCGCTCGCGCCCGGCCGCGCCGCCGACTCCCCGGAGCTGGCCACGCGATCGCTCCTGCTCGACGCGCAGGCCGCCGGCCACGTCCTGTTCGCCGTCGGCGCCTACGGCCACATCCTCCGCTCGGGCGACGACGGCCGCACCTGGGAGGTGGCCGTCGTGCCGACCCAGGCCACGCTCACCGCGATCTGCTTTCCCGACGAACGCCACGGCTGGGCCGTGGGCCACGACGCGCAGATCCTGCACTCCGACGACAGCGGCCACACCTGGACCCGGCAGTACCAAGGGCCGGATCTGGATTCCCCGCTTCTGAGCGTGCTTTTCCTCGACGCGGAGACCGGGTTCGCCGTCGGCGCCTACAGCCAGTTCCTCGCCACGGCCGACGGCGGGCGCCACTGGACCGCGCGCCGCATCATCGAGCAGGACCGGCATTTCAACCGCATCACCGTCGGCCCCGCCGGCACCCTCTACATCGCCGGGGAACAGGGCACCCTGCTGCGTTCGACCGACCGCGGCGCCACCTGGCAGCCGATCCCCTCGCCCTACAACGGCTCCTTCTACGGCGTGCTCCCGCTCGATCCCCGGACGCTCCTGGCCTACGGCCTGCGCGGCCGCATCTACCGGTCCGAGGACGACGGCGGCACCTGGCAGCTCGTGCCGGTGGTCGCGCAGGGCGTGCTGGCCACGGCGGTGCGCCTCCCCTCCGGCGTCGTTGTGGTGGGCGGCGCCCCCCGCACCTTCGTCGTGAGCCGCGACGCCGGCCGTTCCTTCGTCGCGTGGGAACCCGGTCTCACCACGCCCATCGCCGAGCTGGTCGCCACGGCGGACGGACGGCTGCTCGCGTTCGGCGAAGCCGGCCTGACCGTTCTCCCCGCGCCCTGAGATGAGAACCACCATTGACCGCTTCACGGACTGGATCTTCAGCCACCGGCTCATCCTGGTGCTGGGCTTCAGCGCGTTCACGCTGGTCATGGCATGGTTCGCGGCGCACACGCGGGTGGACGCCAGCTTCAACAAGTCGCTGCCGATCGAGCACCCCTACATCAAGGTCTTCACCAAGTACCAGCGCGAGTTCGGCGGCGCCAACCGCGTGATCATCGCCCTCATGGCCCGCGAGGGCGACATGTTCACCCCCGAGTTCTTCCGGCAGCTCAAGCGCGTCACCGACGACGTCTTCTTCCTGCCCGGCGTCGATCGCGCCCAGGTGCAGTCGCTTTTCACGCCAAATGTCCGCTACATCGAGGTGGTCGAGGACGGCTTCTCGGGCGGGAACGTCATCCCCGCCACCTTCAAGCCCACGCCCGAGGGCCTGGCCAAGGTACGCGAGAACATCATCAAGTCCGGCAAGGTCGGCCAGCTCGTGGCCAACGATTTCAGCGGCGCCATCGTCAGCGCCCAGCTCCTCGAGGTGGACCCCTCGACCGGCCGCAAGCTCGACTACCTGCGGGTCGCGTCCGCGCTGGAGACAATCCGGCGCCGGGTTGAGCGCGAAAGCAACGGCGCGATCCAGGTGCACATCATCGGCTTCGCCAAGGTCATGGGCGACGTGGGCGAGGGCGCCGAGGGCGTGCTGATCCTCTTCGGCGTGTCGATCATCGTCACCTCCCTGCTGGTCTGGCAGTACGCCGGCCGGTGGAAGCTGGCCGGGGCGCCGGTGCTGTGCTCGTTCATCGCGGTCATCTGGCAGCTCGGCATCCTCACCGCGCTGGGCTACGGCATCGACCCGCTCTCGCTCCTCGTGCCCTTCCTGGTCTTTGCCATCGGCGTGAGCCATGGCATGCAGATGATGCGCGCCTTCCGCTCCGCGGTGTTTTCCGGCGCCGACACCAGCCTGGCGGCGGCCAAGAGCGCGTTCGCCCAGCTGCTCGTGCCGGGCGGCGTCGCGCTCCTCGCCGACACCGTCGGCTTCCTCACCATCCTGGTGATCAACATCCAGTCGATCCGCGAGCTGGCGATCGAGGCCAGCCTCGGTGTGTGCGTGATCATCATCACCAACCTGTTCCTCCTCCCGATCATCCTGTCGTCGCTCCGCCTGCCGGCGGCCTACGCCGAATGGGTGGCGGCGAAGCGCGCTCGCACCGACCGCATCTGGGCGCGCATCTCGACCGAGATGCGGCCCGGCCCCTCCCTCGCCGTCATCGCCGTCTGGGTCGCCCTCGGCGCCTGGGGCTTCTGGGAGTCGCGCCAGATCAAGATCGGCGACCTCTTCGCGGGCGTGCCCGAGTTGCGCCAGGAGTCCCGCTACAACCGCGACACCCGCGTCATCACGAGCAAGTTCAGCATCGGGGTGGACATTCTCTCGGTGGTGGTCGAATCCGTGCCCAACGGCTGCGTCGACTACGACGTCATCACCCTGATGGATCAGTTCGAGAACGCCATGCGGGGCGTGCCCGGCGTCCACTCGGTGATCTCGCTTGCCTCGGTGGCGAAGGTGGTCAACGCCGGCTTCAACGAGGGCTCGCTCAAATGGCGCGTCCTGCCCCACAACCCGCAGATGCTCGCCCAAGCCCTCTCGCCGGTCGACACCGCCACCGGGCTGCTCAACGCCGACGGCAGCGACATGCCCGTCATGCTCTTCCTCACCGACCACAAGGCCGAGACGCTCCGCACCGTCACCGACGCCGTGAAGGCCTTCAACGCGGCCCGTGGGACGCCCAAGGCGCAGTTCCGGCTCGCCAGCGGCACGGCCGGCGTGATGGCCGCGACCAACGAGGTGGTGCAGGCGGCCCAGTTCCCGATTGTGGCCTGGGTGTTCGGCGCGGTGACGCTGCTTTGCCTGCTCACCTTCCGCTCGCTGCGCGCCACCCTCTGCATCGTCCTGCCGCTGGCGATCGTGAGCGCGCTCGGCTACGCGCTGATGGTCTACCTCCGGATCGGCCTCAAGACCTCGACCCTGCCGGTGGTGGCCCTCGGCGTGGGCATCGGCGTCGATTACGGCATCTACCTGTTCGCCCGGCTGCAGAAGGCGCTGCGCGACGGCGAGTATTTCGAGGACGCCATGTTCACCGCCTTCAAGGAGACCGGCAGTTCGATCCTCTTCACCGGCTTCACCCTCGCGATCGGGGTCAGCACCTGGATCTTCTCCGACCTCAAGTTCCAGGCCGACATGGGCCTGCTGCTGACCTTCATGTTCCTCGTGAACATGCTCGGTGCCCTGCTGCTGCTGCCCGCAATGGCGCGCTGGCTCTACCGGCATCACCGCGCGCGGTCGGTCACGGCGCATCCGTTCCGTCCCGAGGCCGCCTGAACCGCCGCGGCGCGCCTCGCGATGCAAGTCAAATCGCGCCCGGCGCCTTCCGCCCTTGCGCGCCGCGCGCACCGGGCCTAAACTGCGGCCATGAACGCAGGGCCGGTCCTGTATATCCGCCGCGGCTGCCCGTTCTGCCGCGCGGCCACCGCGTTCTTCTCCACCCACGGGGTCGAGGTCGACGTGCGCGACGTGGCGCGCCATGGCGCCGACCTCAAGCGGCTGATCGAGGCCAGCGGCCAGAGCGCGGTGCCCACGTTTGTCTACGACGACTTCGTGGTGGCGGACTTCAGCGTCGAGGAGCTGCTCGACGAGCTGGCCGAGCGTCCGGACCTGCGGATGCGCCTCGGGCTGGGCCTGCACGACGACGAAACCTGATCCCGCCGTGCCCGCCGGCCCGCCGCCGCCCCGCGAGTGCGCCCAGTGCGGCGCCGCCATCCCCCGCGGCGCGCGCGCCTGCCCGGAATGCGGGGCCGACGAGCGCACGGGCTGGCGCGAGGCCTCCGCCTACGACGGTCTCGACCTGCCCGACGAGGCCTGGGGCGAATCCGGGGTGGCGCGCCCGGAGTCACGCCCGGGACGGCACGCCCTGCGCTGGTACTGGCTCGCGGGCGGCCTGCTCGTCCTGATCGTCTTCGCGCTGCGGGCGCTCCGCCTGTGGTGGTGACGACCGGACAAACGCGGCCTTGGCGGCGGGCGGCCGATGGTTGAGCATCGGTCGCGCCATGGCTTGGGACGTCCAAACCCGCAACGGCATCTGGCTCCCGCAGGTGGGCTGGCACCTCGATGCGCACAGCCGCGCCGAGCGTTCCTTCGTCTCCCACGCCCACTCCGACCACATCGCGCCGCACCGGGAGATCCTCTGCACCGCCGCGACCGCGCGCCTGATGCGGGCGCGGCTCGGCGGCAAACGCGTGGAGCACGTCCTGCCGTTCGGGGCGACGGAGGCGCTCACGGCCGACACCGCGGTGACGCTCCACCCGGCCGGCCACATCCTCGGCTCGGCGCAGTGCCTGCTCACCCACCCGGTGCACGGCGCCCTGCTCTACACCGGCGATTTCCGGCTGCGCCCCGGTCCGGCGGCCGAGCCCTGCGTCGCGCCGCGGGCCGACGTGCTGATCATGGAGACCACGTTCGGGCTCCCCCGCTACATATTTCCCGACGCCGCGCAAGTCCTGGCCGAGATCGCCGCCTTCTGCGCCCAGGCCATCGCCGACGGCGCCACGCCCGTGCTCTACGCCTACAGCCTGGGCAAGAGCCAGGAGCTGATGCTCGGCCTGTCCGACGGCGGCCTGCCGCTGATGGTCCATCCCCAGGTGGCGAAGCTGGCGCGGATCTACGGCGAGTTCGGCGTGGCGCTGCCTCCGCACCGGGCGATCGACCCGGCCGACTGCGCCGGCCACGTCGTGATCTGCCCGCCGCAGGGGGGCGCCGCGCCGCTGCTGGCCGCCATCCCGCGCCCCCGCACCGCCGCCGTGACCGGCTGGGCGCTGGATTCCGGCGCCGTCTACCGCTACCAGGTCGACGCCGCGTTCCCGCTGTCGGACCACGCGGACTTCAACGACCTGCTGGCGTTCGTGGAGCGGGTCGGGCCGCGCGTCGTCTACACCGTCCACGGCTTCGCGCAGGCGTTCGCCGCCACGCTCCGTGGCCGGGGCGTCGAGGCCTGGGCGCTCGGCGCCGACAACCAACTCGAATTCCGGCTGGGCCCGGACGTCGCGGGCGGCCCGGCGCCGGCGGAGGATTGAGTCTGCGCGGGCGAAAAGGCTTTACCCCCGGCACCGGCGCGCTATTCCGCGGTCGAACTCCGATCCGCTTCAACCATTTCGTCCCGATGCTCCGCTGCTGGCTCCTCCTTTTCCTGGCGCTGTCTCCGCTCGCCGCCATGGCCGCCCCGTTCAATGTCTTCGCCGACGGCGAAACCTTCACCTACAAGGTCTCCTGGGCCGTGTTCCCCGGCGCGGGACGGATCGTCATCGCGGCCCACGATGACGTGCTGCAGGGCCGGCCGGTGGTGCGGCTGGCGGTCGACACCACCACCCGCGGCGTCATCCGCCTGTTCTACGACTACGAGGACAAGGCGGAGGCCGTGGTGGACCGGATCACGGGCCAGCTGCTCCACGCCAGCGACAAGGGCGGCGGCGGGGGCAAGAAGACCTCCGACAGCGACACGACCTTCGACTATGCCGCCCGCAAGGTGACCCACGTCAACCGGGCCCGGCCGGGGCGCGATCGCGTCTTCGACCTGCCGCCGGGCGATCCCATCGATCTGATCTCCTGCCTGATCGACACCCGCAACTGGGACGTGAAGCCCGGCGACAAGCGCGAGGCCGTCGTCTATTTTGACAATGACGTCTATCCGGTGACGATCACGGCGATGGATTTCGAGACGGTGGATACGGCCCTCGGCACGTTCAGGACG
>DATJUU010000285.1:0-3604 GCA_035502155.1 Opitutaceae bacterium
ACCAGCCTGCTTTTCGACGTGAAGCCTACCGATCCGCTGGCCTACTTGGCGGTTTCGCTGCTCCTGTTGGGCGTGGCCCTGCTCGCGAGCTACCTGCCGGCGCGCCGGGCGGCGAAGATCGACCCGCTGGTGGCGCTGCGGGTGGAGTGAGGCACGCCACCCTTCCGCCCGGCCCGGCCGCGAGGCGGGCTGGTTTCGACCGAGCTTTCCTCGCCGCGGTTGACACGGCGATCTTCCATAATCTAGAAACCGTCGCCCGCTTTATGAAGCCGACGGATCCCGATTCCGGACTGAAGCTCCGCGTGTTGGTCGTGCGCGGCCGGCGCGTCGTGCTCGATGCCGACCTCGCCCACATCTATGGCGTCGCGACTTTTCGGTTGAATGAGGCGGTCAAACGAAACGCCGATCGTTTCCCTCCGGATTTCCGCTTTCAACTCACCCGCGAGGAGGCCGCCGGCTTGATATCGCAAATTGCGAGATCAAGTTCGAATCCCATTGATAATAAGCTGGTTGACTGCAACTCATCGCACCTTGCGAGGAGCCCATCCGGCCGTCATGGCGGCCGGCGCAGCCTCCCGTGGGCCTTCATCGAACACGGCGCGCTCATGGCCGCCACGGTGCTCAACAGTCCGCGCGCGGTGCAGATGAGCCTGTTCGTCGTTCGCGCCTTCGTCCGCATGCGCGAGGAGCTCGCCACGGGCGCGGTGATCCTCCGGCGGCTGGCCGAAATCGACCGGAAGCTGCTCGTGCACGACGTCGTGCTGCGCGACATCTACCGGAAACTGCGTCCGCTGTTGCGGCCGCCGGCCAAGCCACGACGCGGCGAGATCGGATTCCACACCGCCCTGCGCACGGCCTGACGTTGCGGGCACCGCGCCAATCGCCCGCCGCGCGGCCATCCGCGAGATCCGCGGGAGACCAGGGAGACTTACTCGAGGTGGAAAACCTCGGACAACTCCTGCGACACCGGACTGTTGTCGGGATTGCTCGGCATCACGTCGCGCATGTGCTTCCACCAGCGCCGGCACACCTCGGTCCGGGCGATGGCGTTCCAGCGCCCCTCGCTCTCGATCTCCACGTAGCCGAAGAGCTGGCGCGTGGCGGGATCGAGGAAGATCGAGTAGTTGTGGGCGCCGTGCGCCTTGAGGGTCGCGGCGAGGTCGGCCCAGATGGGCTGGTGGCGGCGGGCGTATTCCTTTTCCTGCCCCGCGTGGACGGACATCACGAAGGCTTTGCGGATCATGGTGGAAGTCGGGTTTGTTTTCTTAACGCGAAGCTCGCAAAGGAACCGCCCAAGTTGCCAGGACACCTGAGCGGGCCGCGACGGCCTTCGCTGCCTTCGCGTTGAAAAAGAAAAATCAGGCGCCGGCGGTCAGGCGCAGGAGGTACCAGAAGAGGGCGATGATCGTGCCGGACACGCCGAGGCACGCGATGAAGCCGACCGTGTCGACCCGGTCCCACTTCGTCCACTCCCAGTTGGAGCGCGGGAACAGCTTGGTGTGGTCGAAGCGGCCCGGGTTGCGCCTCGTCTCCTCCATCGCCGCCACCTCGAGCTCGGGCGTGGCGCCGACCGGAGTCTTCATCTTGCCGAAGAACCAGTCGATCTTCGCGCGCTCGGGCGGGCGGGTCAGCAGGCTCACGACAATCAGCACGACGAAGGGGAAGATGCCGTCGAAGAAGAATTGGACCGACTGCAGGTCGCGGAAGGTCATGTGCGCGAGGTCGAGGCCGGCCTTGCCCAGCACCCAGGCCTCGAGGTTGAAGCGGCCGGTGCCGATCAGCGGGCTGGTGATGTCGTCGGGGTTGGTGTGCACCACCTTATCGAAGTACATCGCCACCGGGCGGATGCCCGGCGCGGCGGGCTGCGTCATCGCGATCAGCGCCGGCGCCTGGTTGCACGCCGGCACGTACTGGATGAAGAAGGGCGCGACGATGAACACCAGCGTCGACAGGCCGACGCACCACCACACCGCCACGCGGGAGAGTTTGCGCCAGAAGAACATCAGCACGATGGCCGCGCCCCACGGCACGTTCACCGTCAGCTGCACGCGGATGAAGGCGACGATGTCGTTCATCAGCAGGGCCGCCAGCATCCCCAGGAAGAGGATGACCGCGATGGAGTAGCGGCCGGCCTTGACCCCCTCCTTGTCGGTGCGGCCGGGCGCGAGGTAGATGTAGACGTTGCGGACGAGAAGCGCGGAGGCGGCCATCGAGTTCGTGGCGATATTGGACATCATGGCCGCAAGCAGGCCGGCCAGCATCAGCCCGAACACACCGGGCCCGAGCAGCTGGCGGGAGAGCTGGCCCCAGAGCAGGTCCGGATCGGCCAGCTTCTTGTCGCCGAAATACAGCCCGAGGCCGATCAGGCCGACGAAGGTCCACATCATGATCATGAGCCGCTTGGCGTAGGTGCCGGAGACCGCGCCGAAGCGGGCGGCGTACTCGTTCCGGGCCGAGCCGCTGACGCCCATGTTGCCAATGATGCCGTTGATCTGGATGATGCTGACGAGCAGGATGGCGAGCAGCGCGTACCAGCTCACCGCCTCGGTGCCGGGCGCGCCGAGCAGCTGCAGCATCTCGTGCGGCACGCGCTCGCGCAGGGGCGCGGCTCCGCCCAGGGCCGAGAAGCCGAAGGGGATCAGGATCACGGAAAACATCAGGATCAGCAGGCCCTGCAGGATCTCGTTGCGCGCGGTGCCCGTCATCCCGCCGACCCAGAGATACAGGCTCACGATCAGGGTGAACCCGATGTAGAACTGCCAGGGCTTGATGTAGGAAACGTAGGAGTGCAGCTGCTTGTTCTGGTAAAGGTCGTCCAGCCGCGTGAGGTCCTGGCGCTGCGCCTTGGTGAGCGGGGCGGTCTTCTCCTGCTGCTGCAGCTCGCGGTACTGGTGGTATTCCTGCACCTCCTGGCGCTCCTCCAAGGTCCAGGCGGACTCGGGCTTGGGCAGGAGCGACGCGGTGACGCTGTAGCCGACGAGGTTGCCCCAGCCGATGAAGAGGACGACGTAGGCGACCTGGTAGATCGCGTAGATCTTGGCGAGATTGTGGCTGCTCAGGCGCTCCTCGAAGAGCTCGGCCACGGTGACGAGGCGCACCCGCCGAAACCACATGTTCATGAACCAATAGTAGGGGTTCATGAAGATGGTCTGGAACGCGAGCCACACCCCGGACGCGCCCTGCTGGTAGACCAGCGTCGCGGTGCTCACCGCGCCGTTGGCGTCGGTGGCGTTGCCGAAATTGAGGAAGAACTGGTAGAGCTTGCCGAGCTTGCGGCCGGCGAGGAAAAAGCCCTCCTGGCTGTGGGTGGTGTGCGCCGAGCGCTTGGCGAGATAGAGGATCACGCCGAGGTAGGCGACGATGACCACGAAATCGAGGACGTGAATGCCGCTCATGGGGACCTGGGGTTGGGGCTGGTCGCGAGCATCGCCGCCGGCCGGAACCGAGTAAAGCCCTCCCCGAACCCGCGGGCGGGCGGAAGCGGGGGCGGCTTATCCGTCCGGAACGGAGGAGCGGCCCGAGCCTGAATCAGGCTTGCCACTCGCGGCGATTCGCCAAGCGTCTGACTGTAAGAGTTCATGCGTCCA
This sequence comes from Opitutaceae bacterium, assembly GCA_035502155.1. GTDB lineage: Bacteria > Verrucomicrobiota > Verrucomicrobiia > Opitutales > Opitutaceae > Fen-1467. The sequence continues at coordinate 3,588 of DATJUU010000285.1, forward strand.
ACCCCCTCCCTCCGCGA
>DATJUU010000286.1:0-6787 GCA_035502155.1 Opitutaceae bacterium
GGCGCGCTTCTCCGGTTTTGGGTCTCGGGTTTTGCGTTTTGAGTTGCCGGCCCAACCCAAAACTCAAAACCCAAAACTCAGAACCGACCACCTATGACTCCCGCCTTCGACAACCTCCAGAAGCAGCTCAAGCAGCTGCCCGGGCTGGGCCACCGCTCGGCCGAGCGCATCGCGCTCAACCTGGTCGTCGAGCGGCCGGAGCGGCTGGCGGCGCTGCTGACGGCGCTGCAGGAGGCGGCGGCCTCGGTCAAGCGCTGCCCGCGCTGCGGCAACCTCGCCGAGGGGGGGCTGTGCGAGGTCTGCGCCGACCCGAAGCGGCTGCCAGGCGTGGTGTGCGTGGTCGAGCAGGTGCCGGACCTCGTGGCCATCGAGCGCTCGGGTGCGTTCCGCGGCACCTACCATGTGCTGCACGGCAAGCTGTCGCCGATCGCGGGGGTGGGGCCGGAGCATCTCAACCTTCAGGCGCTGTTTTCCCGGATCGAGGCGGGCGAGATCACCGAGCTGATCCTGGCGCTGGCCAACGACGTCGAGGGCGAGGCCACCTGCCACTACCTCGGCGAGCGGGTGCCGGCCGGGAAGGTGAAGATCTCGCGCATCGGCTTCGGCCTGCCCAGCGGCGGCGGGGTGACCTATGCCGACTCCGTGACGCTCAAGAGCGCGCTCGAGGGCCGCCGGAATTATTCGTAGTTGCGGCGCCGGCGGAAACGACTTTCATCCCCAGCGGTTCCCTGCGGGCATCGTATATCGGTAATATGCGAGCTTCCCAAGCTTGAGAGGAGGGTTCGATTCCCTCTGCCCGCACCAACCGAGGGACGTGGCGCCAGACTGAGAATTCGGTGTCGACTGCGATTGGGCGGACGACTAAGGGCAAGCCTATGAAAGAGCCCGCCACCACCACGATTTCCCTGGCCCACGTCATGTTCGTCCAAGCCTGGCCGCGCGGTTTTGCCCAGTTGGCGGCGTCCACCGGCCTGCCTTTCGCCCGACAAGAGGGCGCCGATGCGTGCCGCCTGCTGATGGCCAACGGCCAATATATCCTGGTCGAGCTGCGGCATGAGGCCGCCATCAAGGCGGCGCTGGGCCGCGGCGACCGCGCGATCGACCTCGACGGCCGCTGCGAACGGGTCCCGGACAAGAGCCGGTGACCGGGCGTCTCGAGGGCGACGGGCGCGGCGCAGCTGACTCCGAGGCGAAGCCGCTTGACTTGTTATATCCGTAGCGGATATAACCGCCAGCGTCATCATGACCCGGACGGCACCAACCGAGGAACGCGAGCCCGCGACTTTGCTGCCGCTGACCCCGGCGGTGCTGGCCATCCTGCTCGCGCTGGCCGACGGGGAGAAGCACGGCTACGCCATCATGCAGGCGGCGGAGGCGGACGGCGACGGGCCGATGGGTCCCGGCACCCTCTACGGCTCGCTCGACCGCATGCTGCGCGCCGGGCTCGTCGCGGAGTCCGACGGCCCGGGCGATTCCGGCGGACACGCGGAACGCCGGCGCTACTACCGGATCACCGATTTCGGATCGCGCGTGCTGCAGGCCGAAGTCCGCCGGCTCGAGCAGACCCTCGCGCTGGCGCGGCGCAAGAAGCTGACCGTGCGCCACAGCGCCGCCGCGCCATGAACACCGATCTGTCCGCCCGCCTCTACCGGTTCGGCCTGCGTGCCTTTTCGCGGGATTTCCGGGAGCGGTACGGCGATGAGCTGGTGCGCGTCTTCTGCGAAGCGCGACGCGACGCGCGACGGGCCGGCTGGTGGGCGGCGCTCAGGTATGAGGCCCGGGTGTGGGCGGATCTCGCTGTCAGCGCCGGGCACGAACGGCTTTCGTCCATGAACCGCACCACTATCGTCCTCGCGCTCGCCGCCGTCGCCTGCGGACTGCTCGCCACCTGGGTCGACTTCCACGCGACCGAAGTCCAGGCCACGCTGCTCGTGTTCCTCGTCACCAGTTTCGTCCTTGGCGTCGCCGGTCCGAAGGGCGCCTGGCGCTGGGCGGTGCTCGTCGCCGTGTGGCTGCCGGCAGCCCAGATCCTGGCGTTCGCCCTGCGTCACGCCAGTCCGGTGACCGGGCACCCGTATTGGTCGCGGCTGGCGATCCTGCTTCCGGCGCTCGGCGCCTCCCTGCTTGGCGTGTACGCCGGCGCGCTCGTGCGGCTCCTGATCCGTGGGCTGGCCCGGCATCCGGGCGCGGGCCCGACGCCGGCCTGAGTGCCGCGCCGGCGCCGGCGGGCGCCTAATCCGTCCGCCGCGCGACCATGATGGTGATGTCGTCCGACGGCGCGCAGCCGCGCACGAACGCCTTGACGTCGGCCATCACGTCCTCGACCACGGCGCGGGCGCCGGCCCCGGCGACCTGGCGCGCGGCCAGCGCCTGGAGCCGGCCGAGCGAATATTGCCTGTTGTCCGGATCCATCGCCTCGGTCACGCCGTCGGTGTAGAGCAGGACCAGGTCGCCGGGCGCGAGGACGGCCTCGGCGCCGCCGTAGACGGTGTCCTCGAACACGCCCATCGCGGCGCCCGGGGTCGGCGGCAGGGTCTCGACCGTCCCGCCGCGGCGCACAAGCAGCGGCGGATTGTGGCCGCCGTTGCTGTAGGCCAGGCGGCCGGTCTCGAGATCGAGCACGGCGAGAAAGACGGTCACGAACATCATCGAGTCGTTGTGCCGGCAGAGCTCGCGGTTCACCAGCGCCAGCACCTCCGCCGGCGCGAGGTTCTTGGAGGTGTGGGCGCGCAGCAGGGTCACGCTCACGGCCATGAAGAACGCCGCCGGCACGCCCTTGTCCGAGACGTCGCCCACCACGATGCCGAGGCGCCGGTCGTCGAGGGGGAAGAAGTCGTAGAGGTCGCCGCCCACCGCCTTGGCCGCCTCCATCGTGGCGTGCAGCTCCGCGCGGGCGCCGCCGGGCAGGGCGAAGGAGTGCGGCAGGATGCTCTGCTGGATGTCGCGGGCAATCTTCAGCTCGCTCTCGATGCGCTCCTTCGCGGCGGTTGTCGCCTTCAGCGTCGCGATGTACTCGCCGAGCCTCCGCTCCATCTGCTGCACCGAGTCGGCGAGGCGCCCGACCTCGTCGCGGCTGCGTGCGCTGAGGATGCGCAGCGCGTCCTGCTGCGCCGCGTCCGGGGCGAAGTTGCGCTCGGCCAGCTGCCGGGTGTAGGCCGCCAGCCGAACCAGTGGGCCCGACAGGCGGTAGATGAACGCCCAGCTCACCAGCAGCACGGCGAGGAAGATCGCCGCGCCGATCGCCACGCAGCGCAGCAGCGTGGCCTCGAGCCGCTGGGTGATGAAGGTGATCGAGATGTCGGCGCCGACGAGGTAGGGGGTGCCGCCCGGCGAGACCAGGGGGATGAACGCCGAGCGGAAATGGCCGAACGCGTCGCCGTACTCGGCAAACCGCACCCGACCGGTGGCGAAGGCGTCGAGCATCTGCGGCGGCGGCGTGTCGTAGAGGTCCCAGTATTTGGTCGCGGTGCCCTTCGCCCGCTCGGCGGGCGTGGCGTTCGTCGAGGTCGTGTAGATCTTCCCGCCGGTGCGGTAGTAGGAGTAGAGATAGGTGAGCCCGACGGCGTCGGCGTAAGCGCTCAGCCGGTCGAGATCGGCGTTGTACTCCGCGAGCGGAATGCCGCCGGGGGCGACGGCCCGGTCGGGGTAGTCCGCGGGCAGCATCAGCGGCAGGGCCCGCGCGCTGCTCATCAGCTTCTGGTCGATGCCCTCGAGCAGGTTGGCGCGGTCGGAGCGGTAGGTGTTGACCGTGAACGACGCCGTGGCGACGACGTTGATCAGGAAGAGGAAGAGCAGGAGCTTCTGCCGGAGGGTGGTCGTTTTCATGGCGCGGCCGGCGGGGCGGCGGGGGCGAAGCGCAGCACGATCAGGGCGCCGCGCGCCGCGTCGCCGAGCAGCCGGCGGATGTTCTCGGCGATGTCGGCGGCCGGCAGGCCGTCGAAGCCGCCGAGGCAGGTGTCGATCGTGTGCTGCCGGTCCGGGCCGAAGGTGTGCAGGCAGAGCGGGCCGGTGATCTCCACCGCCGCCGAGGGCGCGGTCAGCCGGCGGCCCTTCCCGGTCCAGCGCCGCGGCGGCGTGCCGCCGTCCAGCGGCCAGCCCAGGCAGGTCCAGTTCGTCAGCGGCAGCACCGCGGCGATCTCGGTCACTGCGGCTTCGGGCGCCATGCGGCTGAGCGCGTCCTCCAGGTAGCCGCGCGCCGCCGAGGCGACGACCGCCTGCTGCAGCTTGTCGCTCACCTCCACCTGCCCGGTGAACGCCCAGAGGGTGTCGCCGATCCGCCGGCAGGTGCAGAAGGCCCCGCCGGGGTCGGCGCCGACGATGCGTGCCTCCGCCTCCACCGCGCCGTGCCGCACGTGCAGCGGCTGGCTGAAGCGGGCGTGGAACGCCGCCGCCAGATCCTGCGACGTGCGCAGCTGCTCGTTCTCAACCAGATTCTGGCGCGTCTTGTCCATCGCCTCGCCGAGCAGCGTGCTCATCGTGCCGAAGGTTTCGCCCAGGTCGTCCGTCTCCTGGACCAGCCGCGCCGCGGGCGGCGTCAGCGTCTCGCCCGTCTGGGCGCGGTCGGCCGCCGCGCGCAGCTCGCGCGTGCCGCGCGTGACCGGCCGGACCACCAGCCCGATCGCGAGCAGGCCGGCGAGGAGACTGGCCCCGGCGCCGTACCCGATCCGCTGCGTCTCCAGTTTCGATGCCAGTAGGTAATCGCCCGCGTCGACCGTCACGCCGAGGTAGCCCGCGAGGGCGCCGTCCGGGCGGTGGAGGGGGGCGTAGGCGGTGAGCGTCGCGTCGGACCCGCGGCCGGCGATGGCGCCGAGCACCCAGGTCTCCTGGCCGAGGCGCTCCGCGACCCCGGGCGGCAGGGCGGCGTCGATCCCGGCGGGCGCCGCGGGGCCGAAGTGCCGCACGACCGTGCGCCCGTCGGCGGCGAGCAGGTCGAGCCGCAGGACCTGGTCCCGTTTCAGGACCGTGCCGACCGAGTCCTCCCAGTTGATCGGGCCGGCCGCGGGCGGGTGGGGGTTGGCAAACGGCTGGTCGCGCAGAAATTCCGCCAGGGCCACGGCGAGCGAGCTGGCTTCCTCTTCCAGCCCCCAGCGCATCTCGCGGTGCTCGAGGAGCGCCAGCACCGTTTCGCCCGAGGCGCCGAGCAGCAGGAACAGGGGCACGAAGGCCAGCAGCATCTGGGTGCGGAATCTCATGGCGGCGGCGCGGCCGCGGTCCCGGCGGCCAGCAGGCTGACGACGAACGCCGGGCACTGGCGCACCAGCGTGAAGAGGTGGCTGCGGGCGAGCTGCAGGCACCGCGCGCCCCCGGGACCCGCGACCAGGGCCGGATCGGCGGGCCGGTCGGACAACAGGGCGGCCGCGCCCGGCGCGCCACCCTGGGGAAGGCCGTCGGCGTCGAGCACCGCGCCCTCGCACACCAGCAGGAGCTGCGCGGGCAGCCGGCCCCGGGCGCAGACCACCGCCCCGGCGGCGTAGCGGCGCTCCCGGGCCGCCTCCGCCAGCACCGCGATCTCGGGATCGGTCAGGCCGGCGAGCACGGGCAGGCGCCGCAGCGCGAAGATCTTTTCCGGTAGCGTCATGAGAACGGGGGCTCGCTCAGCTTGGCCGTCATGGCCCGGGCGAGCACGGCGAGAAAATTGCGCTCCAGCGACGGATTCTCCTGCAGGAGCGCGATGAGCGGGGCGCGGTCCCACACCAGGCAGTCGAGCGGGGAGAGCGCGGTGACGGTGGCGTTGGCGACGCCGCCGTAGAGGAAGCTGAATTCGCCGATCCAGTGGCCGCCAAAGAGCACGATCGGGCCGCCCGCGGCGTCGATGCGGACGCGGCCGTCGATCATGAGATGCAGCTGGTCGTTGCGCTCGCCCTGGAGGGTGAGGCGCTGCTCCGGCGCGCGCTTCTCGCGCTGCGCCACGCTCAGGAGGAGGTCGAGCTCCGCCGGCGGCAGGCCGGCAAACTGGCGCTCGATCAGCCCCTTGTCCCGCAGCAGGGTCCGCAGCGCCTCGAGCGGGCTGCCCTGCCGCCCGGTGCGCCAGAGCAGGGCGAGCGTGGGCTGCGCCCCGAGCGCGGCGGTCAACTGCGCCTCCGCCTGGTCGAGGGTGCCGCCCGCCAGCGCGGCCGGGAGGACGGCGTCCGCCGCCGGCCGGGTGCACCAGGCGAGCAGCCGGTCGGCGGGCAGCACCTGCGCCCGGCCGGGCTCGAGCGTCACCGGCTCGCCGCTGAGCCGCGGGGCCGCGCACCGGCGCGGCAGGTACAGGACGTGGCCGGTCTCGAGATTCACCACGAGGAAGCCGTGGATCCGGTCCCGGAACAGCGGCTCCAGGCGGAGCGCGAGCACCGCCGGGTCGGCGCCGTGCTGGTGCAGCAGCGGCTGCAGGACCAGCGCGAAATCGTGCCGCGTGCGTGCGGCCGCCAGCGGGGTCGCCTCGAGCTCCGCCGACCAGAACAGCAGCTGGTTCTGCCAGCGGACCCAGCCCGACCCGTCGCGGCACTCGTGCGGCGCCGGGAGCTGGAGCACCCGCAGGCAGTCGGAGGGCGGTGGACTCGCGGTCAGGTCGCGGCGCTGGAGCGCCTGGTGCAGCAGCCGCTCCCGCCGGTCCTGCTCGATCGAGGCGTTGACCTGCCGCAGGTCCTGGAGGCGCTGCTCGAGCGAGCGGCTCAGGCGGTTGAACGCCCCGGCGAGGTCGCGGACCTCCGACGGGCTCCGGATGTCGGCCTGCAGCCCATACCGTCCGGCGGCGACCTGGAGCGCGGCGGTCTTGAGCCGGCTGAGCGGCTCGGTGACCCGCCGC
>DATJUU010000287.1:0-2744 GCA_035502155.1 Opitutaceae bacterium
GGGCTTGGTTTTGAAGCTACGGGGCGGCAAAACCGCGCCCAATCCAGTGAATCCACGCCCGCCTGTCAAAGCATCGTCGCCCGCCGAGGTCGCCGCGCTCGCCGACCGACTCGCCGCCGCCGGCCGGGCGGCCGGTTTCACCCTCGAGACGATGGGCGAGGCGGACGGCGTGCCGCTGCTCGCGCTGGCCAGGCCGGCGCCGGACGGGGGGCCGCGCGTCTACCTCTCCGCCGGCATCCATGGCGACGAACCGGCGCCGCCGCGGTCGCTGCTGCAGCTGCTGGAGGCGGGCTTCTTCGGCAACCACGCCGGCTGGTACCTCTGTCCGCTGCTCAACCCCGGCGGGATGATCCGCGGCACACGCGAGGACTCCGCGGGGCGCGACCTCAATCGCGACTACCGCTCGCTCCAGTCCGCCGAGGTGCGGGCCCACGTCGCCTGGCTGCGGCGCCAGCCGGCCTTTGATCTGACGCTCTGCCTGCACGAGGACTGGGAAACGCACGGCTTCTACCTGTACGAGCTGAATCCGGACCGGCGGCCGAGCCTGGCGGAGCCCATGGTCGCCGCCGTGGGGCGGGTCTGCCCGATCGAGTCCGCCGCGGTGATCGACGGCCGGCCCGCCGCGGCCCCCGGCATCATCCGGCCCGACCCGGACCCGGCCCGCCGGGAGCTGTGGCCGGAGGCGATCTACCTGCACGCCCACCACACCCGGCTGGGCTACACCTTGGAATCCCCGTCGGCGCACCCCTTGGACCAACGGCTTGCGGCGCACCGGGAGGCCGTCGCCGCGGCCTGCGCGGCGCTCCCCGGGCGGCCGTGACCGGGCGCGGCGGCGGGCCGGCCGGCTTTTTCTGCATCCGGCCAATTTCCCGCTTGCGCCGCCCGTCAAAACCCGGAAAAACTTACCGCTTCCCTCCGCGCGGCCGCGCGGGGGAATTGTTTCCGACACGCCAACCCAGACTGCATGCACAGCTTCTCCGAGCAATGTCTCGACATGGCCCGCTCCATGTTGAGCCAGAACCTGGACTCGATCAATCCCGACGGTACCGTCACCCCTGTTTCCGGCGAGCATCCCCGCCCTGACGAGCCCGGGCATGTCGCGTTTGCCCTCGGAGAATTCTATCGCGCGACCGGCGAAACCACGCTGAAGGGCCACGACGTCATCGACCTCGTGGCGCGCTGCGTGACCGCACAGGTCTTCACCGAACCGCCGGCGGAAAACGGCCTGGCCTACGCCGCCCTCGGCCTGCTCTGCTTCGGACCGTCCAAGGAGCGCAACCCGGTGTGGGAGCGCCTGGTCGACGAGACCCGCCAGCGGCTCGACAAGATGCTGCTGCACCGGAGCGATTACGACAACCACTGGCAGGCCTTCAACGTCGCCAAGGCCGTGTGCCGCTTCAGCTTCGGGCTGTCGAAAAAGGACGAGACCAGCCGCCTGATCGAGCGGATGGTCGACCGCATCAACCAGACCAGCTCCACCGGCTTCTTCGACGACGCGGCCAAGGGCCTGGGCGGCAACTTCAACCTCTACGGCGTCCTGACGTTCGTCTTCATCCGCTCGGCGCTCCAGCTCCACTCCAACCCCGGGGTGCGCGAGCGCAAGCTCCCCACCCTGCGCACCTACGCGGAGAAATACATCCGCATGATGCCCGACCTGGTGCGGTCCGACGGCCTCGGCTGGGCCTACGGCCGCGCCGCCGGCGCCTACGGCCAGCTGCACTGCATCAGCCTCATCCTCCAGGGCCTGCGCGACGGCTGGATCGCCGACGACCTGAAGCCGCGCTATTTCGACATCCTGCGGCGCCTGTTCTACTTCTTCTACCAGACCTACCTCGACCAGGAGCACGGCTACCTCGTCGTGCGCGACGAGGAGCGCACCGCCTACTCCACCCACACCACGCGCATGGCGAACTTCGACGGCGCCCGCTACCTGTGCCAGTGGTCCCGCCTCGCCAAGACCGTGCAGATGCCCGAGGGCCAGCCCCGGGTCGAGGCGGCGCGCACCAGCGGCCGGTTCGTCATCTACGACAAGTCCAACCGCAAGGAGCAGGGCCTGTTCCTCTATCGCGACGCCGAGAGCGGCCTGCACATCGAGCTCCCGCTCCTCAGCGCCGGCAGCGTGCTGACCTCCGACGCCCTGCCCTTCCCGCATTGTCCCGGCATCTTCGACTGGCCGAACAACCACTACCTGCCGGTGCTGATCCCCGAGCTGACTTTCGGCGAGCACGTGACCGTGCCGGCGTTCTACGGCCAGCGATGCGTCACCGGCCTGGGCCTGCGCAACAGCTTCTATTTCCGCTACGAGCAGCCCGAGCTCATCAGCACGCAGGAGGAGCTCGTGCGCGGCCTCGGCAGCGTCAAGGTGCAGTGGACGTTCACCGGCGCGAAGGTCGGCTGCGAATTCGCCTACACCGTCAAGCAGCCGGTCACGCTCGACGGCTTCCGCTACACGGTGTGCATCGGGGCGCCGCACTCGCGCTACCGGCTCGGCAACTCGCCCGTGCTCGGCCCGCAGGGTCACCGTTGCAGCGTGTTGAAGAACGATTTCCAGGCCGTGTGGCAGGAGACCGAGGTGGTGAGCAACGACGCCGCCTACCGCACCAACTTCGGCAAGATCCACTACCTCCAGACGCTGCGCCGCGACCATCCCCTCGTGATGCGCCCGGGCAACGTTTACCGCCTCACGGTCGAGTTCGATCCGGAAATCACGCTCGTCGAGACGTAGCCGCGCCGGAGGCGCGGCG
>DATJUU010000288.1:0-2356 GCA_035502155.1 Opitutaceae bacterium
CACCGCGCTTCGCGCGGGACACAAGGCTGGAGCCTTATGCCACGCCAACGGAATAACCGGGACGTGCCACTAGATCGCGAATCGAGGCATTCGCTACGCCGTACCTGCCAGCGCGCTCTTCTTTCTTCCGAATGGGAAGTAGATGGCGAAGCCGATGAAGAGCCATACGAAGAAGCGGACCCAGGTTTCGAGCGGCAGGGCGGCCATCAGGACCAGACAGAAGGCGATCGAAATCAGGGGCAGCACCGGGCAGCCGGGGACGCGGAAGCTGCGTTTGCGATCGGGCTGGGTTTTGCGCAGGACGATGACGCCGGCCGAAACCACGATGAACGCGAACAGGGTGCCGATGTTGGCGAGGTCGGCCAGGGTGCCGATGTCGAAGAGGCCGGCGGGAATGCCGACGAACAGGCCGGCGATCCAGGTGCTGACGTGCGGGGTGTTGTGCGTGGGATGGATCCGGGCGAAGAACTTGGGGAGCAGGCCGTCGCGCGCCATGGCGAACCAGATGCGCGCCTGACCATATTGAAACACCAGCAGCGAGGAGATCATGCCCATCAACGCGCCGATGTCGACCCACTGGCGGACGCCATTGAAGCCGAGGTTCTTGAGGGCGTTGGCGACGGGCGCCGCGTTGTTCAAGGTGTTCCACGGGGCGATGCCGGTGAGGACCAGCGAGACCGCGATGTAGAGGACGGCGCAGACCACCAGTGTCATGATGATGCCGAATGGGAGATCGCGCTGCGGGCGGCCGCATTCCTCGGCGGCGGTCGAGACGGAATCGAAGCCGATGTACGTGAAGAAGACGATGGCGGCGCCGGTCATCACGCCGGGGAAGCCGTTAGGCAGGAAGGGATGCCAGTTGGCGGTGTGAACGGCGCGGCTGGCCCCGATGACGAAAATCAAAATGGCCGCGATCTTGATAAGGACCATGGCATTGTTGGCGGCGGCGCTCTCACGCACGCCGATCACCAGGATGTAACTGAGCACCAGGAGGATGACGAGCGCCGAGATGTTGAACCAGGCGCCGGTGAATTGGCCGGCGACAATGGGCGGGTTGGCGAAGCGCGCGGGCAGGTGAATGCCAAAGGTGTTTTCGAGAACGTCGTTGAGATACGCGGAGAATCCGACCGCGACGGCCATATTGGAGACGGCGTATTCGAGGATCAAATCCCAGCCGATGATCCAGGCGATGATCTCGCCGAGCGTCGCGTAAGCATAGGTGTAGGCGCTTCCGGCGATGGGGATCATGGAGGCCAGCTCGGCGTAGCAGAGCGCGGCGAAGCTGCAGGCCAGGGCGGTGAGCAGAAACGAGAGGGAAATGCCGGGTCCGGCGCCGGGACGGCCGGCGGTAGAAAGGGCGCGGGCGCCGTGCAGGATGAGATCGAGCACGGGGGCGTTGAAGATGGAATCGTAGCCGCGCATTTCCCCGGCGGCGGCGGTGCCGGTGAGGATGAAGATGCCGGAGCCGATCACGGCGCCGATGCCGAAGGCAGTGAGACTCCACGGGCCGAGGGTGCGGCGGAGGCGTTTTTGCGGATCTTCGGAGGCGGCGACCAGGGCGTCGATGCTTTTGGTGCGGAAGAGGCTCACGCGCGCTTATGCAAAAGGACAACCGCGCCGGCTAAAAGCCGGCGGCAGGCAGGATAGCCTGCCCCACAACCGGCTAGCGCTTGCGCTGGCCTTGTGCCTGGTGACGGATCTTTTTCTTCAGGGAGCCGCGGGCCACGCCGGCGGCTCGCTTGGCTTTCGGCGCCGCTTTCTTGCGCGCCGCGCGTTTCAGCTTTTTGCGTTCGGTCTTGTCGGTGACGGTCTTGGTGTTCATCAGTCTCTTTTTAAACCTGCGTACTTCTCGACCAGTTTCTTGAGGCCGTGGTGCGGGAAGTTAACAGTGATCTTAGCATTATCACCATCGCCTTCGCGGCGAACGACAGTGCCTTTGCCGTACTTGGGATGTTCGACGGTCATGCCGGCGCGCGTGATGCGGCGGGGCGGCGCGCCCGGGGGCGCCGCCGGGAGCGGCGGCTTGACGGGCAGCGAGGGACGCGGCGGAACGAAGGGCGCCTGACGCGGTTGAGGCGTGGGCGGCGGCGCCGGACGGGGCGCGTTGAAACTGATGCCACGCTCCCCGAAGAATTGCGAGATGTTTTCCACCGAATTGTAGGTCTTGCCGGTGTAGGTGCTGCGGCGCGCGGATTGGCGGGCTTCCCAGCGCTCGGCGGTCAAATCGACTTCGCCGGGCTGAGCCTGCTGCGGTCCGAGATTGACGATTAATTTTTCCGGGACCTCGTTCAGGAACCAGGAGGGCGTGGAGCGCTCCTGCTCGCCGCCGCCAAAACGCCGCCGGTACTTGGCCCAG
>DATJUU010000289.1:0-6839 GCA_035502155.1 Opitutaceae bacterium
TCGCCCGCCTCGATCCGGGTGAAAAGCGCCTTGAGGTTGAGATGCTCCGGGCCAACGCCCGCGATCGGCGACAGTTTGCCGTGCAGCACATGGTAGGTGCCGCGGAACGCACCCGAGCGCTCGATGGCCACGAGGTCCGGCACCTGCTCGACCACGCACACCACGCCCGGCAGGCGCTTCGGGTCGGCGCAGACCTCGCACAGCCCCCCCTCGGCGAGATTGCCGCAGCGCGGGCAGCGCTTGACCGAGGCGGCCGCCGCCTGCAGCGCCGCCAGCAGCGCCGCCAACCGCTCCGGCCGCTCGACGATCAGGTTGAGCGCGATGCGCTCGGCCGAGCGGTGGCCCAAACCGGGCAGCTGCTTGAGCTGCTTCTGGAGATTGTCGAAGGCGGGAGTCATGGGTAGTCGGTTCTGAGTTTTGGGTTTTGAGTTTTGGGTTGGGCCGGCAACTCAAAACGCAAAACCCGAAACCCAAAACCGGAGGAGCGCGCCGCGCCTCAGAACCCGGGGACCTGGAACGCCGAGGTCACCTTCTGCATCTCGGCGTCGTAGCGCTCCTTGGCCTGCTTGCCGGCGTCCTGGATCGCGCCGAGCAGCGTCTCGGCGACCAGCTTCGGGTCCTCCTTGAGGAACTCGGGGTCGAGCGTGAGCGCGAGGAACTTGCCCGACGCGCTGACCTTGAGCGCGACGGCGCCGCCGCCGGCGGTGACCTCGAGTTCCTGCTTCTCGAGTTCCGCCTGGAGCGACTCCATCTGGCGCTGCATTTTCTGGGCTTGTTTGAGGAGCTTGCCGACGCCGGGCATGTTGGGAATGGGTTTTGGGGTTAGGGTTTTGGGTCTTGGGTCCGCGAATCAACTCAAAACGCGAAACTCAAAACCCAAAACTCCGGGCAGCGAACTAGTCGCAGCCAACGCGGCGGGTTCTTCAAGCACTTAATAGCGCGGCGTAGCCCTCGCGGAACGTGGGGTACCGCGGCTGCCAGCCGAGCTCGGCCCGCAATCGCGCGCTGCTGATGATCCGGTCGGGGGGCGCGGCGAATTCCCGCCGCGCGCTGCCCGGCCCGCCGCCGAAGCGCGGGGGGGCGCGGCCGAGCCGCTCCGCCAGCCAGCCGACGACCTCGGCCTTCGGGGCCGGCGCGCCGTCCGCCACGTTGTAGATGCGGTTGGTCCATCGCGGCGGCGCCGCGAACGCCAAGGCGATCGCCGCGCAGATGTCGTCGCGATGGGCGAGGTTGAGGCGGTGGCCGCCCTCGCCCGGCAGACTCTCCGCGCCGGTCCGCAGCTGGTCCAGCAGGTGGTGCCGGCCCGGCCCGTAGATGCCCGCCAGCCGCAGAATGAACCAGCGGCCGCAGGCCTCGCCGGCCTGCCGCAGCACGTTCTCGGCGTCACGCAGGATCCGGCTGGCCGGCGCGCGGGCGTCCGCCGCCGAGGTCTCGTCCACCACCGCGCCGCCGCTCTGGGGATAAACCGAGGTGCTGCTCGTGTAGACGATCGTGCCGGCCGGCCCCCGGCGCGCCCAGGCCAGCACCGAGCGCAGGCCGTCGACGTACGAACGCCGGTAGCCCTCCAGCCCGCCGCCGCCCGCGCTCACGCAATCAAGCACGAGGTCGGCGCCCGGCGCGATCCGGGCGTGCCAGGTTTCGGCCGCGAGATCGTCCACGACCGCCTCCACCCCCAGCGCGGCGATCTCGGCGGCCCGCGCCGCGTTGCGGGTGAGCGCCGCGACCTGCAGACCGGCGGCGCGCGCCTGGACGGCGACGGCCGTCCCGAGGTAGCCGCAGCCGAGGATCACCAATCTTTTGTTGGCCAGACGTGCGAAATCTTCCATCGTCGCCAGACTACCGTACAGGGTTTGCCGCGCTTGGCGACTGCCTTCACGCCCGGTGCGGACTTCCCGCCGAAACCCAGAACCCGATTCCGCCCATGCCCACCGCCCTCACGCTGCTGGCCGAAGGTTTCGAGGAAATCGAAGCGGTGACGCCCGTCGACCTGCTGCGCCGCGCCGGCGTCGAGGTGACGGTGGCCTCGCTGGCGGACCACCGGCATGTGAGCGGCCGGAGCGGCCTGACCCTGCACGCCGACGTCGCGCTGGCCGAGGTGCGCGACCGGCTGTTCGACCTGCTGTTCCTGCCGGGCGGCCCCGGCGTGCTCAATCTGCGGAGCGATCCGCGGGTGCGGGCCACGGTTGAACGCCACGCGGCCGCGGGCAGGTGGCTCGCCGCCATCTGCGCCGCGCCGACGGTGCTCAACGCCTCCGGCCTGCTGGAAGGCCGCCGCTACACGGCGCATTTCTCGGTCGCCGGCGAGTTGCCCCACATCCTCGCCGGCGAGCGCGTGGTGGCGGATGGCAACGTGCTCACCTCGCGCGGGGCCGGCACCGCGCTCGATTTCGGGCTGCTGCTGGTGGAAAAGCTGGTCTCGCCGGAAAAAGCCGGGGAGATCGCCCGCTCGGTTTGCGCCTGAGGGGAGCGGGATTCCACCGGCCGCCGGAACCGGGACCGCGAGGCGTCATCGCCGCCGCCGGCAGGCCGATTGTAAGCCGGCTGCAAAACCGGCTCGTAAGCTGCGAAAGTTGCGTTCAGCCTAAGGGTTGGACAAGGCGGTGTCTCCCCTCCCGCCCCACCCCGAGCTTGGCCGTCGGGTTCCTCAGGCAGCGAACTTTTACAGGTTGCTTCCCCGGAAGTGACGCGGCGAAGCGTTCTCCCCGCTCATGTGTGGCATTGCCGGACTGATCGAACGCGATGGTGATCCCGAGGCGCGGGGCGCGGCCGTGCGTCGCATGTGCGCCGCCATGGAGCGGCGCGGACCCGACGACACGGGGGAGCTCAGCCGCGGACCGGCCACCCTGGGCATGCGCCGCCTGGCGATCATCGACCCGGCGGGCGGCCACCAGCCGATGACCAGCGCCTGCGGCCGTTATCATTTGGTCTTCAACGGCTGCATCTACAACCACCGTGCCCTGCGGAGCGAGCTGGCGGCCGGCGGCTACCCCTTCCGCACGCAATGCGACACCGAGGTGCTGCTCGCGGGCTTCGCCCGCTGGGGCGCGGACTGCCTGCCCCGCCTGCGCGGCATGTTCGCGTTCGCGGTGTGGGACGAGGCGGAGCAGAGCCTGTTCCTCGCGCGCGACGCCTTCGGCATCAAGCCGCTTTACTACCACCACGACGCCGCGGCCGGACGGCTGGCGTTCGCCTCCGAGATCAACGCCCTGCTCGCCGCGGGCGAGGCCGCGCCCACCTGCGACGCCCATGCCGTCGCCGAGTATCTCGCCTATTTCTCCGTGCCGGCCCCGCGCACGATCTACGCCGGCGTGCTCAGCCTGCTGCCGGGGAGCTGCGCCCGCTACGCCGGCGGCCGGCTCGCGCTGCAACCCTGGTGGCATTTTCCCGCGGCGCCCGCCGCCGCCGCCTGCCGGGACGCGGGGGAATTCAACCGCGAGCTGTGCGCCCGCCTGGACGACACCGTCCAGGCCCACCGCGTGGCCGACGTGCCCGTCGGCGCGTTCCTCTCCGGCGGCATCGACTCGTCGGGCATCGTCGCGCTGATGAAGCGGGCCGGGGCGCCGCAGCTCCGGACGTTCTCGCTCGTGTTCGACGAGGCCGCCTACTCCGAGGCCGGCCCGGCCCGCGGCGCGGCAGCCGCGCTCGGCACCGAGCACCACGAACTGGTGCTTACCGGCCGGCAGGTCGCCGCCGACCTCGACCGCCTGCTCGGCACCTTCGACCAGCCCACCGGCGACGGCATCAACACCTACTACGTCAGCCAGGCGGCGCACGCCGGCGGCGTCAAGGTGGCGCTCTCCGGCCTCGGCGGCGACGAACTCTTCGGCGGCTACCCGTCGTTCCGCGACCTGCCGCGCCTGGCGCGCCTGCTGCCCGTCTGGCGCCGCCTGCCGGCGGCGTGGCGCCGGACGATCGTGCGCCGGCTCGTCGGCGGCGGGGTGCGCCCGCGCAAGCTGGCCGACTTCCTGACCCACGCCAACAACCTCCACGAGCTGTGCTCGCTCCAGCGGCGCGTCTTCTCGACGGTTCTCGGCCATTCGCTCCTGCATCCCGATGTGCGCGCCGGCGTCGCCGCCGCGCCCGAACACCCGTGCCTGGCGGATCTGCCGGCCGAACTCGCGGGCGCCGATTCCTTCCAGACGATCAGCGCCTGGGAGCTGCGCACGTACATGGCCGACGTGCTGCTGCGCGACAGTGACGTCATGAGCATGGCGCACTCGCTCGAGCTGCGCGTGCCGTTCGTCGACGCGCCGTTCATCGAGTGGCTCTGGGCCCAACCGGCGCGCTTCAAGGCCGGCGGCGGCCGACCGAAATCGGCGCTGGTCGAAGCCCTCGGCGCGCTCCTGCCGGCCGGGATCCGGCGGCGGCCCAAGCACGGATTCACGTTGCCGTTCGCCGTCTGGATGCGGGGCGACCTGCAGCCCTTCCTGGCCGACACCTTCAGCGACGCCTCGATCGCCCGCAGCGGGTTCCTCGACGTTGCCACGGTGCGCGGCTTCTGGCAGGGCTTCCTGGCCGGCCGCGACGACCGCGAATGGTCGCGGGTCTGGAGCCTCGCGATCCTCGTCGCCTTCCTCAACCGCCGTCCCGCGCCGTGAAGACCGTCCTGCTCTGCCCCGAGTTGTTCGCCCGCGAGGGCGGCATCCAGCGCATCCTGCGGCTCTACCTCAAGGCCCTGTGCGAGCTCGCAGCCGATGCCGACGAGGTGCGGCTGGTCGTGCTCAACGACCAAACCCTGCCGGCGGAGCGGTTGCAGCCCTACGCCGGCGGGCGCCTGGGAAGGGCGCGGACCTGTGGGCGCCGGAAGGCGGTTTTCGTCTGGCAGGCGCTGCGGTCGGCCGCCGGGGCGGACCGGCTGGTGTGCGGCCACATCGGGCAGCTGCCGGTCGCGTGGCTGGCGCGGCGCCTGCGGCCCCGGCTGCGGTACTTCCTCGTGGCCCACGGCATCGAGGTGTGGCGGCCGTTCTCCCGCCTCGAGCAAAAGGCGCTGCGCGGCGCCGCGCGCATCCTGTGCGTGAGTGACTTTACCCGGCGCGAGATCCTCCGGCAGGTCGCGCTGCCCCCGGAGCAGCTGGTCATCGTGCCCAACACGCTCGATCCGTCGCTCGCCCTCTCCGCGGCCGAGGGCCGTCCGTCGGCGCCGCCGTTGATCCTGACTGTCACCCGCCTCGAGGCCGCGGAGCGGTACAAGGGCGTGGCCCAGCTGATCGAGGCGATGCCGGCGGTGCGCGGCCTGCTGCCCGCGGCCCGGCTGAAGATCATCGGCTCGGGCAGCGACCTGCCGCGCCTGCGCGCCCTCGCCGGACGGCTGGGCGTGACGAACGCAGTGGAGTTCGCCGGATTCCAGAGCGACGAGGCCCTGCGGGCCGCGTACCGCGAGTGCACTCTCTTCGCGCTGCCAAGCCGCAAGGAGGGCTTCGGCATCGTCTTTCTGGAAGCGATGGCCAACGGCAAGCCGTGCCTCGGGGCGCGCGCCGGGGCGACGCCCGAACTGCTCGACGCCACCTCGGGCGTCCTGGTCGAATATGGCGACGTCGCGCAGATCGCCGGCCGGCTCGTTTGGGCATTGCAGCACCCCTGGGACTCCGTGCAGATTCGGCGGCACGCCGCGCAGTTCGACTATCCGAGTTTCAAGGCCCGCCTGCGCGACGCCCTGGCCGTGTGATCCGCCTCCACCCATGACCGACCCGAGCCATCCCAGCCCCGCCCCTCCGGCCGCCGCGGAGGAGCTGGTGATCGAGGCCGGCCGGGCCGACCTCCACTACTGGCGCGACCTCTGGCGCTATCGCGAGCTGCTGGGGTTCCTCGCCTGGCGCGACATCAAGGTGCGCTACAAGCAGACCGTCCTGGGGGTGGCCTGGGCGGTGATCCAGCCGGCGGTGCAAACCATCCTGTTGACCTTCGTGTTCAGCAAGCTCGCCCGGATGCCGGATGGTGGCGTGCCCTATCCGCTGCTGGTGCTGGCGGGCCTGCTGCCCTGGCAGCTCTTTTCCTCCGCGTTCTCCGGCGCGGGGGGAAGCCTCGTGGGCAACGCGCACCTGATCTCCAAGGTCTATTTCCCCCGTCTGGTGGTGCCCCTGTCCGCACTGGTCGTGGCGCTCGTCGACCTGGCCGTGCTCCTCGTCGTTTCCGGCGGCTTCGCCCTCACCTACGGCGTCCTGCCGACCTGGCACGTGCTCCTGCTGCCGGTCTTCATGCTCGCCGGGCTGTTGATCGCGCTGGGCGCCGGACTTTGGGTCTCGGCGCTGACCGTGAAGTACCGCGACTTTCGCATCGTCATGCCGTTCCTGCTGCAGATCGGCGTCTTCGTGACCCCCGTCGGCTACCGCACCGATTTCCTGCCGAACTGGCGCGACCTGCTCGCGCTCAATCCGCTGACCGGCGTGGTGGACGGCTTCCGGTGGTGCCTGCTCGGAACGGACTACACGATTTACGAGCCCGGCCTGATCGTGTCGCTGGCGGTCACCCTGATTCTGCTGGGGACCGGCCTGTGGTTCTTCCGCCGGACCGAACGCCAATTCGCCGACGTGATCTGACCGGCGATGAGCGAATTTCCTCCGGCCGGGTCCGGCGCCGGGCCCCCTTCCCCCCAAGCATGCGCAACCGACCCCATTCCCTCCGCAAAAGTCGCGGGCCCGGAACGCGCGGCGGGTTCCAAAGGAAGTCTGGCCTACGCCCTCGCGCTCACAGCCGCGCTGACGGCGGTCTATGTGATGTTTCACCGGCAAACCCACGATGTGGAAAGTCTTCGCCTGGCCACCGAGCACCTGATGCGCGGCGAGACGCACTGGATCACCTTTCAGAACCGGATTCTGGGGCCCGCGTTGATCGAGGGGGTG